>JBDNDG010000450.1:0-3522 GCA_046719255.1 Chloroflexaceae bacterium
GCGAGGGCCGCGCCCTTCCAGGAACATAACTATTATTTTCATTCCGGGGTTGTGCGACGCAGCCGCATGACCGTCTGATATGATAAAGAGGGGAAACCGGGTTTCCCACACCCCTCCCTGTGGAGAGGGTGTGGGAGGGCGCAGCCCTTGCAGGAAACAACCCATGTGCATCCTGGCAGCGTGCGGCGCAGCCGCGCAGACCCCTGAAAGACGAGCAAAACGCTGTGACAATGACACGATCGCGCATAAGCATAGACGATCTGTACGAATTGGGGTGGCTGGAAGATGTGCGTATCAGCCCGGATGGGCAGAGCGTTGCCTATGTTCACGTGACGGTGGAGCGACGCGCCAATCGCTACCGCCGGGCAATCTACCTGGCGCCCGCCGGGGGCGGCTTGCCACGCCGGTTCACGGCAGGCGGGCCCCAGGATCGACAGCCGCGCTGGAGTCCGGACGGAACGCGCATAGCCTTTGTCTCCAACCGGCACGACACCCGGGAGCAGATCTACCTGATTGCCCGTGATGGTGGTGAGGCCCAGCAACTCACGGCTATGCCCAACGGCGCCACTGATCCGGCCTGGAGTCCCGATGGGCGGAAGATCGCCTTCCTTGCGCTGGTGAGCGAGGAGGAGCGTCGCCGTGAAGATAGCGGGGAGCCGCTGCCGCCCCCCGCTGACGCCTGGGAGGCAAAGCGCGCCGAGGAGCAGCGCCGGCACGACGAAGAGCGGAAGAGCGATCCGCGGGTGATTACCCGGCTGCCCTACCGTGGCGGGACGAGTTTTTTCGATGATCGCCGCCGCCACATCTACGTGGTAGATGTTCCTGAAGGAGATATTGCCACGTTGCCCACGCCGCGACGCCTCACCGACGGTGACCTGCACTTTGGTCCACCGGCCTGGATGCCCGACGGCGCCGCCTTGCTCACCACAGCGACACGCGATCCCGAGGCCGATTCGCTCTTTGCCTACTACGATGTGCTGCGCGTGCCTCTGACGGGCGAGAGGCCCACCGCGCTCACGGCAGCCGGCTTCTCGTATTTCGATCCCCAGCCCTCCCCCGATGGGAGCCTGATCGCCTTTCGCCGCCTCAGCGAGGCGCGATTGCTGGGCGAAGGTAGCCGGGTGGCAATCATCGCCGCTGCGGGTGGCGAGATTACCGACCTGACCGCGCATACCGACCTGGATGTGGAACGCTTCCTCTGGCGTCCCGATGGCGCGGGTGTGCTCTTCACCGCCGGCTGGTACGGTGATACGCATGTCTACAGTATCGGATTGCCGGGCACTCCCACCTTCCACGGCGGAGAGACCCTGGTCGCTGGGCGGCGCATCGTGAGCGAGTTTGACGTGGCCCGTGATGGCACCATTGCCTTCATCGCCGGGAGCGCGGATAACCCCTGTGACCTGTATCTCCGCGCACCCGATGGCGTCGAGCGCCGCCTGACCGCGATTAACCAGCCGCTCCTCGATCAGCGCATCATCGCGCCAATCGAGGAGTTGCGCTACCTGGCGCCCGATCAGCAGGAAGTGCAGGGCTGGGTGCTCTATCCGCCGGAGCTTGCGAAGGACAGACCGCCCGCTCCGCTGGTTGTCTGCATCCACGGGGGCCCGCATACGATGTGGGGGCCAGGGGTGCGTACCATGTGGCATGAATGGCAGGTGCTGGCAGCCGCCGGCTACGTGGTGTTCTTCTGCAATCCCCGTGGCAGCGACGGCTACGGCGAAGGCTGGCGCGATGCCATTCGCGGGCGCTGGGGCGAGGCCGATGCTCCGGATATTCTGGCCGGGGTCGAGGCGCTCATCGCAACCGGCCGGGTGGACCCGCAGCGGATCGGGGTGACCGGCGGCTCCTACGGTGGGTATATGACCGCCTGGTTGCTCAGCCACTCTGACCGTTTCGCCTGCGGCGTAGCCGCCCGTGGCGTATACCATCTGATCAGCCTCCACGGCACGTCGGACGCGCACGAGTTGATCGAGATTGAATTCGATGGCTACCCCTGGGAACTGGCCGAGGAGCTGTGGGAGCACTCGCCTCTGGCCCATGCCCACAAGATCAATGCGCCGCTGCTGCTCTTGCACAGTGAACTCGATTATCGTGTGCCGATCAGTGAGGCCGAACAACTCTTCGCTTTTCTCCGTCGCCAGAAAAAGGTCGTTGAACTGGTGCGCTATCCCCGCGAAGGACACGAGCTCACTCGCAGCGGCGAACCCGACCATCGCGCCGACCATTTGCGCCGGACCCTGGACTGGTTGGAGCGCTATTGCAAGGGGACATAGATGCATACCGGGCGTTCGTGCGGCTACGCCCCACCCATACAAGATGAAAAGGGGTTGTTTCTCAGGAGGGCTGCGCCCTCCCACGCCCTCCCCTCAGGGAGGGGCATAGGGAAAACCGGTTTCCGCATACGTTCACTCAGGTCCAACTCGCTCTGGCGCGCCTCGTCCGACTGTGAAATCAACGGGGCGTGCCACCTTCGAACCAACATTCTTCGCACCATGCTTCACAGCGAATGGCCTTTTCTTTGCCTGCACTGACCGGCCTCGTTGTACCAAACCAGATTACTCAGTTGCATATGCAACTGTTCGTTAACGTATTACTGTTTGATCATCCTTTAATATTCCACCGAGTGTCAAGTGTTGCACAATTTTTGCAATTAATCTGAAAAAAGGACTTCTCAAATGAGCATGGCTGTGGTAAACTTTCGGTTACAAGCAGCGTCACGTAGCAGCGCGAGTTTCCCCGGTACCCCCGGTCTCCCCGTCCGCACGACCTCCAGGCCCGAGGCACAGCACGGGACGTTGTGACGCCGTTGCACGCCAGGCGAGGCGAGGTGTGCGCGGTGCGCCGTATGGCATAGACTGAAGTGAGGAGCGCAGGGGATTTCCCTGCCATTGCTGTGCTACGGCGACGGCCTGGCACGCAGGAGTTGGACCGGAATGCAAGTGAAGCTCTTTGTCGGCAACCTGGCCTGGAGCGTCGATGATCAGATGCTGGAGGGCGTGTTCAGCCAGCATGGCGATGTCCAGAGCGCGCGGGTTATCTATGATCGCGATACAGGCCGCTCGCGCGGGTTCGGGTTTGTCGAAATGGACGTTGAGGATGTGTCGTCTGTGATTCGTGCGACTGATGGCCTGGCCGTGGCCGGCAGGCCGATCCGTGTGAACGAAGCTGAAGATAAGGGCGGCTTCCGCGGTCCCCGCCGCGATAGCGGTGAGCGCGGCGGCTACGGCGGCGCACGCCGGTACTAGTCGCCCCTTCCCTGAACTGGAATACGCCTCGGCCAGTTCCCCTTGTGTCTGCACCTTCACCCTCTGTCGTTTGACAGGGGGTTTTTCTTGGGCGGGCAGCGCCCGCCCAAATCCTGATGTGAACATACGGGGAAACCGGGTTTCCCCACGTCCCTCCCTGAGGGGAGGGTGTGGGAGGGCGCAGCCCTCCCGGGAATGGGTATGTTCGTTCTAGCGTTGTGCGGCGCAGCCGCATAGACGGTTGATGCGAACATACGGGGAAACCGGGTTTCCCCAC
>JBDNDG010000451.1:0-3510 GCA_046719255.1 Chloroflexaceae bacterium
GGGCGGGCGCGGGCCCGCCGGGCCGGCTCTACGACTGCAACACCTGGCGGGCCAGGTCGGGCCGGTTGGTGATGATGCCACTTACGCCCAGAGCGGCAAGGGCGCGCATGCGGTCCGGGTCGTCCACCGTCCAGACATTGACCTGATAGCCGGCGCGACGAACCAGGGGAACGAGCCGGTCGAGCATGGGAAGGTCGTAGTAAGGGTGCCATGCGACGGCCTCAACGGCGCGGAGGGCGAAGAAGGGCCAGAGTTCACGGGCGCGCACCGAGGGATGAAACGTGTGGCTCCCCATCAGGTAGGCGCGGGGCACCGCCGGCGCGATGGCGCGCAGGTCGCGCAGGGCTGCCTCGCTGAACGACGAGACGATCACGTGCTCAACCAGGCCGAAGACGTACAGCAGTTCGGCGCAACGGGCGACTGTGTCGGCGGTCTTCAGCTCGATGTTGAGCCGCATACCGGTTGCGCGGGCGAACTCCAGCACCTCCTCCAGCTCCGGTACGCGTTCGCCGCCGATGTCCAGGGCCTGAAGCTCCGCCAGCGTGCAGTGAGCAACGGGGAGAGCCTGGCCGTTCCAGCGTTCGGTCGTCTCATCGTGGAACACCACGAGCTGCCCATCGGCAGTGCGCCGCACGTCGAGTTCGATCATATCGGCGGCCTGCTGGCGAGCCAGTTCGAAGGCGGCCATGGTGTTCTCGGGGGCGTAGGCCGAGGCGCCCCGGTGGGCAATGATCAGAGGCATAGGCGGCTCGCTCCGCTACTGTGCAGAATATAAAAAGGGAGGGCTGTGCCCTCCCAAACCTTTTCATATGAATTCTGTTTTCACGCTGGTCACCCTTGCGGCTCCGGCGCGCGCCATAGGGATGAACACCATGTTCGCGAGAGGGCCGTGCCCTCCTGACTCCTCCCATCCCGCGGGGCGCGCCGAGTCCGGGGTCACCATGCTGCGCGCTATGCGGCGACGCTCTCCTCGGTCAAATTGTGTTCCGGGATCGGCAGATCGACGTGCAAGGCCTCCGCGGTCAGCATCGGCTGCAGAATACGCTGCAGCGCCATCACGTGGGCGCATGTGGTCCAGACCTGGAAAAACGAGCAATCACAGTGCCAGTGACCGCCGTGGAACGAAATAGTGTGATTGCTGTTTCCGCCGTGGAAGGTGACCTTGAGCTCGTTAAACTTGATCCGCTCTGGCTCCTCAGCGTAGCGGCGGGCTTTCTCGATCTTGCCAATCAGGTCGGAATGCATCGCTTACCTCCTGTTATGTCTGAACTACCGTGTTCAGGACGCTCCGCTCAGCAACGAGAAAAACATCAGGGGCGCCGCAGGCGTGTGCCTACGCGCCCCTGAGGGAACAGTTCTTCGCGATGTGTGTTTTTGCCCCCATATCGGCGCCTCCTGAACCAGAGGTTAAGGGGTGCTTAACATAGGCTCATTATAGAACCGCAGCAGGGGTGAGTCAAGGAAAAGCATGCGCTGGCGCCAGGAGGCGTTTTAGCCCGCCACAATGGGCTACGGGGCGCCTGGCGCGCCCCGCGGCAAGAGTGGAGATTTCACAAGCCGTGGTGGTTCTCATACCAGAGGGAGCTGGAGTACCGCACGGTCCGGTTTATCTCCACAGCTCCACAGCTCCACACAGGGCTTTGTGGAGCTGCAGCGCTGTAGAGGTGTGGAGCTGATCCCATACGATGCCTTCAAGCAGCATTGGTATCACCCGGCGCGCATCCGCGCAGCCAGGCTCAGGATACGCTGGCCGTACTCGGTGCCGGGCACGGCCCAGCGTCCATTCAGATCAGTCATCGTTGAGGCCACTCCGCGGTAGGCCGCCGACAGGCCGCGTACCTCCAGGGCGTAGGCGATCAACTCTTGCTGGTAGGGTGTGCCCAGACCAGCAGGCAGCGCGTATGCCAGCAAGCGCCCCAGGTGCGCCCGTACTGAGTCGCTGTCCCAGGCGGCGAAACTGGCCCCTTCGCGCCAGACCAGGCCGTCCCAGGCCCAATTGCGACCGGGGGGATATTCGGGCGAGCCAGGCAGCGTTGCGCCGGTCACCGCGATACCGGCCGGGTTACGGCGGGGCCGGGCGCACCACCAGGAGGTGAGGCTGCCGGTTTCGTGCGCACACTGCGCCAGGGCCAGGAACCAGTCTACTCCGGCTGCGACCCCGATGCGGGCATAGGCCTGGACAATGGACGTAATGTCGTAGGGAGTGTAGAGCGTCGAGCGAGCAGCGAACCAGGCAATGGCTTGCTCGGGCGTTCCCGAGGGCGGAGCGAGCAAATAGCCGCTGTCGTTGGGCCATACGCCCGGAGCGGGGCCGGGGGAGGGCGTCGGCAATGGCTCCGGGGCCGGGGTGGGCAACGGCTCCGGGGTGGGCAACGGCTCCGGAACCGGCTCGGCTCCGCTGACGAGTGGGAGGTAGATCCGGGTCGGGGGTTCCTGCGCGCGGACGAGGCGCGCGCCAGCGACCGTTGCAACCGTGGCGCCCAACAGGCGCAAGAGACGTCGGCGAGAGAGCATGGCCTTCATCCAGCTTGATACACACTCACGATCGTGGTTCGGGGCAGGCCCGGAGCGGCCGGCGCCCGCCCCGGTGTCCCCGTCCACAAAGGTGGTGCGCAGCGGCGCGTTGCCAGTGACGCCGGCAACGCCCTGGCAGCAACCTGTGCGATACACGGCACAGCTATCAGAGTCAACGTGCCTGTCGGGGGCGTTCGGCACCGCCCAGGATGACAGGATCCTGTCAGTCGTCCACGCGGCTGCGCCACGCACTCCATGGCGCATCCGGCACGTTCCGCGTCACCTTTCGCGAAGTCGCCGCCCTGAGCGCAGTCGAAGGGCGGCGGTTTCGCTCAGCATGCCCCGTGACGTACTGGACGCACCGCTACAGCAATGACAGGAGATGCTCCTGGGAGGGCGCAGCCCTGCAACGGGTGTCACGAAACCGTCGCGTTCACGGCAGGCGAGGATCATGGCGCTCATGCGCGCGCGGCTGCCGGGTTGGCGCGTATCCCTGGGCAGAGTTATGCACACCGTTCGCATGCGTTTCTTCGTTTCCCATTCATTGGCTCCGTTTCCCCCCGTCTCCGAGGCGTGTTGCCACATCAGGAAGTTTATTCCAGATCAGGTAAGCCCTTTGAAGCAGGGGCGCCCACACGGAGCACTGCGACGCCCGCTCCCCCTGCTCCTGCTCAGGGCGCGGGGGGCCGGGGCGGTGGGCCTGCCACCCTCATGGTCATGTCAGCCCTGAGAAGTCTGTGCAAAGACTTGACAAGCTTGCACAGGAGGTGTATACTCTTCCTGACCGGTCGGTAAAGTTACGGAATATTTTGGCTTCTTTTATTTACTGACCGGTCAGACAGGATCTCCAATGCCGGATCTCGAACCTATCAGCAGCCCCACGGCGGTGAAGATCGTTGACGCCGCCAGCCACCTCTTTCTGCAACGGGGCTATAAAGCCGTTTCGATCAACGATATCATCCGCGCCGCGGATGTGACCAAGCCAACGCTGTACTA
>JBDNDG010000452.1:0-3508 GCA_046719255.1 Chloroflexaceae bacterium
AACTATCGATTCTTGGGAGGGCTGCGCCCTCCCAAACCCTCTCGCGCGCGGGCTCTTTTCACATCAGAATGAAAATATTCATGCTTCCTGGGAGGGCGACACCCTCCCAAACCCTCCCGTGCGCGGGCTATGTTCACGTTACTGGCCATCGGCAATTGCAACGACCTCTGCCTCAAAGCGCGCACCGGAGTCAACCAGCAACCAGCTCGTCACTTCAGCGGCGCGGCCCTGGCGTACCGCCTGAATGACGAAGGCGAAACCCGACCCGCCGATGGCCTGGGCACCAACCCGATCGCGCTCGGAGGGCGTAGCGGGCGCGTCGGGGTGCGAGTGATAGCAGCCGACAATCTCCAGGCCCCGCGCCATCGCCGCTCGGTCGGCGCGCAGGTAGTCGCGCGGGTCGAGGTAGAAGCGATCGCGCCGCGAGGTTGGATCATCGCTCGGGCTAAGCTGGACCTGGCCGTTCCAGCGGTTCTCCACCGGAAACGCTTCCAGAACCAGTTTCCGGGCGCCCTCGAGCCGCCCCAGGAGCAGGCCAACGCACTCATCGGGGTAGGTGGCCTCAGCGTGAGCCGCGATCGCTGCGGCCGCAGAGGGCGCAAGCGTAAGGGAAGCGTGTTTCATTCTCGTTTCCTGATCTGGACAGTAGGGGAAACCAGGCTTCCCCAGACCCCTCCCCGTTGGTCGGGGCACTCGAGGGGCATTTGCGCCATCAAATCCCGCTGCCCTGCTCGAAGCCCGGATCCTCCCAGAAGCGTTCGCTGAGGTAGCGATTGGCACTATCGCAGAGGATGGTCACCACCACCCCGGCGTGCAGATCGCGCGCCACCTGAAGCGCAGCGGTGACATTGGCAGCCGCCGAGATGCCAACCAGCAACCCCTCCTCGCGAGCCAGGCGCCGGGCAGTGGCAAAGGCCGCCTCGCTACTTACCTCCAGGACGGCATCGGGCGTCGCCGGGTCATAGATCGGCGGAACGAGACGGGTCGAGGCCATGTGCTTGACGCCCTCCAGGGCGTGGTAGGGGCCATCGGGTTGCACGGCGATGGCCCGCACGGTGGGGTTCAGCTCCCGCAGGCGCCGCGTTACCCCCATGAAGGTGCCGCTGGTGCCCAGGGCGGCGACGAAGTGCGTCACCCGGCCCCCTGTCTGACGCCAGATCTCCGGCCCGGTGGTCTCATAGTGAGCCTGGGGGTTGGCGGGGTTGCTGTACTGGTCGGGGTAGAAGTAGCGTTCAGGCTCGCGGGCGACAAGCTGACGAATGGTGGCAATCGCGAGGTCCATCCCTTCGGCGGGGTCGGTGAGGATCAGGCTGGCGCCGAGGGCGCGCAGGGTGCGCCGACGCTCGGGACTGGCATTGGCGGGGAGGGCCAGGGTCACGCCGTAGCCCAGGGCCGCGCCGATAGTGGCGTAGGCGATGCCGGTGTTCCCACTGGTGGCATCGGCAATGCGCATCCCGGGGCGCAGCAGGCCCCTGCGCTCGCCATCGCGGATCATCCACAGCGCCGGGCGATCCTTCACCGAGCCGCCGAGGTTGTACCACTCCGCCTTGGCGTAGAGTTCCACGCCGGGCGCCAGGTCCGCGCCCAGACGGGTGAGCCGGACGAGCGGGGTCTCGCCGATCAGATCGAGGGCCGTGGTCATCGCGTCTCCTGGTGAGGCGCCTGCCGCTGCCGGCGCCGGTAGGCCAGCACGGCAGCCTGAAGGGTGTGCAGAGCCAGGGTAGCGCAGCGCGGCCGGGCGCGGACGACTTCGTAGCCGACCAGTTCCAGCGCCACGGCGTCGTCAAGTGTCTCGATGGCTGCCAGTGAGGCGCCCTGCATGGCCTCGGCCAGGATGGAGGCAGCGGCCTGGCTTACGCTGCAACCCTGGCCCTCGAAGCGCAGTGCCGCCACCCGCTCGCGCTCGGGATCAACCTTGAGATAGATCGTCACCTGGTCGCCGCAATCGGGAATGCCGCCAGGCACGACCACGTCGGCGTCGGCCAGGGGGCCGTGGTAGCGGGGATGTTCGTAGTGATCGAGCAACCGCTCGATGATCGCCTGGCGGTCCATAGCAATGATGCGCGGGCGAGGCCTGGCGCAACCCGGTTCGGGCCGGGCCTGCGGCACCCGGTAGCGTTACCCTTTCTCAATCGGCAATCCGACACTGTTGCCCCACTCGGTCCAACTCCCATCGTAGTTGCGCACCCGGGGATAGCCGAGCAGGTAGGTGAGCACGAACCAGGTATGGCTGGACCGCTCACCGATACGGCAATAGGCAATCACGTCCTTATCGGGCGTAATACCCTTACTCGCATACAGCGCGCGCAACTCCTCGGCGCTCTTGAAGGTGCTATCGTCGCGCACGGCCTGGGCCCAGGGGATGTTCACGGCGGTGGGGATGTGACCGCCGCGCAGGGCGCCTTCCTGGGGATACTCAGGCATGTGGGTGCGCTCGCCACTGAACTCCTGGGGGCTGCGCACGTCCACCAGCGCGGCGTCGGCGGATCGCTTGATGTGCGCGAGCACCTGGTCGCGGAAGGCACGAATGGTGGCGTCATCGCGCGGCGGCGCAACGTAGACGCCGCGGGGGTAGCTGGGGACCTCACGCGTCAGCTCGCGACCCTCGGCGATCCACTTTGCCCGTCCGCCATTGAGAATACGCGCGTCCCTGTGGCCAAAGAGCTTGAAAACCCAGAAGGCGTATGTGGCCCACCAGTTATGCTTGTCGCCGTAGAACACCACCGTGGTATCGTTGGAGATACCCTTGCTGGCCAGAAGCTCGGAAAAGCGCTCCGAGTCAAGATAATCGCGCACCACCGGGTCATTCAGATCGGTCACCCAGTCAATCTTGACCGCGCCGGGAATATGGCCAGTTTCGTAGAGCAGCACATCCTCGTCGCTCTCGACGATCCGCACGTTCGGGTCATTCAGATGGTCAGCGACCCAGGCCGTATCAACCAGTACCTCGGAATGGGCGTAGCCGCTCATGACAAGCTCCTTTGCACTTGAAGCTGTTATCGGCACATTCCCATTGTAGTCCTGGCGTCAGATTTAGTCAAGTTGTTACGCTGGATACTCAACAAATACCCTGTCACCCTCGATGAAAGCGCGGTAGGAAGCGACGGGTTCAAAAGCGGGGAAGGTGCGGGGCACACCGGTACGCACGTCGAACAGCGAGCCGTGCAGCGGGCACTCAACGCACAGCTCGTCGGGATCGAACTCGCCAGCGCTGAGGGAGGCCTCGGCGTGGGAGCAGGTGTCATCGATCGCGTACAGCTCATCGGCGACACGAAACACGGCGATCCGCCGCCCGTTGATCTCAAAGGCCCGTCCGGTTCCATCAGGAAGGTCGGCCAGGGTTCCGATGTTGATGGTTGGCATAGAGGTGTCTGTTGGTGGCGCGTCTGATGTGAAAATAGCCCCGAGCAGGAGGACCCGGGAGGGCTGCGCCCTCCCAAGAATCAGGTAAGGTATTTTCATTCTGGCGTTGTGCGGCGCAGCCGCCTGGACGGCTGGTGTGAACATA
>JBDNDG010000453.1:0-3491 GCA_046719255.1 Chloroflexaceae bacterium
GATCTGCCCGCGCGTGCGTGGCTCGGCAATGAACCCGCGCGACCATCCCCACGGCGGTGGCGAGGGCCGCGCGCCTATCGGTATGAGCACGCCGAAGACCAGGTGGGGCAAGCCCGCCCGTGGGGTCAAGACGCGCAACAATAAGCGGTCGGATCGCTTTATTGTCCGCCGGCGCAAGTCGTAGCGCTGCCGGGGGAGCGTAATCTATCGCGCGCCGAGTTGCCGGAAGGGTCTGAGAGAGCACGGCCCTCCACGCAGAGCCGGGGAACCCGAGGTTCACCACGCTCCGACCCGCAGGGGAACCTGTTCAGCTTTGGGGTACGACGCCACCCCCGGCGCGCGGATGTCCCGCTCGCAACGGCCTGGATGCGGGCAAGACGCCCGCAGTCAGGAGAAGGGTAAGCGTGTATCGCAGGGAGGGCGCGGCCCTCCGGGAAGTCCGTTGTCAGGTCGGAACACCTGAGCCTGAAAACATGCCTGATCGTTGAGGAGGCAGTACAGATATGTCCCGTTCGTCGAAGAAGGGACCGTATGTGGATATCAAGCTACTCGAGCGTGTGGAGACCATGAACCGCACGAACGAGAAGCGTGTGCTGCGGACCTGGTCGCGCGACTCGACCATCTTCCCGCAGATGATCGGCCACACCATTGCGGTGCACGACGGCCGACGCCACGTTCCGGTCTACATTACGGAGAATATGGTCGGCCACAAACTCGGCGAGTTTGCCCCGACCCGGCTTTTCCGCGGCCACGGCGGCAAGAAGGCCGACAAACGTGGCAAGATGAAGTGATGCCCGGGCGTCAGAGCGGCCTGTTCTGGCCGCCAGCGCGCGCAACGTGATATGTGGTACAATGACAGGGTTTGTCGCGCGTCGCGCCTGCGTTGAGCGCAGCGGGAACCGGCTTGTCCCCCACCCTTGCCGGCGGGCAGGCCCCGGAACGGTGTGGCCCTGCCAGGAACCGCCGCTTCGGTCCCGGTGTGACGCCGCCGCGGGACGGCCCCGCGCCAGCGAGGAGGGCTGCGTCCTCCCGAGAACGTCCGTTTTGTACCGGTACCGGGTGGCGTAGCCGCAGAGGGGATCGCGATTCCAACGGGTACAACTATGGAAGCCAAAGCAGTTACTCGCTACGTGCGCATCTCGCCGTTAAAGGTTCGCCTGGTGATGGACGTGGTGCGGGGGATGCCGGTGGACAAGGCGCTGGCAACCCTGGACTATATGCCGCAGAAGGCGGCCCGCGAGGTGGCCCGCACGATCAAGTCGGCCGCGGCAAACGCGGAAAACAATTATTCTATGGATCGCAAAGCCCTGGTCATCAAGTACATCTATGCCGACCAGGGGCCGGTACTCAAGCGCTTTATGCCGCGGGCGCGCGGTATGGCAAACCAGATCCGCAAGCCAACGACCCACATTACGGTGATCGTTGGTGATGAAGCGGACTATTAACTGCCAGGAGGAGGCACTCTTGGGACGCAAAGTTCATCCGATCGGCTTCCGCCTCGGTTACATTAAGACCTGGCAGTCGACCTGGTTTGCCGAGGGGGATACGTACACCGAACAACTCCACGAGGATCTTGAGCTGCGTAAGCTGATCGCCAAGGAGCTGGCTAATGCCGGCGTCTCACGCATCGAGATCGAGCGTTCGGCGAATAAGATCGAAGTGACGGTTTACACTGCCAAGCCCGGGATCGTAATCGGCAAGCGCGGCACCAATGTTGATCAACTGAAGAGCACCCTGGAAAAACGCACCGGGAAAAAGATCAAACTGAACATTCAGGAGATCCACCAGCCGGAACTGGATGCGCAACTGGTTGCCGAGAGCATTGCCGAGCAGATCAACAAGCGCGTCAGCTACAAGCGGGCGATGAAGCAGGCGGTGCAGCGCGCCATGCGCCTGGGCGCCCAGGGTGTCCGCGTGCGCTGCTCGGGGCGTCTCGGCGGCGCCGAAATGGCGCGCGTGCAGAATGAGAGCGAGGGCCGCGTGCCCCGCCACACCCTCCGCGCCGATATTGACTACGCCCAGGTGCATGCCCATACCACCTACGGGCGTATCGGCGTGAAGGTCTGGATCTATAAGGGCGAGGTGTTCCCCGATCAGCTCGGGAAGGCCCGGGTGGAGCAGCAGGTGAGCGCGGCAGCCCCTGAGCGTGCGGAGCGCGGCGAACGTGGCGAACGCGGCGAACGTGGCGAACGCGGTGAACGCCGTTCGAGGAGGGGTGACAATGCTTCTGCCTAAGCGTACCAAGTACCGCAAACAACAGAAGGGACGGAGCGAGGGCCTCTCCTATCGCGGTAACAGCGTGGCCTTTGGCGAGTACGGTCTGATGGCCCTCGAACCGGTGTGGATCACCAGCCGGCAGATCGAGTCGGCCCGTCGGACCATCACCGGCTATGTCAAGCGCGGTGGTAAGGTGTGGATCAGGATTTTTCCGGACAAACCGGTAACCCAGAAACCGGCCGAGACCCGTATGGGTGGCGGCAAAGGGAGCGTGGATCACTGGGTGGCCGTGGTGAAGCCCGGCCGCGTGATGTTTGAACTGGCCGGTGTGCGCGAAGAAGTCGCCATGGAAGCGCTGCGCCGCGCTGCCCAGAAACTGCCGATCAAGTGCAAGATTATCACGCGCGACGATGCGGAGCTGGAGGTGAGCAGTGGCGAAAGCGAGTGAGTTGCGTAATCTGGACGATGCCAAACTGCGCGAGCAGCTCAAACTGCACTACGAAGAGCTGTTCAACCTGCGCTTCCAGAAAGCTGCCGGGAGCCTCACCAATACGTCTCGCCCCCGCCAGGTGAAGAAGGAGATCGCGCGGATCAAAACCATCCTGCGCGAGCGCGAGCTGGAGCAGGAGGTGAACGATGAGTGAGGTTGAGCAGACGCCTGCCGTGCGCCGCACCCAGAAGGTGGGGCGCGTGGTGAGCGATAAGATGAATAAAACGGTGGTTGTAGCGGTGGACTACCTTAAGCCCCATCCGCTCTACCGCAAGATCATTCGGAAGACGAGCAAGTTTCACGCCCACGACGAGGAGAATGCCTGCAAGGTGGGCGATATCGTGCGCATTGAGGAGACCCGCCCCCTGAGTCGCACCAAGCGCTGGCGGGTGGTGGAGATTCTCCAGCGCGGTGAGGAGTAAGCGCAATGATCCAGGCGCAGACTCGTTTGAAGGTCGCCGATAACACCGGCGCCAAAGAGATCATGTGCATTCGGGTGCTGGGTGGCTCGGTGGTGAAGTATGGCCGGGTCGGCGACATCATCGTCGCCACGGTCAAGCAGGCGACGCCGGGCGGCGCGGTGAAGAAGGGCGAGGTGGTGCGCGCAGTGATCATCCGCACGGCCAAAGAGTATGGCCGGCCCGATGGCTCGCACATCCGCTTCGACGATAATGCCGCCGTGATTATCGGGAAAGAGAACAACCCGCGCGGCACGCGCATCTTCGGGCCAGTGGCCCGCGAGTTGCGCGAGAAGCAGTTCATGCGGATCGTCTCGCTGGCGCCC
>JBDNDG010000454.1:0-3483 GCA_046719255.1 Chloroflexaceae bacterium
GCCTCCCCTCAGCGGGGAGAGGCGCCCGGTTCCCTCCCCCGGTGGGGGAGGGAACCGGGAGGGCTGCGCCCTCCCGGGAAGCAAGCCCCTGGCGGGGAGGGTGTGGGCAGGCGGAGCCCTCCCAGGAATACGTACGTTCATTCGGGCGTTGAGCGCCCCGCACATGGCGCCTGGCGGGGCAACACAGATACGGCAGCGGCGAGGAATTCTGGAGATATACCGCATCGGCAGCGCTCAGGTAACGTCCTCAGGCAATCGAGGAGGGTTTGAGAACGGATTGGGATTGGGATACTGCGAAGCAAGCCGGCCCTGCCTGACAGCGTGATGCGGAGCGCGCGGCTCGTCACTGGTAGGAGAGGAGCTAGTCCCTCCATACCCGTCCCGCCCTGGTCACCTTCGCGCCGTCGTGGCGCCCTCGACCCTCCGTCACCCCGGCAAATCCGACCAAAGTCGGATAGCGCAGTGCGTCAAAATCTGTTATACTATTCACATCGGTTCGGCGACGCCGCGACAGACGCGCCGGGCCACTTTCCTCTTTATCCCCCCTGTCGCTCCCCCTCATTACCCCCAGCGGCTGCCGCCAGGCAGCCGCTCGCCACATGGTGGAGCCTGCGAAGTGACGATGACGTTATCCACAACCCCCTAGCGCAACTGCGGCGAAGTCGTTATACTATAGCACGTGCTCCCACCGGGCGCGATTATACCGTTCGGGGGAGGCGCGGAGGAGATAACCCCTCCGCGATCCTTCCGTTTCACCCACGGCGGCAAGCCCGTCCTGACTTCACCGGGGCGCGTGCCCGTCACGGGCGAACCGGGGAAGGAAGGGTGGCGGAGCCTCCACGTGCCGCTCCAAACGGTAAGCGGGGGTGAACCTGCGATCGAACGCTTTTGCAACGGTGGAGTAAGCGACTGGCGAGGAGGTAGGGTGTGTTAAAGCCGGAAGAACTTCCGCCGACTCTGGAAGGTTGTACCCAGCGTGAGTATGAGCAGCTTCGCCGCGAACTCGCCGAGGCTCACGCGCTGAACCGTGGATTGCGGCGGCAGCTCGAAAAAGCGCTCTCGGCTGCCAATGAGGCCCAGCGCGCCCACGCCAAAATGGTCGCCACCCTCACGGAGACGATGCGCGAAAATACCTCTCTCGCCCACGAACGCGACATCTGGCGCGCTCGGGCTCAGCGCCTCGAAGCGGGGATAGTGTCAGAGCCCCAGGTTGCCCGGCAGGCCCTTGACATCAGCAGTCTTGCGGGGCAGCTCAGCGAGGAGGAGATCAACGCCATTCGCAAAGCCATGGCGCGCCTGCACCACCCCGATGTTGGGGGTGATCCCGAGCGTATGAAGGCCTGGAACGCCGCCCTTGACCGGATCTGTGGCTCGTAGCCCTGGCAGAGCCCGTGGCCCGTTCCACGCACCGGGCCACCCCGGCGCATTGTTCGAGCGGCCCCGGCGGCCACTAGTTGCTGGCCTCCAGATCCTCACTCAGCCCGGCCCGCAGTTTCTCCAGCAGTATCCGCAGTTGTTGCTGCTCCGCCGGCTCAAGCAGGCCCATGCGCCGTTCCACCGCGGCGTCATGCAGGCGTACCGCCTCATCGCGCAGCGCCAGGCCGCGTGGGGTCAGCAGCAGCCGCTGCGCACGCCGGTCGTCGGGATCGGGAGTCCGTCGTACCAGCCCATGCGCCTCCAGGCGATCGACCAGGCGCGTGATCGTGCTCTTCACACAGAGCAACTCCGCGCCGATGTCGGTCAAACGGCGGCCCTGGACCGTGTCGAGACGCTGGAGCACCGCAAATTCCAGCGGCGAAAGGTTAACTTTCTGGAGCACACGCCGATCGCCATCATCGAGGAGAACATAGATGTCGTGAATGAGCCGGTGCTGCTCATGGGCAATCGAGGGCGCTACGGGTGGGGACATAAGCTTAACCCTCGGTGACGCAATAGTTGCAGTTGCAAGCGATTATAGAGAGCCCGATCCGGCGCGTCAAGGCGTGGAACGGCAACCGACAGTTGACACCGCTCCTCGTGACAGGTAAAATGGAAGAACGTTTTGCCAGGAATTGTTCAGATTTGGATAGATTTGTTGGGGAGCTAGAAGGGTACGGGAATGGTGCAACTGGCCGGGTTCTGGATGGCCCTCGCCACGTTCCTCGGGATCTGGTGGGGCCACGTTGGAGTGCGCTGGCTCGAGGCCCATAGCGTTCGGATCGGGCCGCCGGCTATGCTCCTGACGCTTGCCGGATTGGGGCTGAATGTCTACGCCCTCTTTGCCCCCAACCTCACCCTGGCAGGGGTCAGCAGCATTGTGGGCGTAACCCTGCTGTGGGATGCCTTCGAGTTGTTCCGGCAGGCCAGACGGGTGCGCAAAGGTCACGCCCCGGCCAATCCCGCCAATCCGCGCCACGCTGCGTATCTGGCAGCCGGCGGCCCAGCCACAACCGCAGACTTGCTCGACCGCGAGCCGACCGGCCACCCCGTTGCAGCCCATCGTTCCGCCTGGTCCGCTTCGGAACTCCCGTCGGATATGTATCGCCCATCCTCGGTCAGCACCGACTAAGGTGAACGAACATACGGGGCAACCGGGTTTCCCCCCTACCCTTCCCGCGGCGGAGGGCCCGGGCGGGCGCAGCCCTCCCAGGAGAGACTCTCTCCATTCCTGTGTGTGCAACGCAGCCGCATCGGCGGCAGATGTGAACCGCGGGGAAACCAGGTTTCCCCATGTCCTCGCCCGATGGAGGTCTGAAGGGAGCAACGGCTATGCACTGGGGTGGAATTGCCCTCGGCCTGTTCAGTCTCGGCATTATTGGCTTCGGCTTCTTCTGGGTCATCCGTATGGAGTACCACCTTGGCTATCTCTGGTGGCCCTATCCTCTGGCCCTGGGTGCGCTGCTGATCCTCGGGTCACTCTTTGTAGCCGACGCCGGCTGGTCGGCCCTCCTGGGTATTACCGGAGCATCGTTTATCTGGGGCGCCACCGAACTGAAGGAGCAGGCTGTGCGGGCCGAACTGGGCTGGTTCAGGTTCAACCCGCGCCGTAAACCCGATCCGCCATTCGTGGAACAGATCCGCAAGATCAAGGCACCGCATCTTTAATCAATTATTTCTTATGACCTGCCGACCAGATGACCATGGTCAAAACTGATCATCTCGCCGATCTCAAGCAAACCTTACGACGCCGGGCTAGCGCCCGTCGCAATGCGGTTGACAATCACGCTGAGCGCAGCGCGGTGATCTGCGCCCGCCTCGCGGCTCTGCCGATCTTTCAGGTTGCCGCTGCCATCCATTGCTATCTGCCGATTCGCTCCGAGGTCGACACGCGGTTCCTCATTGATGCTGCCCTGGCCGCGAGGAAGGCCGTGGCGGTGCCGGTTGTCGGCGACGACCATCATCTCCACCATAGCTGGATCGACCGACTCGATGCCGGGGCGTTTGTGGTTGGTCCACTGGGCACGCTGCAACCCCGCGAGGTGCGCCCCGCCGCGCCCGGAAGTT
>JBDNDG010000455.1:0-3477 GCA_046719255.1 Chloroflexaceae bacterium
GACAATCAGTAGCGATCCAAACCAGCGGGTAATCCACATAGGCACTACGATGAGGCGTTGTGCGCCACGGTGGCCCTGTCAGCGGGCGTCTGGCGGGGCTTGCGGGAGTCTGCGGCCCCCTCCCCCCTGTAACGGCAGTGCGGCGCAGAGATACATCCAACGTCAGAGAAAGAGATCAGGGTTACGCGCTTCCGGCTCCTCCGGTTCAAGAACCTTCCGCACGCGCCAGACACACCTGCAAACCGGCGTCGCCCTCACTCCTCGAACGGGCGCACGCCCTTCTCCAGCAACAGTTCCATGGCCCGCTCGATCGGCACGTGGGCGATACCCTGGCGCTGGTTGACCCAGCCATACGACTCCAGGCGCTCGGTCGCCTCGCGCACAATCCGCTCCCCGTCCACAGTCGGATCGGCTTCGATCCGCGGCCCGGACGGGGCCTGCGGCGAATTCACATCTACAGCGTGGCTCGTGTCGCGCACCTGGGTTCCCGGGATCGCGACCAGCACGACCCCCAGCAGGTAGGCGAAGATCAGCAATCCGAAGACCGCAACCACAAAGAGCACAATCGGGCGCGACGAGGGGATATCGGCCAGTTCATAGCCCGCCGCCACACTCTCGGCTGCGGCGCCCGGGGTTGGTTCGTGACCGTGATGGGCCATTGCTGCGTTCCTCTCAATACCTCTGCAAGCTGCGCTTGCTATCGTACTGTGCTGGCAGGGAGCAGGAACCCGGTTTCTTCACGATTCTCTTCCGGGCAGAGGGATGGGGAAACCTGGTTTCCCCACGTCTCTTTCGAGAGAGGCGTGGGAGGGCGCAGCTCTCTCACACCCTCCCGCCAGGAGGAGCGTAGGGAAAACCCCGTTTCGCCATCTGGTGCTGGAGGCTTGCCACCCTCGTGGCCAGGGGCATGGGGGAATCCCGTTTCCATGTTCATGTCAGACTCTCAATGCGGCTGCACCGCACACTCCAGGTATGAAGGGATGCGCCCTCCCAGGCCCTCCCGCCAGGGAGGTTGGGAACGCCGATTTTCATATCAAAATGTTCAGCGATGACAGACATAACAGTTGGTCAGCCGCCCATCGGTCGGGATCTGATAGGCCTCGACCAGTCGCACACGCTCCTCCAGCGGAAGCGAGAGCGGATCGAAGGCCATGTTGAAGACCTCATCGCGGGGGCGCACGTTCTCTTCAGGGTTGCGGTGGCAACCCAGGCACCAGCCCATAAACAGCGGCTGTGCCTTGGCGGCCAGATGCTGCTGATCGATGCGCCCGTGGCACGAGGCGCAGCCAATGCCCTTGGCAACGTGGACGCTGTGGTTGAAATAGACAAAATCGGGCAGATCGTAGATCCGCCGCCAGAGAATAGGATCACCGGTGCGGTAACTGTCGCGCACCGGCTGCAACAGCGGGCTGTTCGTCCACACCTGCGAGTGACACGACATACAGGTATCTGTCGAGGGGAATCCCGCATGCGCCGCGCGCTCAACCGTTGCGTGGCAGTAGCGGCAATCGATCTTTAACTGGTCAACATGGTGCTTGTGGCTGAACGGCACGGGCTGGGCCTTGGGCACCCCGACGTCCGTGTACCAGGGTGAGAGGTATAGCCCGATCAAGGCGGCAACGGTTGCGCCGATCAGCGCCACCAGACCGATCATGCTCACCCAGACGAACGCATTGGCGTTCCGCGGGAAGATCTGTGCAGACATGGGCCAGCTCTCTCAATAGTCTGAAAACCACGGCATGTTTCGGACCCCGGCGTTCCGACCCGTCGGTTGCTCCACAGCCCCGGATGGAACCGCTCGGTGGCGGCGTAGAGCCGTGGGTTGATGGCCGGATTGTCAGGCTCGTTTGAAGCAAGCCTCGGTCGCGCATCCACTACTTTGCCCGACGCACCCCTCAGCCAGAAACGCCGCTCTACTCAGCGCGGCCGGTCACTCCCAGTTGCTGCCGCTCCTCGGCGCTCAGGTCGTTCACGTCGGCGAACTGGCTCAACTGGAGCGCCCGCACGTAGGCGGCCACGGCCCAGCGGTCCTCAGGTGGGATGCGCGCGGCGTAGCTGTACATCCGGTTGATACCGTTGGTGATCACATCGAAGAAGTACCCGATCGCCACGGTGCGCAGCCGGTCCTGGTGGAGGCTGGGCACCTGCATTTCACCGCGGTAGGCGATGACGCCGTTGCCGTCGCCGGCGAGACCGTGGCAGGGCGCGCAGTAGGCGTTGTAGCGCGTTCGCCCGTGCTCGAGCAGCTCGGCGGTCAGTTCGATCGGCAGTTCGGTAGTCAGCTCGCCATTTACCTTGCCGGTCAGCAGCGGCGAGTTCGGGTCGAAGCTACCCATCGCCACCGTATGCTCAACCGGGGGGCGCATGGCGCGCCGGTCACTAAAGAAGGCGCTGGTCTGGTTGGGCTGGTAGCGGGGCTGGTCGTACATATCAACGTGGCAGGCCACCAGCAGCAGGCACAGGGGCAACCAGGCCATCCGCGCCAGCCGTGAGCCGATCCGTGTGCGGGAGGGTCGTGCCATGGCTGCACTTTCCAGTTACTCTTCACCATGCGCAGACGTGAGAGCCGGATTGGGATTCCATACCCGCGCCAGGTAACTCGTGCGCGGCAATGTGTTAAGCAGGCCGAGCACGGTGTAGTTGTGCGGCTGCGCTTTGAACTTGCTCACCTTGCTCTCTGGATTGTTGATGTCGCCGAAAATGATCGCCTGAGTGGGGCAGGCCTGCTGGCAGGCCGTGACCACTTCGCCATCCTCAATCGGGCGATTGCCCTGGACCCTGGCTTTCGTTCGCACCTCAACGATACGCTGGATGCAGTAGCTACACTTCTCCATCACGCCCCGGTTCCGCACCGTCACGTCGGGGTTACGCATCAGCTTCAGGCTCGGCTCCTCCAGATCCTGGTACTGGAAGAAGTTGAAGCGGCGCACCTTGTAGGGGCAGTTGTTGGAGCAGTACTTGGTACCCACGCAGCGATTGTAGACCATGTTGTTGAGTCCCTCGGCGTCGTGGACGGTTGCGGCCACGGGGCAGACCAGCTCGCAGGGCGCCTGCTCGCAGTGCTGGCAGGTCATAGGCATCATATAGGTGTCGGGGTTATCGAAGCTGGCCCCGGCGAAGTAGCGGTCAATGCGGATCCAGTGCATTTCGCGGCCACGGGCGACTTCGCTCTTGCCCACAATGGGGATGTTGTTTTCGGCCTGACAGGCAACCACGCAGGCATTGCAACCGATGCAGGCAGTCAGGTCAATGGTCATGCCCCACTGGTTCCCTACCGAGTAGTCAAAACCGGGCAGGTTGCCGGGCAGCAGGCTCACGTAGCCGTCGGTGCCCGGGCCGGGGGTCTCCTTACCGTACTCCTCCAGGTAAACCTCGCGGGAAATGTGCTTGGGGTCGGCCTTGAAGCGCTCGAACTCGCCAGCGCGCACAATATCGCGCCCCTGGAGCGTCCAGTGGTCCTGGGTGCTCACCAGCGGA
>JBDNDG010000456.1:0-3437 GCA_046719255.1 Chloroflexaceae bacterium
ATTCGTTGGCGGAGAGGCATAGTGCCGGATCAGCCATCTTTGCGCTACCCATTCGTTGGCGGAGAGGCATAGTGCCGGATCGGCCATCTTCGCGCTACCCCATTCGTTGGCGGAGAGGCATAGTGCCGGATCAGCCGTCCATGCGGCTGCGCCGCACAACGCCAGAATGAACATACCTATTCCTGGGAGGGCGCAGCCCTCCCACACCCTCCCACGCGCGGGCTATGTTCACGTTAGGAAACCCATCCCGGAGCCGGTGAAACCCTTTGAAGTCTCGGCCCCTCCGAAGATACGCAGATAGGGGCGAACCATGGCTCACCCCTATCCGTGGACAGCAAACGCAGTTTCCCGGGAGGGCCGGGCCCTCCTGGCTGCTCCCTTCGGGCAGAGGGCCCGGACGTGCCCGACTAGCCCGTTGAGGCGCGCCGGAGATGACCGCGGTTGAAGGGGATGACCCGCTCATCGGGGTAAACAGGTGCAGACGGGGCAAATTCGGGCGTAATCACCACGGAGTTGTCACCACCAAAACGATTGGTCACGTAGGCGTCAGCCTGCCAATCGTTGTGCCACTCGGCGCCGTCGAAGAGATAGCGGTACTCGTAGGCACGTCCGGCATCCAGCTCAACAGTCGCCATCCATCCGGATTCGGTCTGCCGCAACGGTGTGGCCGACTCGTCCCAGTTGTTGAAATCGCCTACGACGGAGATCGTGTCGGCCCAGATCGCGGCGGGTATCGCAAATGTCACGAGCACTTTGCCGTCACGGCCGGGTCGCTTGGTGATCATCACGCTACTCCTTTGTTGCGTGGCGCCAACCTCGTTGTTGGTATTATTCGTTTGAAGTATAACATATTTCTCGCCGGGATCTACGGCTCGCGCAGCCGGTAGATGGTCACTTCATCCTGTTCAAAGACGACTGTGCCCAGGCTCGCGAATTTGGCCAGGCTCTCCGGGGGGTAGAGCCGCCGTTCCAGGCTGCCGATGTAGACATAATCCACAGCGTACTGGCGCAGTAGCCGTTCGGCCGTGGCGACGTCGCTGGTCAGATAGATCGTATCCACTGCCGCGCAGCGCGGCTCAAGTTCGGCCCGGGCCTCAGGGTCGCCGCCGCGCCACTGGATCTGGTGCCCTGCCCAGCCGAGCACGGTGGGCACCCCCGTCGCCGCCGCTATTCCGCCGTAGCCTTCGCTGTTGTACGAGCCGCCGC
This sequence comes from Chloroflexaceae bacterium, assembly GCA_046719255.1. Taxonomy (GTDB): domain Bacteria; phylum Chloroflexota; class Chloroflexia; order Chloroflexales; family Chloroflexaceae; genus JACAEO01. The sequence continues at coordinate 1,207 of JBDNDG010000456.1, forward strand.
AACGCCGCGCGGCGCGATCCTCCACTGCCACCGCTTCCAACACGACGCTGCCCACCGGGGCCTCGCGACGCAGCCATGCTACCGATGCCGCCCCGGCAGGGCTTGACTCGCGCGGTGTGCGGCCCACCAGGCCCGTCACGCTCCCCTGGGCATAGTCGCGCACTGTCAGCCAGGGATAGACCAGCGCCCCCGCCAGGAGTGCCAGGGCCACAGCGGCGGTGCTCCACCCCGCCAGCCGCGCCCGGCCCTGTGCCCGCGCCAGGACCCACCACAGGCAAAATGGCGCGAGCATACCCCACAGCAGCCAGACCTGGTAGTAGAACTTGAACACGGTGTTCATGCGTGCCGAGAAACCCTCGAAAACATCGCGAATGTAGATCAGCTCCACGCCGAGCAGCACCGCGCATCCCAGGGCTCCCAGCAACAAGGCGAAGCTCTGGCTGGCGTCCTGGGCCAGTGCGCGCGCCCGCGCCAGCGCCAGCGCGCCCAGGCCCCCCAGGGCCAGCAGCGGAAAGCCGCCGGGCAGGCCAGCCAGCAGCAGCGTCGGAGGCAGCCAGGGCAGCAGGCGCGAGATAGAGGGATGCGCTGGCGCCGTGGCGCCCAGGCGCGAGTGCAGGGAGACGCTCGAAGCCTGAACTGGCGCCGCGACCGGGTCGGCTGTGGGGGTTGGTCGCGCCGTGGTCAGGTACACGAAGGCAATGATAGGCGCGGCAAAGAGACCAAAGATGACGGTGAAGGCGTGCAGGCCGGTGCGCGAGCCGAGAAACGGCGCGATCACGCTACTCAGCCGCCCGAGCAGGGGCAGGTCGAGCAGCGGCTCGGCGCTCCCCACCAGCGAGCGGAAGGTCAGGTGAAACGGCAAGAACAGCAGGTAGGCCGCGCCGATCAGCAGCAGCAGCATACGCCCCGCCGCGCGCCAGGGTCGTGGCGCGTCGCTCGCGAGCACGCGCAGGGTCAATGCCGCGCTGAAGAGCAGCAGGTAGGTCGGCAGATCCCAGCTATTGATCGCGTAGAGGCTCCCGATCACGATCCCCGTCAGCGCCAGCTCGCCCCAGCCACGACGCCCCTGGCCCAGTGTCGGCGCCTCGGGGCGGGCCAGCACGGCGAGGGCCAGCGCTGCGGCAAGCATGCCAAAGGGCAGGGCCATGACGTGGGGATGCATGTCGCCCAGGCGAAAGCTGAAGAAGGGAAACTCGGTGATGGTATAGCGCCGCTCCTCGCCACTGAAGCGCTGCCGGTCCCACAGTGAACGCGAGGGCCACCACCAGTTGAAGTCGGCCACTTTGTCGCGTCGCTCCCAGCCGCTGATTGTCCCGAACTCGCCGGTGACGGCGGGGTAGGGCAGGCTGATCGTCGTCGCGCCGCCCAGGGCCTGCCGCGTCGCTGCGAGGGCCTGGCGCCCATCCAGGGCCACCACCCGCTCATCGCCCAGCAGCACCTGGAGCGCGCCCGACTGATTGCCCGCCACCAGCACAAAGACCACGCCCAGCAGCGAGAAGAGCGGCGCGCTCCACCGGCGCCAGCCGCGCTGGCAGAGCGGGGAGCCGCGCGCTGCCAGGGCGATCAGATTGGCGATCGTTCCCCCCACCGCCTGCGCCGTCATGGCAAAGATCAGCGCCAGCGAGAGGTTATAGGCCGCTGATGGCTCCAGGACGGCCAGTTGGGCCACCGTGGCCATGAGCAGATAGCCGAAGTAGTAGTAATTGATGCTGAAGCCGGACAGCCAGGGGTCGGCAGGCGGAAACACCCCGGAGCGCCCGATCGCGTTGAAGAAGGCAAAATCCATCGGGCGCTCGGTGCCCCAGGGGGTCGGGTCGTGCGCGCGCATCCACACCGCGGCCAGCAGCGCCCCCAGAAAGAGCGCCTCGGCGGCGAGGAGGCTTCGCCAGCGCGCCCGCAGCGCCGCCCGCGCCGTCGCCCGCGCCGCCCGTGGGCCGCCCAGCGCCGCCACGCCCAGCCCCGCCACCGCTATGGCCGCGATGACCACCGACGGCGCGCCAAAGGGCGCCAGGCCGAACATCGCCAGCAGCCAGGCCAGGTAGCCCGTGAGCAGCAACCCCAACGGCCGCGCCAGGCTCATCCCCCCATCCGGCAGGGCGCGCAGGAGCCAGTTCGTCAGTGGTAAACCCGCCAGGCCGATCAGCGTCGCGATCAACCACCAGGTGAAAATGTCAGATCCCATATGTTATGATGTGGAGGTGTAGAGGGTGAAGATGTGAAGATGTAAAGAT
>JBDNDG010000457.1:0-3422 GCA_046719255.1 Chloroflexaceae bacterium
CGATCTCGCTCCTCTTCTCGTGACATGGAGGGGCATGCGCCCCTCCAGAACCGCTGGCTCCTGTTTGCCGGCGACAGAGGCCGCCGGGTGCTTCGTACCGCCGGAGCGGATCGGCGCTCAGGTTACCCCTCGTGGGCCGCCTCGCGGCGATGGACACCTTCGAGGGCCGCGTCGGCGATTTTGCCGGTGATCAGGCGAATACCACGGATGGCGTCATCGTTGCACGGAATGACGTAGCTAATCGGGTCGGGATCGCAGTTCGTATCCACCATCGCGACCACGGGCACGCCGACCTTCTGCGCCTCTTTGACGGCAAGCTCTTCTTTGTGGGGGTCGATAACAAAGAGCGCGCCGGGCAGCCGATCCATCGTTTTGATGCCGGCAAAGACCCGGTTGAGCTTTTCGATCTCCTTTTCGAGCTGCAAGCCCTCGGCCTTAGTGAGCCGGGCGAAATCGCCCCGGTCGCGCTGGGCCTCCAGGTCAGCAAGGCGCTTCAGGCGCCCTTTGATCGTGGTGAAGTTGGTGAGCGTGCCGCCGAGCCAGCGCTGGGTGATGTAGTACTGGCCGGCGCGGGTCGCCTCTTCGGCCACGGCCTCCTGGGCCTGCTTCTTGGTGCCGACGAAGAGCACCTTTTCACCGCGCGCCGTCACATCGGCGATGAAGCGATAGGCCGCCGTGAGGCCGAGCACGGTCTTCTGGAGGTCAATAATATGGATCCCATTGCGCGCGGTGTAGATGTACGGGCGCATCTTCGGGTTCCAGCGGTTCGTCTGGTGCCCGAAGTGGGCGCCGGCTTCCAGCAGCGCCTTGATCGAAACAACGCGTGGTGATGTCGCCTGGGTCATGAGTGTCAGATGCTCCTTAACCATTCTGGAAGATCCAGCCGCCACCTCCCACGTACACCGACCGGACCGGGGGCTCCGGCAGGAGCGATCGGGTGGAGGAGGTGTGTGTATTTGGCGCGTTTTAACGCCGTCGAACAGTATAGCACAAGCGTAAGGGCGGGGCAAATACGAAGCGAGCCTTTCACCTCCGGGATAAGGACCACCCCGGGCGCGCGGGCGTCCCGGGGCGATGGTGGGCGCGATGGAGGCCGCGCGTGCCCCCGGGGCGGCCGGGTGCCGCTGGGCGGGGGCAGGCCGAAGCATTCGCCGCACGGGGGCAGCGGTTCCCGCCGCGCGCCGCCGGCGAATGCTTCGGCCCTACACATTCCGGCCGCGTCGGGGCGATGGCGGGCGCGATGGGGGCCGCGCGCGCCCCGGGGCGGCCGGGTGCCGCGGGACCGTCGGCAGGGTGTCACCGGCAAGAAAGTTGCCTACCATTCCATATCGTTCGATCACTCGTTTTGAGGTGGAAACGGCAGGTATATTTAATGGCGATGCGGATCTGAGACTGCACCTTTCGGGGAACGCGGTCCCGGTCACGCGTGAGTTCAAGCGCGGGACGGATATTCCTGGAGTGCACCGCGTGCTGGCGCAGTGCGTATTACAGTAGAACAAGCTGTCGCGCCCTCGGGTCAGTGAGGCGCCCCCGGTCCGGGTGGCCTCAAGGAGCGTGTCCGGGGTACGCAAACGCGACGAGGTCGATACGTGCGCCTGAAAGGCAGAGAGCCTCTCGTCCGAACGGCTACGAGAGGCTCTCTGCTACCACAAAGTAAGGTTCGTGGAAGGTTTGCCGTTCGCAGCGTTTGGTCCCTCTCCCGGCCTCCTTCCGCTGGAGGGCCGGGGGCGCGCGGTAGGCATGGCATGCTGATGCGCTTCGAAAAAAACGCTACCTCTGAAAGACGCCCCCCTCTTTGCCTGGCGCTGGCTCGACTACGACAGGGGCGATGTGCAGGCCGTTGAGGGCCAGCGCCGCCTCGATGCCATCGCGGAGGTTTGCGCAGGTGGTCACGTTTGAGAAGTCAATGTCGAGATGCACCAGGGTCTGGGCAATGCGGGACCCGATCCCGGTAATGACGACCCGGGCGCCCAGCAAGCTGGCCGCGCGGATGGCCTGGCCCAGGGAGTTGGCAACCTGCGTGTCAACGACCGGCACGCCCGTAATGTCAATAATCGCTACGTCGGCCTGGTGCTCGGCGATGCCGCTCAACAGACTCTCGATCACCTGCTGTGCGCGCCGGCTGTCGAGGTTGCCCACCAGGGGCAACACAATGACGCCTTCGAACAGGGGCACCACCGGTACAGCTAGTTCCGAGATTACGTCCTCCGAACGCTGGAGCTGGACGCGCAGGCGGCGCACTTCCTGCCGCAGGGTCTCCGGATCGTCTGGCAGGTCGTCATCGAACGCTTCGCTCATGGAATGGTACCTCGTGGATAGGCTTTCAGGCAACTCTACGCCACGCACCTGTGCGGCTTCGCCGCACGACGACGCGCTGTAACCGGGGCTGTCTGGCAGGGCGTGGCCCGCCCTACCCTCCCCCGGGCGGGGAGCCGGGCAGGCGCGCAGCCCGCCCATACCCTTACAGATGTGATCTTCGCGCCGTACTGTACCACACGGGGCTTACCAGAACCGTACCCCCCTTGTGGGGAGGAGGTGGGCATGGTGGAAACGCGGCGGCAAGGGCCAGAGCACGCTCCGCGAAAGAAAAGCGAACTGCCCGAATGTTCGGGCAGTTCCGCTTCGCGACCGGTGAGCGCCGGGCCTAACCAGCGAGGGTAGCCAGGGCGGCCAGCGCGGCATCGTAATCGGGTTCCTGGCCGGCCACCGGTACATACTCGACATAACGAATGATGCCATCCCGGTCAATGACAAAGACAGCGCGGCTCTCGATGCGCAGTTCGTCTACCAGCGTGCCATAGGCAGCGCCGAAGCTCATGTCGCGGTGGTCGGAGAGCGTCTCGATCTGCTCGGCGCCGTTGCTGCTGCACCAGCGGGCCTGGGCAAACGGCAGGTCGGCGCTCACGGTGATGAAGTTCACCTGACCGGCGCGGGCGGCGGCTTCGGCGTTGAAGCGCTGCGTCTGCTTGCTGCACACGCCGGTGTCCAGCGAGGGGACGACGCTGATGACCAGGGGCTTGCCCGCGTAGGCCTCGAGAGTCACCGGCTGGAGTTTACGATTCACCAGGGTAAAGGCGGGGGCGCGATCGCCGGGGCGCAGTTCCGGGCCGATCAGGGTGCGAGGGCCGAGAAAGTCGAACGCATGCTCACGCTGGACGGTCATCGGTTGCTCCGTGACTTACAAAGCAAGGATTGACTGATGCAGGGGTGTGCGGGAATCAGGGAGGGCTGCCCTTGTTCAGTATACCATGCCCTTGCCGGTGGGGAGGGCTTGCCATATTCAAACGGTTTCACCCGATCCGGGATGGACTTCCTGATGCGGCAAAACGACTCGAGGACGCGGGGGGGAAATGGGCCAATGAATGGGAAACAAAGAAACGCATGCGAACGGTGTGGCTGACTCTTCCAGGGAGATGCGCCGA
>JBDNDG010000458.1:0-3421 GCA_046719255.1 Chloroflexaceae bacterium
GACGAATACGTCTTTTTCGCGGACGCTTTCGTTAAGTTTGACAAAAATGTTCTCGTTCGCAAACTTGACGATCGTCGTGTCACCGAGCGGCACGCCAACCCGTTCGCTGATCGCCTGAGCAAGGGGTATGTTTCCGTTGCCCGAAAAGATCCGCATCTCATCAAAGCGACTGCCCATGGCTCCTCCCAAGCGCCGCGGCCTGCGACGCATGCGGCTATCAAACTGCGTGCGGTGGACCGGCCGGTGCAGGCGGCGCTGTGGCCCTCATTCCGCAGGCTCTTCCTACGCTTACGGTATCACGGGCCAGGAAGCGCCAGGGGCGCGACGAGGCAGGGGAGTGCTGGTGATGACACGGCCCACCTGTGGCCTGTGCGGCCCTATTGTAGCATCCTTCAAACCCTCCCGCGCGCGGGCGATGTTCACGTTAGGAGGTCAATGAACTCTTCGCGTTCGAGTCGCAGGCCCGGCGGCAGGCCCTGCCAGGACTCTTCGGCTGGCTCATCGGCAATGAGGAGCGCGTGAATAGCCGGGTGCCGCAGCAACGCAGCCAGGGCCTGCGCGAGGCTCAGGGCAACCAGGCGCGGCGAACGTCCGAGGCGGTTACGCTGGGCAAAGCCGAGGGCCGCGTCGGCGCTCTGGAAGAGCAGGAGCAGGCGCGGGCGCTGCGCCGCTGCCCCACCTTCGGTCGCGCCGGAGGCGCCACCGGCGGTACGATAGCCATAGAAGCGCCGGGCCTGCACGCCGCGATGGGCCAGGCGGGCGTGCAGCGCCGCCAGCGCCGCTTCGGCTGCCTCGGCACTGAAGCCCTGCGCGCGGGCCACCGCGATGAAATGATCACGTTCAGACATGGCTCGCTGTGCTGGATGAGCGAAGAACCGGGGGCTGCGCGGGCGTCGCCCTGCAGGCGCGCGCCTGCAATCGTGCGCGCCGGTTACGGCAACGGCAGCGGTGTCGGCACCGGCTGCACCGTGGTAGGCCGCTGCTCCCCGAAGAACAGCGCCCGGCCGAGCAGCCCGAGCTGCACCTCATCGGGAGTGCCGGCAAACTCAGGGTGGTACTCCATCCGCGCCCGTTCGAAGTACTGCACCCGATAGGCGCGGCCATCGGGCAATACTTCGTCGAACTCCTCACTGATCGGAAAGCCGAACACCTGGAGACCGCCGTGGTTCTCCCAGAACTGCAAGAATCGCCCGCCAAGACCGTGCCCCGTCTCGGGCACAAAGCGCATGTCGGGTGTGCCAGCGAAAAAGCTCTGGCGCGCAAAGTTGCGCCCCTGGGTGAACTCTCGCCCGATCAGGCCTGGCTGAACCTCGTAGGGAGTACCGGCAAATTCGGGCCAGTGCTCGAGCCGCGCCCGCTCGAACCACTGGACCTCGCGCCCATTTACCCACTGCGGGGCAGCCAGCGGCAGGCCAAAGATCCGCACACCACCCATCGTCTCATAGTACCCCGCAAAGCGCGGCGACACCTCCGGCGGCACGTAGGCCGGCGCCCTCACCGGCGGCACGCCAGCGTTGATCTCCATAGATACCGGCTCCACCCCACGTGGCGCCTCTTGAACCAGCGGTTCGGCACCCGGCAGCAGCACCCGGGTGGGCAGAACCTCAACCCCCTGGCCCGGTAGCCGCGCCAGCCCCAGGCCGTTGAGCAAGAGCCACAGCAACAGAAGCGCAACCAGACCGATCAGGGCAAACAAGCCCAACCGGAGAACCCGGTTCTTCCCGGTGGTCCGCTCGATACGTCTCCCACCGCTGGCGCGCCGTTCCTCGGGCTGCCGATCGTTACTCTGATTACCACTTGACATGATGGGGTACCGATTTTCGGTCACGAACTCAAGGCGTCGCGGCTCGGAAGAACCGCCATCGCTCATGCTCCCTCCTTGCTGATCCGCATCCGTATCAACTCTGCCGTCTGGTTCAGCTCATCGTGCACCGCCGTGCCCGGACGCCAGCCGCGCACGGCGTGGTCACCCTCCCAGCGTGGGATGACATGCACGTGGTAGTGAAACACGACCTGCCCGGCCGCAGCGCCGTTGTTCTGAATAATATTGAAACCATCGGGCTGGAGCGCGGCCTTGATCGCCCGGGCGACAACCTGCGTGGTACGCGCCACCGCTGCGACGAGTTCGGACGGCAGATCGAGCAGATCGGGGTACTCCTCCTTGCAGATCACCAGCGTATGCCCGCGCGACGCCGGGTTGATATCCAGAAACGCCAGGGTCAGGTCGTCCTCATACACCCTGGCGGCCGGCAGTTCACCCCTGACAATCCGTGTGAAGACCGAGGCCATGAAGCCCTCCTCCGTGTGACGTTGCGTTACGTCGCTGCTCTTCGGGTCGCCGCGGCTTCGCCGCGCCACCCCAACGGATTCTGTCGGGAGGGCCTGCCCTCCCACGACGGGATGGCCCGGGAGGGCCGCCCTCTCCCGGACCCGCCCCTGGTCGCCGTTGGGGAACCCGGGGTTCCCCAACGGTGAGATACAGCGTTACTGCGCGGCCTCGTACCTGAGCGCCTCGCCTGGTTCGTCCAGCCGGTACCGGCGACCGAACCAGGCCAGGGCGATCACCCCGAGCAAGACGCCGAACCAGAGGGTGCAAAAGCGGATGATTATCGTCGCCGTGGTGGCCGTGCTGGCGGCCAGCCCGACGATCGTCACCAGCAAGCCAACACTGCTCGCCTCACTCACGCCCAGCCCGCCCGGCAGGAACGAAACCAGCCCGAACAGCGTGCTGGCCGCGAAGATAAAGGTCGCCTGCACCAGCAACAGGAGCGTGCCCGTCTCTCCGACACCGACCAGCACGAAGTAGAAGGCCAGGCACTCGCAGCCCCAGGAGACGACGCTGATCAGCGTGGCAACCAGCAAGACGCGCCATTCCAGCAACTGCCGGGTGCTGGCGTACATCGTATGCAGACGGGGCGCGATCTTCGAGCCGAAGGGCAGACGCGCCGTGCCATTGATCAACCCCAGGGCCAGGCGGCGGTACTGGAGCACCAGTATCCCGGCGAATGCCACCACCACCAGCACCGCGAAGGCGAAGCGCGCTGGCGGGTAGAGCATCAGGCCGATTGCCATCAACAGCAGCATGGCCAGGCCGTCGGTGAGCCGTTCCGCCAGCACCACCGGAGCCGAGCGACTCACCGCCTCGCCATTTACCCGCTTCAGCAACACCGACTTGAAGACCTCGCCGAGCTTACCGGGCGTCACCGACATCACCAGGCCGGCAGTAAAAATCAACCCGCTGTCCAGGCGCCCGACCCCACGGCCCAGACCCAGCAGGCGCAGGTAGTACTCCCATTTCAGCCAGCGCAGCAGGTAGTTGAGGGCGGTAAGTCCGAGAATGAGGGGCAACCAGGCCCAGCGAAAGGCGCCCAGATCGCGCCAGACCGCGCTGGCATCGCTCACCAGACCCATCACGATCACA
>JBDNDG010000459.1:0-3400 GCA_046719255.1 Chloroflexaceae bacterium
GTCCAGCCTCCACCCGCGCACGGCTCTGGTCTCCCCGTTTCGAGAGGCTCAGCGCAGGCTCTCCCGCGCGTGGGAGAGGGGACGCGGGTGAGAGCGAACCAGCGCATTTCAACGCCAGAACCAATACCTTGCAAATACGGCCGTTGACCGCTTCAGCCCCGCTCCCAACCTCCCCCCGCTGGGGGGAGGGGTCGGGTGCCCTGCTTCAGCCCCGCTCCCAACCTCCCCCCGCTGGGGGGAGGGGTCGGGTGCCCTGCTTCAGCCCCCCTCCCAACCTCCCCCCGCTGGGGGGAGGAGTCGGGCGCCCTGCCCCAGCGGGGAGGGCTGGGGCCCTGTCGGAGGTCCTCGGGCGCCGCCAGGCCGCCGGGGTGGCGGGCGCCCTGCCCCAGCGGGGGAGGGCTGGGGAGGGGGAACAGCAGCTTATTTGAACGGTATTGATGCTAGAACGCCCGTCGGCGCCGATACGTTCTGTCCGCCCTTAAAAGAGAGGGGGGGCAGGGGGGTGAGGGCCAGCAGCGCATCAGGACGCCATCCGCCAAAAACCCTACACCTGAAAGCTACGTCCCACCCCATCAGGAACCAGAAACGGCAGAGCTTATGAAACTAACCACCATCTTCTGGGGTGACGATCTGCTCTTCGAGGGCGATCTGAGCCTGATCCTGCGAATGCTTCCAGTGGGTGCGCGCATCACCCGCGCGGTTGCCACCCTGGCCCCAGCGGCCTCGGCGCTGCACCCCAAGCAGCTGTTCGAGGAGGTCTTTCCCATCGACAGCAATGGGCGTGGCCCCTTCGGCCTGCTGATCCAGCAGGAGAGCACGCCGGTCGCCACCGTGGTTGCCCTGGGCGCGCGGCGCAGCGTGCAGCGCCTCACCGTCGCGGGCGTTGGCACGACGGTCCCCACCGGGGCCTTTGTCCAGATCGATATGGGCGGCCTGTGGATGGGCGTGGATCGCTCCGGCAACCTGACCAGCGACAACACCGCCGACCGCCGCAGCTACCCCGCCAGCTCCGATGGCAGCCTGGCGCTTCCCGGCCTGGCTAGCGAGCGCTTCCGCCTCTCGCATGCCGACCCGGCGACCACCACCGCGATCGGGGTGCAGCAGGTCACCATCCGGAGCTACCCCACCAACCTCCAGCTGCGCCTGGGCGATCTGGGGCCGGTCTGGTTCCGCCTGGGCGATCTGCGCGACCCGGTCAGCACGCCCGACTTCGCAGCCATGCTCGACGCCTTCCTGCAGCGCAGCCAGCCGGAGGACGGCGTCTACCTGGTCCCGTTTACCCTCCACTCCGATAGCCTGGCCCGCCTGCGGGTCAGCCTGGCCCTGGAGTACCACCTGGAGCAGCGGCTGCTGCCCCCCCAGCTCAGCCAGGCAGTCTTCCCCTACGCCTATGGCGCGCTACCCGAGGCGGCGCCAGTGCCGCTCGCAGCGCACCTGCCGCTCAACGCGCGGGCCATTCCCGGCGCGACCCGCGTTGAGCTCAGCGGGCGCTTCGCCAATAGCCGCGTCGTCCATGGCCCGCTACGGGCGACCACAGTCGCCGACAGCGTGGCGATCGCTGCCGGGCAGACCCTGGCCCATCCCATCCGCCTCAGCGTACCCACGCTGGTCGATGCGCTCGATCTCCACGTCGAGGCGACGACCGCGACAGCAAGCCTGCTGGTGACCCTGCAGGAGGACGTTGGTGGCAAGCCCTGGGGACCGTCGCTCTTCAGCGAGCCGGTGAAACTTGAACTGGCCCGCCCGGCGGCCGGCGGCAGGCGCTGGGCCAGCGCGCCCTTCGCCACCCCCTTCACCTTCCAGCCCGACACCACCTACTGGCTGGTCGTCACCGCCGCCGAGGGCGAGGTGCAGTGGGCCGTCGAGCCGGTCGCTGGTCTCGCCCTGCAGCGCACCCGTGACGCCGGCCTCTCCTATCGCCAGGTGCGCTCGGAGCGCCTGAATGCGCCGGTGGCCGGTATCTACCGGCTACGTGTCACCCCGACCCGGTTCCGCCAGCCGCTCAAGCTCACCGTCGCCGAGCACGAGGTGAGCCTGCGCGACTATGATGCGCTCGGCAAGGTCGCCTTCCGCCTCGATCTGCCCGCCGCCGCCGAGGCGATCGACGCGGCCCTGAACGATGCCGCCAGCTCTCGGGCTGCGCGCGGCCAGCGGATCGTCAATGGCGACTTCAGCGCCTGGACCCGCCACGCCCGCCGCGGTCGCCGCGATGCCACGCCACCGCTGTCCCTGCCATCATTCACGCCACGCACCAGCCTCAGCGTCCGCCCCGATGGCGCCATGCTCTACCTCGGTGTCTCGGTTGCAAGCTCGGGAAGCGAGGCGCCACAGTCTGGCATCCAGGCGGTGATCAACAGCGCGCCCCTGCGCCTGGGCGCGCACCTGCCTCTACAGACGGTCGTCAATGGTAATAAGGTCACGATCAACCCGCTGGCCATCGCCGTTGCCCCGGATGGCGTGCTCGCCTATGGCGCTGGCCTGGTCGACGACACAAACCAGCCCGTACTGTTCCGCGTCGACCTGCGCAGCGGCGCGCTCCTCGCCACCCTGGATCTGGCGACGCCGCTTGAGCCGGTCTTCCTCGCCGTCGATCCCGCCTGCCGCTACCTCTATCTGGCCACCCGCACCCCGGCGAGCGCCAGCATCACCGCCGGTGCTGCCGTCACGCTGCACCGGCTTCCCGCCGCATTCAACGCAGAAACGACGCTGGAGCCCCTGCCGATCGCGGAGTCTGCTCAATCCCCGGACAGTATGCTGATCGCCCCCGATGGTCGGCGCGCCTACCTGGCCGTCGACGGCCGCATAGAACTGGTCGACCTGGAGCGCTGGCAACGGCTCGGCAGCCTGCCGCGGCGCCTCAGCGGCATGGCCCTCAGCCCCGACGGTGCGCGGCTCTACGTGCTCCAGGCGCGCAGGCAGGATCCGCAGGTTCTCGAAGTCGTAGCCTTCGACACGCGCCGGCTCGAAACGCTGCTCGCTCGCACGGGGGCGCCCCAGCAGGTCACACCGACGACCGAGCCCGCCGCGGGTATCGGCATGGTCGGCCTGAGCCAGCTCAGCCGGGGCAGCTTCAGCCGCGATTCGCTCGCCCCGGCGGTGCTGGGCGTAGCGATCATCGATGATCAAGCGCACAGCTTCCCGCTGTGGCTGCCAATGCTCGCCACCCCCGACGACAGCCGGCTGCTCGTCGTCAGTGCCCGGCGCGCCCACGCGGAGGCGCCGGCGCACTGGCAGCTGCACATGGTCGACACGGCGGGCTACCGCCTGCACGAGACGCTCGCGCTCGCCGCCCGGCCGCTCGACCTGGCCGTGGTGCCCGACAGCCGGCGCGCCGTTGTGTTGACCGTTAGCGATGCGCAGCTCCCGGAGGCCCAGCTCCAGGCGCTCGAGCTCGACGCCT
>JBDNDG010000046.1:0-16984 GCA_046719255.1 Chloroflexaceae bacterium
AGGTATCTCTCCCCCCATGACCGAGGGCGACAGCAACGACGAGGGCGTGACCGGGAACGATATGAGCGAGCGGTGTCACCAGGTCGTGACCCGCGTGATGCAACGGTTTGGCTGGCAGCTCCTCAGCGTTGATGAGTTCGCCCATCGGACCGAGGCAAGTGTGGCGCGCGGCGAGGTGACGGATCCATGGCGGGCGGCGATCCATGTGTACTGCCACTCCCTGTACAGGGCGTGTCGCGGCGATGAGGGTCGCGAGCGCCAGGATCTCGGGTTCACCGAGCTGCACCGCTACCTGTACGGGCTTTCCTTCCGCGAAATCGCGGAACTGGCCCCCGATCTGCGAGTCGAGGCCGTCAATGAGACGCTGTTGCGCATCTGGAAAAAACTGGACACGTACCATACGCCGGGAGCCTTTCTGGCAATCGCGGCGCTCGAGCTTCGCAACGTTCTGCGTCCCTGGTGGACCCGAACGGTCGTGGCTGTGCCCCTGGAGGGGTTGGAGGAGCAACTGCCGCTCACCGACCACACCGACCCCGAGCAGATTGCCATGCGCGCCGATCTGCATCAGCAGGTGCGGGCCTGTTTTGAGGAAGTGCTGCGCCAGCAACCGCGCGCGCGACAACAACTGGAGGCCGTCTGGCTGAAGTTTATCGCCGAACTGGATGACGAGACGATCAGCAAGTACATGGCCAAGCCGATTGCCAGTGTGCATGTGCTGCGCTCGCGGGGCCTGAACCAGTTGCGCACCTCGCCGATATGGCAACAACTGGCGCGTGATTGGGGCTTAGACTTGAAATGGGCATCGCCCTGACACCCGCGGCACAGGGGAGCGCCAGGCTGTCATCATTCCCAGGTAAATTGTTGCGGAAGGCGCCCGGATGGGCTTTGATGCGACGGCCCCTTGCGGAGTGCTCGAGTAAAACAGGTATCACACCGCCATCCGGAGGTGGCGGAGAAAGGATATATGGAATGGGAACAACGGGCTGGAAAGGCGACAGTTCGGCGGGCAGGGACAGCACGGCTCTGCACCTTCACGTGCTGGCGATCCTTCCCGAATATGTAACGGCGGTCCTGCTCGGGCTGCCGCTGACGGCAACGCTGCGCGACGTCGGGGCACATCTGGAACGTTGCGCCACCTGTCGCGCCGAGGCCGAGGCACTACACTCCGCTCTGGAGACACTCTATGGCCACGAACCGGCCACTTTCCCCGAGCCGCCCCTACCTGACCTGGGCTTCCTGCGCGCCCATCCTGCGCCCCTGGACGCGCTGACCAGAGCGGCTTCCAGCGTCCAGGGGGCGGTTGCCCGCATCCGCGACGCAGTGGTGATCCAGCTCTCCGAAACGCTGCTGGCACTTATGCGCCCGCCCGCCCTGGCCCGCGCCGTGGGCCTGCGTCTGCGCTATGCCTACACCGTGCCGCAGACCAGCGACGATGACCCGCACATTACCATCGAGGTGCTCGCGCCGGATGAGCAGGACGAGCAGGGCATGGTGCGTATCTGCGTTGAACTGGCTGATGCGGACCCGTTCGATCAGGCCGGGAGCACGGTGTTCCTGGAGACGGCGGAACAGCGCTTCTGTGGCGAAACCGATCATACCGGTCTGGTGCATTTTACTAACGTGCCGCTCGATGATGTGGCCTGCTGGCGGATCGTTGTGCAGCCGCGCCTGAGATCGGCGTAGGAGATCAGGCGGCGAGGGGCGTCCGCCGCGCGAAGCCGTCCCTATGCGCGCGCCCCCGCTCCCGCGCGGGAGTGCTTTCACGGGTCGTTGTTTGGGCCACGGTTTCGCACAGCTACGCCGGACCAACGGTTGCTCCTGCGGGGGGATGTTATAATACAATCAGCTTGAATATGCCCCGCGTGTCGAGGAGCCTATGACCACAGACACCCCGGCCAGCGCGCCCCGGCGCCCCGCTGAGATGGACAGAGCCTACGAGCACCAGCAGGTGGAACAGCGTCTCTACGCCTGGTGGGAGCGGAGCGGCTTCTTCGCGCCCCGCGACGACGCCCCCCGCCCGCCGTTCGTCATCTCCATCCCCCCACCCAACGTCACCGGCGAGTTGCACCTCGGCCACGCCATGTTTGTTACCATCGAGGATCTGCTGATCCGCTGGCGCCGCATGCAGGGCTACAAGACCCTCTGGGTCCCCGGCACCGACCACGCCGGGATCGCCACGCAGACCCAGGTGGAGAAGTTGCTGTTGAGCGAGGGCACGAGTCGCCAGGCCGTGGGGCGCGAAGAGTTTTTGCGCCGCACCTGGGCGTGGAAAGAGAAGTACGGCGGCGAGATCACTCGCCAGTTGCGGCGCCTGGGGGCCTCGTGCGACTGGTCGCGCGAACGCTTCACCCTCGATGCCGGCCTCTCCCGCGCAGTGCACACCGCGTTCAAGCGCCTTTACGACGATGGGTTGATCTATCGCGGCACCTACCTGGTGAACTGGTCACCCCTCCTCCAGACGGCGGTAAGCGACCTGGAGGTTGACTACGAGCAGCGCAACGTGTCGATCTGGTACGTGCGCTACCCCGTGCTCGACGCAGGTTGGAACGGGCCAGAGCGCCCCTGGGGGTCAGGTCGCTGGGCCGAAGGCGCCACGACCTGGATCACTGTCGCGACCACGCGCCCCGAGACCATCCTGGGCGATACTGCCGTGGCCGTGGCGCCCGACGATGAGCGCTATGCGGCGCTGGTCGGGCGCGTGGCCGTGCTGCCCGCCCTGGGCCGCCGGATTCCAATTATTACCGACGCCTATGTGGATAAGGAGTTCGGCTCGGGCGCAGTGAAGATCACCCCGGCCCACGATAAGAACGACTACGAGGTGGCGAAGCGCCATCACCTTCCGATGATCAACATCATGAACAAAGATGCGACGATCAATGAGGAAGGTGGCCCGTATGCCGGGATGGACCGCTTCGCGGCCCGCGCGGCCCTGCTCGCCGACCTGGAGCGCGAGGGCCTGCTGGTGAAAACCGAGCCCCATACCATGAGCGTGGGTATCAGCCAGCGCGGCGGCGAGGTGATCGAGCCGCTGCTCTCCGAACAGTGGTTCGTGCGCACCCGCCCCCTGGCTGAGCTGGCCCTCGCCGCCGTGCGCGAGGGCCGCACCCGGATCATCCCGGAACACTTCGAGAAGGTCTACTTCCACTGGCTGGAACACATCGAAGACTGGTGCATCTCCCGGCAGCTCTGGTGGGGCCACCGTATTCCGGTCTGGTACCTGCCCGATGGCAGCTTCGTGGTCCCCGGCCCGGACGAGGAGCCGCCGGTCGGGGCGGTGCAGGACCCCGATGTGCTCGATACGTGGTTCAGTTCGGGTCTCTGGCCATTTTCGACGCTGGGTTGGCCCGACGACACACCGGATATGCGCGAGTATTACCCCACCTCCGTGATGGAGACGGGCTACGACATCCTGTTCTTCTGGGTGGCGCGCATGATGATGATGGGCTGCTACCTCACCGGCGTGCCGCCCTTCCATACGGTCTATCTGCATGGCCTCGTGCGCGACGAGCACGGGCGCAAGATGTCGAAAAGCTACGGCAATGTGGTCAACCCGCTGGAGGTGATGGACCGCTACGGCACCGACGCGCTGCGCTACACCCTGGCGACCAGCGGCACGCCCGGCCAGGACCTGAACCTGAACCCGCAGCGCATCGAGGCGGCGCGCAATTTCGCCAACAAGTTGTGGAATATCACCCGCTTTGTGCTTGGTAAGCTCGGCGAGGAGCGCGAACTGGCTTACGGCCTGCCCCCGGCATCCTTCTCGCTGGCCGACCGCTGGATCCTCTCGCGCTACGGTCGGCTGGTGCGGGACGTGGACCGGCTGATGGAGGGCTACAACTTCGGCGAGGCCGGGCGGCAGATCCACGATTTCCTCTGGGGCGAGTTCGCCGACTGGTACGTCGAGGTGGCCAAGGTGCAACTCGAGAATGACCCCACGGCGCAGCGAGTGACGCGGGCCACGCTCTACACCGTGCTGGAGGGGAGCCTGCGCCTCCTGCACCCCTTTATGCCCTACGTCACCGAGGAACTCTGGCAGTACCTGGTCGGTGAGGCGATCACTGCGAGCCACTATCCCAACGCGCCACGCACGATTATGCTTGCCGCCTATCCGGTGGATGAGCCAGCGCCGCTGGACGAGGCCGCTGAGCGCGACTGGGAGCTGGTGCGGGAGTTGATCGTGGCGATCCGCAATGCGCGCAGCGAGTTCAAGGTCGAGGCGGCGCGCTGGGTCACGGCAACAATTGCCGGTGGGGAGCAAGCGGCAATGCTCCGCGCTCAGGCGCCATTGATTGCCCGCCTGGGCCGGGTGAAGGCGGATGAGCTGACGATCGTGGAGAGCCTGGAGGCCCGCCCCTCCCACGCTGCCTCGATTGTGATTGGAACCGTCGAGTGCTACCTGCCCCTGGCCGGCCTGATTGACCTGGAGGCCGAACGCGCGCGGCTACGGAAGGAGATCGAGGCCGCCGAGACTGACGTGGCGCGCCGCGAGGCGAAGCTTGCCAACGACGGCTTCATTTCGCGGGCGCCAGCGCAGGTGGTACAGCGCGAACGCGAGGGCCTGGAACTGGCGCGCGCCGCGCTGGAGAAGCTGCGCGTCCGGCTGGCGGAGTTGTAAGTCCGGCAGCGGTGAGCCGCCGGTCGGGTGGCGATCCAACACCTTCTCGAATGGAGGTTTCCGAGAGGCCTCCGCTCTCGGAAACCCGCTCGCTCTGCGTGATCTCCGCGCCTTCTTGATGAATGTTCGCAGCCAGCTATGTCCTCACAGCCCTGCCAGCAGTACCGTATGTTTCACGACATCTATGTGTTACTGGACGATGGCGACCGCCGGGTGCTTCGAGGCTTCAATCTGAGCCCATCGCAGTTCGCTGTGCTGATCCTGCTGGACGGCCAGGCAGGCTGGCGCCTGACCGACCTCAGCGAGCGGCTGCTGGTTGACAAGAGCACGATCACGCGGATCGTCGATCGTCTGGAAAGCGCCGGGCTGGTGCGCCGCGAGGCCGACGCCGATGATCGTCGCGTGCAACGGGTGGTGTTGACTGTTCAGGGCCGCGAGACGCGCGACCAGGCCCGCGCAGCCCACGAGCGCTCGATCGAACGGCGTATGAGCGCCCTCGATGCCGACGAGCAGCGCCAGTTGCGCGAGTTATTGACCAAGCTGCGAGACGGGTTGCAGGCCGATCTGGTCGCTACGGCGGATCCGGCGCCCGGCCCGCCCACGGAAAGGGGGTGAGGCCATCAGGGTTCAGAGCTGCATACCAGAGCAGGCATTCTGTGTTGGAGTCTGGCAGGCGTTCTACGGTTCCGTGTAACCAATCCGTAGAGCTGTGGAAGTGTCGAAGGTTGTGGCGAAGGCGCCACAGATGTGTGTTGGTTTTTCGCCCCCAACTCAGCAATTTCCCCGCAACCACAGTTTCTCCCTGGGAGCAGATTTCTTTCTTCAGGCCATTGCTGGCCGCTTCGCATACGACAATGGGACTTCGCCGTTTGGGGAGGCGCGGAGGGGCCTCGTCCCTCCGGCAACCCGGTTCCGGCGCGGCACGGCGACACCGCGCTGCATCGGAGCAGGAACACCGGAGGGCCTGTGGCCCGTGCACCTCCCACCGAGACGAAGCCTCGTTCTCGCACGAGTCAAGGAGCATAGACGCATGAAACGCTTTACTTCGTTCATGGTGGTCAGCGTACTGTTTGCGCTGATCCTCGCCGCGTGTGGCGGCGGAGCCGCCCAGCCCACCACGGTCCCCGCTCCGCCTGCCGGGGCTACGGCGGCTCCGCCGGTCGCCGGCGGTATGCCGATCGAGGGCACGGTCACACTATGGCACGCCTACGGCACCGGCAGCACCGAAGAAGAGGTGATCAACGAGCTGATCGATCGTGCCCGGGCAACCTACCCGAGTGCGACGATCAACGTCCTGCAGATCCCCTTCGACCAGATCTTCAACAAGTTCCAGAACGAGGTCACCTCGGGCGCCGGCCCCGATATGTTCATCGCGCCGAACGATAGCCTGGGCGATCAGGTGCGCGCCGGCCTGCTGGCCGACCTGAGCGCCAACGTGCCGGCCCTGGAGGCCGAGAACGTCTCGCCGGTAGCGATCGAAGGCATGAGCCTCGACGGCAAGCTCTACGCCATCCCCGAGTCGTTCAAGGCTGTGGCTCTCTACTACAACAAGAGCAAGGTCGCCACCCCGCCCGCCACCACCGACGAACTGCTCGCCGCCGTCCGGGGTGGTAACACCCTGGTGCTCAACCAGAACGCCTATCACAACTTCGGCTGGCTGCAAGCCTTCGGTGGCCGGTTGATGGACGAGACCGGCACGTGTGTGGCAGACCAGGCCGGAGGCGTGGAGTGGTTCACCTTCCTCAAGACGCTGAAGGCTGAGCCGAATGTCACCTTCTCGACCGATGGTGGCCAGGCGGACTCGCTGTTCAAAGAGGGCAAGGCGGACATGATCATCAATGGCCCCTGGGCGCTGGGTGACTACCGCGAGACGCTCGGCGAGAACCTGGCCGTGGCACCCATGCCCGGCGCTGCGGAACCGGCTGGCCCGCTCACCGGCGTTGATGGCTTCTATCTGAGCGTCAACAGCACCAACCCGACTGGCGCGGTGGCGCTGGCGATGTTCCTCACCAGCAAAGAGTCGATGCGGCTCTATGTTGAGAAGGCGGGCCACGTGCCGGCACGCACCGACATCGAGATCGCGGACCCGCTGGTCGCCGGCTTTGAACAGGCTGCTCAGACCGGCGTTCCTCGCCCGCTAATCCCTGAGTTGACGAACTTCTGGACGCCCTTCGGCGACGCCATCACCAGAGTGCTCGATGGTGGCGCCGACCCGGCCGCGGCGGTCGCCGAAGCCTGCGCGACGATGAATACCGCCAACGGCAAGTAATACCAAACTGCGGCAATCCGCAATCCGAAATCTGCAATCTGTATAACACGGCCGGAGTGAACAGAGGGGAAACCAGGTTTCCCCGTTCTCTCAAGGGTAGAGTCTTCTCCAGCCGCATCAGGTGGTGTCCCAACGCCCGCTCCCCCCTCTCCGCTAAGCGGAGAGGGGGCCGGGGGGGTGAGGTGGGGAGGCCGTGGCACCAAAAATCTACCCGTGAAAGCCCCCGGCTGGGGAGAGGCGCCCGGTTTCCTCCCCTGGCGGGGCAGGGGTAGGAGGGCTGCACCCTCCCAGGTGAGTCTCTTTTCCTACCGGTTGCGCGTAGCGTCAGTCCAACGGAGGAAGCCCTATGGCTGCGACGAACCCGGGTACGGCCACACTCAAGGCGGCCCGCCCGTCGGCGGGCGGCACCTGGCGACAGTTGCGGATCCCGCTGGTCTATCTGATCCCGGCCGCATTGATTATGGCGCTGGTCACCTTCTATCCCCTGGCCTACCAGGTGTGGATGTCGTTCACCGACTACGGGGTGATCAAAGAAGAGGGGAAGCAGACCCTCAACCGCTTCGGCCCCGACGGTCAACCCCCGCCCAACTACCGCCCGGCCCAGGGAGTTGGCTTCAAGAACTACTCCGACATCCTTACCAATAACCCACAGTTCGTCGCCAGACTGGGTGGCAACTTTAACTTCTGGCGCCTGCTCGGCTTCAATCTGTGGTGGACCTTCTCGAACGTGGGCTTCCACGTGTCCCTGGGCATTCTGATCGCGGTGCTGTTAAATGTGGAAGGGCTGTGGGGCCGCCGGATCTACCGCGCGCTGTACATTTTGCCGATGGTGTTGCCGAACATCGTCATCGCCACCGTCTGGCGGAATATGTTCGATGACCAGTACGGAGCGATCAACCAGTTGCTGAGCATGATCGCAGGCGCGCCGGTGGGCATCCGCTGGTTCAACCAGATCGAGCCACCCATCCCCGGTGTGCCACTGCCGCTGAGCTACTATGCCATGCTGATCGCCAATATCTGGCTGGGCTGGCCGTTTATGACCATCGTTGCCACCGGCGCATTGCAGTCTATTCCCAAAGAGATGTACGAGGCCGCCTCGATTGATGGCGCCACGGGTCCGCAGCAGTTCTGGAACATCACCCTGCCGCTGCTGCGCCCGGCGATGGTGCCGGCTGCGATGGTCGGCATTGTAACCACTTTTAACCTGTTCCACATCATTTACTTTATGAGCGGCGGCGGCCCGCTGGGGCAGACCGAGATCATGGTCACGCAAGCCTTCAAGCTGGTGAACGCCCAGCAACTCTTCGGAGTGGCCGCGGCCTTCTCGGTTATCATCGCCCTGGTGCTGATCCCGATTTTCCTGATTACCAACCGTATCTCGCGTGCAACGGAGAGCTACGATGTCTAGTGTTGCCACAACCACGACGACGCAGACGAGGAAGGGCAGCACCGCCGCAGGTCGCCGCTTGAGGTGGTGGCAACAACTGCTCTTCCAGGCCCTGTGTCTGTTTATCGCGGCGACAGTACTCTTCCCGATCATGTGGATCGTGAGCATGTCGCTCGACCCGCGTAACATCGCCCGGCCCACCGAGCTGCGGCTTATCCCGCCCGGGGCCTCGCTCGACGCCTACCGCGCCGTGCTTGACCGGCCGACCGCTAACCCGGTGACCTTCACCGAACTGGCCTTGAATAGCCTGAAACTGGCCGGTGGGGTCGCGCTCTTTGCCCTGCTGATCGGTGTCAGCGCGGCCTACGCCTTCTCGCGCTTCAAGTTCCCCGGCCGCCAGTACATGATGATCGCCGTGCTGGCGATCACTGTGTTGCCGGCCGTGGCGACGATTGCGCCCCTCTTCGCGCTACTCAACAGCATTCGCGTCAGCAGCAGCCTGTTGAGCATCGCCCTGCTGATCGCCGCGGCGCTGGTGATCGGTTTCGGGTTGATGATCGTGGTCCCTGCGCTGCGCGCTGGCACCGCCAGTGGTGGGACCTACGCCGTCGGCGGGGTTGCGCTGGTGCTCGGTCTGCTGCTGGTCTACACGGCCCTTGCCCCGGCGCGGAGCGATGTCTTCGTGCTGCGTAACTCGCTGCTCGGCGTGGGCATTGCTATGATCTCCGGCGCGCTGCCCTTCGCAATCTGGAACCTCAAGGGCTACCTCGATACCATCCCCAGGGAGCTCGAGGAGGCTGCGATCATTGATGGGGCCAGCCCCAATCAGATCTTCTTCCAGATCGTGCTGCCGCTGGCCGTGCCGGCGCTGGCCGTCACGGGCTTCCTCAGTTTCGCCGGCGGTTGGACCGAGTTCTTCCTCTCCTGGCAGTTTCTGACCAACCCGAAGGACTTCACACTGGCGATGGCGTTGTACAATATGACCGGTCAGTACGCCGGCTCGATACCCTGGTCGCGCTTCGCCGCGTTCTCGATCCTGGTCTCGCTCCCGGTGGCGATTGTCTACTTGCTGTTGCAGCGCTACATCGTGGGCGGTCTAACGCTGGGCGGAGTGAAGGGCTGAGACGAGCGTATGTGTTCACCCTGCTGCTGGGAACGCGTGCAGCCTGCCCTCGAACGCGAACAGGTGCGGGCCGCCCGTGCTCGTGGGCGCGTATCCCAACTCTGAACACGTACAGGCGAGAAGCATGGATAACGTCTCGGCCGATTTTATCTTCGGCACGATGGCGACCGACGCCCGGCGCCTCGGCTTTCTCAAGGCCGAGTTGTCGGGCGTGAGCCATCGGCATCGCATTGAACCCGCCGACCCCTTGCCGGAGCGGCCCGTGACGCTGCGGGTCAGCCTTGGCCCTGCGGTGGTGGCCGACCATGTGACCTGCTACTTCACCACCGACGGGAGCGAGCCGGCGGGCATACGGGGCGTGCCCGCCCCTGGCTCCCAGGCCGTCGCGTTTGAGCGGATCGGCAGCGAGTGGAATACCTTCCTATGGGGCTACGTCGAAGAATGGTGCGCCACCCTGCCGCCGCAGCCCGCCGGTGTGATTGTGCAGTACCGCATCGAGGCCTGGGCCGACCACCACTCGCGAAGCGTGTGGGCGGGCGAGATTATCGGCAGCACTGCCGGCGATGGCGCGGTGCTGGGCGACGTTGGGCCGGGGGACATCTTTTTGCGCGAGGTGGGTCAGGAATTCGAGTTAACCTTCGTGCGCGGCAGCCGCACCTTCGCCTACGGGGTTGATGAGGAACGAACGCCCGCCTGGCTCCTCGACGGCCTGATCTACCAGGTCTTCGTGGACCGCTTCAACCCTGGCGGGGGGCAACCGTTCGCGCAGCCGGCAACGCCAATGGGGTGTTACGGCGGCACCCTGGCCGGGGTAACCGAGCGCCTCGACTACATTCGGTCCCTTGGCGTCAGCATCATCTGGCTGTCGCCGATCTTCCCCTCGCCCTCGCACCACGGCTACGACGCCACCGACTACTACACGGTCGAGCCGCGCCTGGGCACCTGTGAAGATCTGCGCACCCTGCTTGCCGCGGCGCATGCCCGCGGGATGCGCGTGCTGCTGGATTTCATTGCCAACCATGTCTCTGACCGACACCCGGCCTTCCAGGAGGCGCTGCGCGACCCTCGCAGCCCGGCCCGCGACTGGTTCATCTTCACCGAGTACCCCCACCGGTACGTCGCTTTTTTCGGGGTGCCGGGCATGCCCCAGGTGAATACCGATCACCCGGAGGCGCGGCGTATGATGATCGATCCGGCGATCTACTGGCTCGGGCAGGGGATTGATGGCTTTCGCCTGGACTACACCGTTGGCCCGTCACACGCCTTCTGGACGGCCTTTCGCGCCGCCACGCGGGCCGTCCGCCCCGATGCGATTGGCCTGGGCGAGGCGGTAGACACCGCCGAGATGCTCCGCTCCTACTACGGTCGGCTGGATGGTTGCCTGGATTTCTTGCTGCTGCAGGCGCTGCGCCGCTTTTTCGCCTTTGGCGAACTGAGGGCCGGTCAGTTCGCGAGTTTCCTGCAACGCCATTTTGAGGCCTTTCCGCCCGACTTCGTGATGCCCAGCTTTCTAGACAACCACGATATGAACCGCTTCCTGTGGGTGGTACGGGGCGACACGCGCCGGCTGAAACTGGCAGCTCTCTGCCAGTACACCCTGCCGCACCCGCCAGTGATCTACTACGGCACGGAGGTGGGTTTGAGCCAGGAACGCGACGTGCGCCACCCTGACGGGAGCGCACACCCCGAGGAGTCACGGCTGCCGATGCGCTGGGACAACACGCAGAACGTCGATGTGCTGGCATATTACCGGCAGCTTGGCGCGCTGCGGCAGGCGACACCCGGCGTATGGCGCGGGCCGCGGCGCACCGTCGCGCTCGACGATGCCGGGGGGCACTACGCCTACGTGTGCGGTGAAGGCGAAGCCTGGCTGGTAGCCCTGAACAACGGCCCGCTCCCCGGGCGCATCAGCCTGCCGCCGGGGCGCTGGAGCCTGGCGCTGATGAGCGACGAAGCGGTTGTGCGCGGCACGACCCTGTGGCTGTCGGCCTACAGTGGGGCTGTGCTGAAGCAGGTGTAGGCGGGCACTGTTCTTTGATACACGCATCAGAGATGTGTTTGTGGGAGGACGCAGCCCTCCCACACCCTCCCCCAGGAGAAGGGATAGAGACGCGTGACGAAACAGCGTGAGGGCCGCCCGCTCCTCGAGGGCGGCGAAGCCTGCACTGACAAAACGGTGGCGCTGCCCCGGCCCGGGGGCCCGGGGCAGCGGGCGGCGCCACGACGCCACGGCGCCTTCTGGGGGCGGCTGCGCCTGGCGCTGCTGATCGCCGTCGCGGTGCTGCTCGTGGTGGTAGGACTCTTCTACTGGCAGGTTCACTCGCTGGCCAGAGCGATCACGGTTCGCGATGTGCGCAGCAACCCGCCCCTCGCTACACTGCTCCTCGGCGCGAATGTGCTGGTCATCGGAGTAGATGAACGCCCCGGCTATCCCCAGGAGGGGGTGCGGGGCGATACGCTGCTGCTGGCGCGACTCGATGCCGGCGCGGGTTGGGTGTCGCTGCTCTCGATCCCCCGCGATACTCAGGTCGAGGTGCCGGGTGTCGGGATCACCAAGATCAACGTCGCCTACGGTCAGGGCCACGCCCGGGCGACGGAACGCTACGGCCCCGGCGTGACGCCCCAGGAAGGTGGCATGGCCCTGGCCGCCGCCACGGTGGAAGAGTTCCTTGACCTGCGCCGGCGCGGTATGCGGGTTGACTTCATCGCAACGGTGAACTTCGCCGGCTTCGAGGGCATTATTGACGCCCTGGGCGGGGTCACAATTGATGTGCCGCGCTACATTCTCGACGAGGAGTATCCGACAGACGATTTCGGCACCACGCGCGTCGAGTTTCAACCCGGACCGCAACGTATGGACGGCAAGACGGCGCTGATCTATGCCCGTACCCGTCATGCGGACAGCGACTTCGGGCGAGCGCAGCGGCAGCAACAGGTGGTGCGGGCCGTGCTTGAGGAACTGCGGGCCAGGGGCGGGTTGGGCCGCGCCCTGGCTCTGCCGGGCCTGCTGCGCGCGGTGCAGGGCCAGGAAGGCGCGACGCCGCCGGTGGTGACCACGCTGCCGGTTGATCGGCTTGATACGCTCCTCGGCCTGATGGCCCTGGCCGGCGCGGTTGACCCTGCGGGGCTGGGGCAGTTTCAGCTCGGGCCGGAGCAACTTCAGTACGAAAATGGGAGCAACCTGGTTTTTGAACCGACGGCAGTGCAGGCGCTGCTCGACCAGTGGCAACGACCGCCGAGCGAGGCTGCCGAGCAGGCTATGGTGCAGGTCTTCAATGGCACGGATGTACCAGGGCTGGCCCGCAGCGTCAGCCTGGAACTCGAACGGGCAGGGTTTACGGTTCTTGTGCCCGACAACGCCCCCTTCACGGTGGAGCGCACGGTGGTGTACAACCCGTCCGGTCACCCGGCGACGAGCCGCCGGGTGGCCCGAACCCTGGGCGCCGAGCTGGTGCATAGCCCGCCACCCGCGGGTCTGACGAGCGAAGCCGAAGTGGTTGTCATTCTTGGCCCCGACGCGGCCAGGTGAATGGGTGGGGGAAC
Organism: Chloroflexaceae bacterium; assembly: GCA_046719255.1. Lineage (GTDB taxonomy): Bacteria > Chloroflexota > Chloroflexia > Chloroflexales > Chloroflexaceae > JACAEO01. Next base: position 12,938 of record JBDNDG010000046.1, read on the forward strand.
TGTACGATCAGCGCCACCAGGCGATCTCGTAGGGTCCTACCTCCTTGAGAACGGCGCGGGCGGCCTCTTCGGCGGCCAGGTTCTGGACCGGCACGAGCACCTGTGGACGCGACACCCCTTTGCCTTCGGCGGCGGCGCGCATAGCGGCATCGGCGAGAAAGCGCGCGGCGACGGCCCCCACCAGCAGGCCGGCCACCAGGCCGAGCACCAGGCCGATGATGGCCCAACTGAGTGCCCAGACAATCACACCGGGCAGATCACTCAGCATGGCCATATTGCGGATCTCGGTGAACCCCATTGAGACGAAGCCGAGGAAGCCCAGCGCCGCGGCGCCCGTGGCCGCCCCGCCGATCGTCGAGCCGAGAATGACGCGGTTCTTGAAGCTCTCCACCGTCTCGCCGAGGCCGAGGAACGAACTCGGACCGGGCTCGCTGGAGCCGACGGTCACGCCCCGGAAACCGCTGGCCTGCAATGACGCGGCCGCCAGCGCCGCATCGCGGGGGTCGGTGAAGGTTGCCACCAGGGTCGCCATAGTGCAGTTCCTTTCAATGGACCGGAAGGAGCGTTACTGCTATTGTACTACGTTTCGTTACGCCGTTTGATGGGGTTGCTGCGCTCCGGCGGTTTCCTGGCGTCATAGTTTTTCGTACGACCCTGGAACGCCCCGCGCGCGGCGCTGGTCTCCCCTCGCCCGCGCGCGGGATTGGGACGCCCCGTGTGGCATGGTTTGGGAGAGCGTAGCTCTCCCCGGACCCCCGAGAACGGCCCCGGGCCAATCAGTCTGCCACGTCCACCAGGTCCGCCGGACTTGCCGCGCCGGCGGCGGTGACGAAGGGTATGCGTACCGAGTAGCGCACACTGAGGCGGCCGTCCACTCGCGGGTTGACGGTTTTGTTTGGCTGGGCCTCAATGTACTCCTGGACCACGTCAGCATCGATCAGGAAGGTGTTGAACTGGTTTCTGCCGCCACCCACCGAGGGATCGGCGAGATCGCCGCTGGGAGTGAAGACGGCGTAGCCATCGCCACCGTTGAGCATAAAGCTGTTGGTCACCACACGGTACGTTCTAGCCGGATCGAGGGGCTCGAACCTGTCACCCACGCGCACTTCCACTCTGACCACCCGTGTGCCCCGACGCGCGGGGATGGCTGGCTGAGTCGAGGTGGGGGACAGGGGAGGCTGCGCGGCATCACCGGAGACATCAACCACTACTCTGAGGCCGGAAAGCTGGGCGAAGCGGCCGGTGCCAACCGGGTTGCGATCGGCGCCGCGCGCGGCGCCGGGCTGCAACGCTGAGTAGCCGTTCTCCAGGGCGGCTTTGAGCTGCGCGCCGGTCAGGTCAACGCGGCAGAGCGTGTTGCCGAAGGGCATGACTTCACGCAGACGGCCCACGGTGAGCACGCCCGCGGGGAGGCTGGTGCGAATACCGCCGCCGTTGACAATCGCCACGATCGGCACACCCTCGGGGTTGCCTCCGGCCCTGAGAATGCGATCGCGGAAGGCGTCGGCGATGAGGTTGCCGAGCGCAGCCTCGCGGGCGCGCACGTCGGTGTTCGGCAGTTCCGTCAGCGACGCGCCGAAGATCTGGTTGTTCAGGGCCTCGATGCGCGGCTTGAAGGTGCTGGTGATCGCGGTCTCGAAGGCCGCGAAGGGGGCGATCGCCGTGGGCGGCTCACCGGGAAGCGGGTCGCGCCCCGAGACATTACTGGCCCAGACCGGAATGACGCTGCTGGCCGAACCAACGCTGCTTACCCGACCGTCGGCATCAAAGCCGACGATCAGGTCGCCGATCCACTTGCCCCATTCCCAGTCCTGAACAATCACCACATCGTTATCGTCAAGATCCTTGACAATCTGTGGATAGGCGGCGACCCGCGCGGCGCCGGGGATCAATCCCAGGCCATCCGGCAGGAGGGGGGTATGCGAGTGGCCGCCGACGATGATGTTCAGCCCGCGCACGGCGGCAGCCAGGGCGCGGTCACCTTCGTAGCCAATGTGCGACAGGCAGATCACGGTGCGGCAGTTGTTCGGGGCGTCACGCAGTGTGTTGATGAGGGGCTGGAGAATCGCGGCATAATCGGCGCCGAAGGTTACATCGCGCGAGGGGCTGGCAATATTGGGTGTCTCGGCAGTGGTCAGCCCGATGATCCCCACGCGCTCGCCGCTGGGTAGGGTGCGAATGACTGCCCGGGCCCAGCGGCCGGGTGTGTTCCAGAGATCGCCCTCGAAGAGGGGCACAAGGGGCGAGGCGCCGCCCGCCGTGATGTTGGCGCTGAGAATGGGAAAGGTGGTAGCCGCCGAGTTGGGGTAGCCCACGCCCCTGATGAAATCGGCCAGGGCCTGATCGCCAAGATCGAACTCGTGGTTGCCGATGGCGACGGCGTCGTAACCGAGGTTATTATAGAAGTAGTGATCGGCCTCGCCACGCCAGGCGTTAAAATACAGCGTGCCCTGAAAAACATCGCCAGCGTCGACGAAGATTTTGTCCTGTTGATATGGGGCATTCGTCGTCCAGCTTGTATCGGCGCGAATCTGGTCGAAGATGGTGCGGCGGCGAGACACACCGCCGAGACTGCGGGTGCCACTGGCGCTCCCGGCGCGAATGGTAATGCCGGTGGCAGGCTCGATCCGCGAGTGGTGGTCGTTGGTGTGGATCAGGCGGAGTTGCCGCACCTCGGGGCCGGCTGCCGCCAGCATAATCTTCCAGCCGCCGCTGTAGCGGTACAATACCGCCCCCGCCCCAAGGGCGATCGCGCCCTTGAGCAACTGCCGACGTGACAGCGTGGTCATCGCTCCTCCTTGAAGGCAAGGCTTTGCGCGCACGAGGCAGGGCCGTCCGGGGCCGGTGCCACCCTCGTACGCATCGTGCTCGTTTTGGAACCGCGCGGGGATTGTACCGTCAGGCAATGAAGGAAAGGTTAACTGATTGTAAATGAATGATTGTCAACCGATGAAGGAGTTACATATGGACCGCACTCCACCCTCGATCCTCGCTGCCTTTGTGGAGCATGCCCGCGCCGATCCTCAGCGGGAGTGCGTGCGCTGGGACGATCAGGTGCTGAGTTACGGGGCGCTGTTGGGGCTGGCGCGAAGCTGGGTCGCACAGTACGCTGGATCAGGGCTGCAACGGGGCGACCGGGTGGGGCTGTTCCTGCCGGGGAGCGTCGCCTTCCTCGGCGCCTATCTGGGCGCCCAGGCGCTGGGCGGCGCGGTGGTGCTGATCAACACCCAGTACCGCCAGCAGGAACTGCGCCATATTCTGAGCGACAGCGCGCCGCGGGTGGTGGTCACCGACGCCGAGGGCGCCACGTTGCTGCGCCAGGTGTTCGACGGCAACGCCAGCGCGCCGGCCCTGGTGCTGGTCCCCGAGGGGGCGCTGCTACCTGGCGGCGCAACGCCCGAGGTAGAGCAAGACGCCACGCTCCCTGTCCTCCCCGCGCCCACGGATCTGGCTGTGCTGGCCTACACCTCGGGCACCACCGGGCGATCCAGAGGGGCCATGCTCACTCACGGCTGCCTGGCGGCCAACAGCGCCGCCGTCACCACGGCTTGGCGCTGGACGCAGGCCGACCGGCTGCTGCTCACCCTGCCGCTCTTTCACATTCACGGGCTGGGGGTAGGCGTGCACGGCACCCTGTTTACCGGCGCAAGCCTGACCCTCTGGCCGCGCTTTGAACCCGAGGCGGCGCTACGGGCGCTGGCCAGCGGCGCCCATACCATGTTCTTCGGCGTGCCGACGATGTACACCCGGCTGATCGCAGCGGCGCGCGTCGCCCCGGAGCTGGCCCGGCGGGCCGGCGAGCGTATGCGTTTGTTTGTTTCAGGGTCGGCGCCGCTGGACCCACAGACCTTTGCCGCCTTCGAGGAGCTGTTCGGCCAGCGCATCCTGGAGCGCTACGGTATGACTGAAACCGGGATGAACATGACCAACCCCTACGATGGTGAGCGGCGGCCCGGCGCCGTAGGAGCGCCCTTTCCTGGTCAGGAGGCCCGTGTGGTAGATGTGCAGACACGGCACCCCCTGCCCGATGGCGCCATCGGGGAGATT
>JBDNDG010000460.1:0-3399 GCA_046719255.1 Chloroflexaceae bacterium
GGCAGGGTTTCTTCCCCTGGCGGGGGAGAGTTGGGGAGGGCTGTGCCCTCCCGGGAACACGTAAGTTCATTCAGGCGTGGTGCGCTCTGCGAGTGGCACCTGATGTGAACATCGGGGAAACCGGGTTGCCCCATGCCCTTCTCCCCTCCCAGCCTCCCCCCGCCGGGGGGAGGGGTATGGAGAAACCGGGTTTCGGGGGGCAAGCCCCCCGCACCGGGAGGGTCTGGGAGGGCGAAGCCCTCCCAGGAATAAACCAGTTATCATTCGTCAGTGTGCGGCACAGCCGCATGGGTGTCTGAAGTAGATGCGCACCCTGAGGATATCGAAGACTGCGAGGCCCGGCGAAGCGGTAGCCCCGGGAGGAAGAGGTATGAGCCGTGCCCTGCTCGTTGCGCTGGGTGTCTGGGTGGCCAGTGTGGCGTGGTTGCTTGCCCGCCCCGCAGCAAGCCTGGAGATGTCCAGCGGTCTCTATGCCCCACAGCAGGTCGATGGGCGCGCCTATCGCTGGAGCGGCGACCGCGTGGTGATCCCGATCGCCCGGCACAGTGGGCCGGTTGAGTTGAGCCTGCGGCTCGGCGCGATGCGCTGGGAGGGCCGCGCCGCGCCGTACCTCTCGCTGCGCGACGATAGGGGCGTGCTGGCTCGCTTCGCGGCCCCGGAGGGCTCGCGTACCTATCGCCTCCGCCTGCCGCCTGGCACCTCCGCGTTGACCATCACTTCTACCGTGGATCGGCCACCGGCCGGCGATCCCCGCTGGGTGGGCTTTACGCTCTTCGACCTGAGCGCGCGTCCCGATGGCTGGCCCGTAGATGCGCTCGCCCGCGGTCTTGCGCTCTTGCCGCTTTTCCTGGCCACTACCGTTGCCTTTGTCTGGTGCGCGCGGCGCGGGTTGGGCGCGCCGCTGGCCCTCTTTGGCCTGGCGCTGGTACTGCGTACCTTCCAACTCCACAACACTCCGCCGGGCTGGCGGGTGGATGAAGTGATCAGCCTGGTGGACGCCTGGCACCTGTCGCGGACCGGGCGTGACCATCTGGGCCACCTGTTGCCGCTGGGGGCCTTTGAGGCCCTGGGCGACTGGATCTCGCCGCTGTTGACCTACCTGGAGCTGCCCGTCGTGGCGCTCGTCGGGCCGCAGCGTATGGTTGGCCGTCTCGTCACGGCGCTGGTCGGCGCGCTGGCGGCCCCCCTCGGCTATGCCCTGGCCCGCGCGCTGGGGTTGGGGTTCGCGGGGGCCGTTGCGACCGGGCTGATGATGGCCCTGTCGCCCTGGCAGGTCTTCATCAGCCGCGTTGCTATGCCGCCCGCCCTGGTGCCAACTGTCTGGACCCTTTGCCTGCTGGCCGGGGTTATCTTCATCACGCACGGCGACCGACGGGCGGCGCTGGGTCTGGCTCTGGCGGTGGGAGTGGCGCTCTACGCCTATCCTACCCTCAAGCTGGCCGTACCGCTGTTGACGGCCCTGGCAATGGCTCTGGCCCTGCTGAAGGGGTGGAGACAGGCAGGCGAGGGCCGCGATCCGGCCGGATGGTCACGGGGGGGCGGGGTATGGCCCGCAACCGTCCTCCGGCATCCGCTGGTCGTCGCCAGCCTGCTCCTGGCGCTTATCTGGGCGCCCTTCGTCTACGTGACACTGTTCGTTCCGGCCAGTTCCACCCGCTTGAACCAGGCTGCCCTGCGGGCCGACTCGTGGGGCGCCTGGTTGAATGCGTGGTGGGCAGGTTACTCGGTCTACTTCCAGCCCGACTTCTACTACCGGCGCGGCGATGGCAGTTCGACGTCGGGCATGCCAGGTTTTGGCGTGGAGTTGTGGGCCGGTCTGCCGCTGGTGCTGCTGGGCCTGGCAGGGGCGTCTGGCAGTCTGGTCCCGGCGCTGCGGAAGCACACCCTGACCGGGCCATGGCTGGCGCTCTTCATCCTCGGCGCCGTGCTGATCGCGGCGCTACCGGCAAGCCTGACCACCCCCAGCCCCCACTCCTTCCGCGCCGCACCGCTCGCGCCACTCTACGCCCTGCTGGTGGGCTGGGGAGTGGCTCTGCTCCTGCCGCAGGGCCGTCCGGGACGGGGGAGGGTCGGGCTGTGGTGGGTGCGCTGGCTGAGCGTAGTGGCGCTGGCGGCAGCGATGCTCTGGCAGGGTGCGGGGTGGTGGCGCTTCTACACGCAGAGCTACCCATCACTCCAGGCCGGGCTGAATCACGACGGCCTGGCCGAAGCGGTGCGCCGTGCAGTGGAACTGGCTCCGGGCTACGCCGAGGTCTGGTTCAGCGCCGACAGCATTGCTATGCCCTACGTCTATGTACTGGCTGCCCGGCCCTTTCCTCCCGACGAGGCGCAGCGGTTACTGGTGGTCAAACGCCAGCCGGGACGTTTCAACCACGTCGTTGAGCTTGGTCCGTACCGCTTTGTGGACACGCGCGACCTCCCGCCGATTCTGCCGACCCTGGCGGCTGTGCCGGGAGCGGCGGGCGGCAAGGGCTACGTGGTGCAGGAATGGACAGAGGGGGGCAGGCGCGTGCTGGTGGTGCGGCAGATGTGACGTCGTGGGGCGCCGGGCGCCTCGCGCCGCTCTGCGGGTTTCCCGGCTACCTGTTCACCCTGCTCCTGGAGGCGCGGACAGCCTGCCCGCGAACGCTGACGCCGGCGGGACGCTGTTGCTCCCGGGCCTGCGTGAGGACCCCACCGCTGAGGACGCACCCCCGGGTTTTCCTATGCCCCGAACCACGGGCCGATCAGCCGCGCCGTGAGCAATTCACTGGGCGCGAGGGGGTCATCGGCGTCGGCGACCAGGAAGACCAGGCTGGGGTCACGATCATCGAGCAGCAGGCCCTCGATCTTGAGGGGCAGCAACTCGCCATCGAGGTCAATGATGGGTGCGTAGCGGGGCGTGCCGGCCGATGGCAACAGGCCAAGCGCCGAGCCGACCACCGGGCCATCTTCCACCGCATTGGGCGAGCGCTCAGCCGAGGCCGAGTAGAGGATGCCGTTGGGGCAGGGGGTAGCGTCGGTAAAAGTCAGGCGCGCGCCGTCGAGCAAGCCAAGGTCATACCGGGTGATGGCTTCAAGTGGAGGAGGGGGAACGCCTGATGGATCGGCCAGGTAAGCGGCCAGTGCCGGCCAGGCGATGTCGCAGGTTGCATCAACCGGTTGCAGCGCGCCGCGGGGCGCGCCGTTGCCGCGCTGGAAGAGCCGCAGCGCCTTACCAGAGGGCAGCAGCACCGCGCCTTCCAGGTTCAGTTCGCTGCCAGCGAAGGCAGGCGCGCGCAACGCCGCATACAGGGCCGTGGCTTCGACCAGGCGCGTAACCGGTTCGTCCGTCATTACGCCACGCATCACGAGAATGCGCTCGCGCTGCGGCGTCGAGCCTGAACCGAAGGCGATCAGCAGCGCGTCGCTCGCCTCCGG
>JBDNDG010000461.1:0-3389 GCA_046719255.1 Chloroflexaceae bacterium
GCCTCCCCCCGCCGGGGGGGAGGGGCCCGGTTCCCTCTCCCGGCAGGGGAGGGCCCGGGAGGGCGCGGCGCTCCCGGGAAACAACCTGCCCCTCTCCCCGCCTCCCCCCGCCGGGGGGAGGGGCCCGGTTCCCTCTCCCGGCAGGGGAGGGCCCGGGAGGGCGCGGCCCTCTCAGGAAACAACTCATGTTTATGTTTAATCATGATGATGCTCATCATAACCGCGACTCGTTTCCCTTACGTGACCACCGCTCCAAAACGCGAAAGCGGGGACGCCTGGCGTCCCCGCCTTCGCACGACTGCGCTTTGATGTGATAATGAGCTACTTATCCCGTCTGGCTTCGCCGAGAGCGGCCTGGGCGGCGGCGAGGCGAGCGATGGGCACGCGGAAAGGCGAACAACTCACGTAATTAAGCCCCACCTTGTGGAAAAACTCCACCGAGGCCGGGTCGCCGCCGTGCTCGCCACAGACACCCACCTTGAGATTGGGGCGGGTCTTGCGGCCCCGCTCGGTGCCGATCTGCACCAGCTCGCCGACACCGCGCTGATCAATCGTCTGGAACGGGTCGTCGCGCAGGATCTTGCGCTCGATGTAGAGCGGCAGGAAGCGGCCCGAGTCATCGCGCGAGAGGCCGAGGGTGGTCTGTGTAAGGTCATTGGTGCCGAAGCTGAAGAACTCGGCCACTTCAGCGATCTCATCGGCGGTCAGGGCAGCACGGGGCAGTTCGATCATGGTGCCCACCAGGTAGGGGATTTCGATCCCTTCCTCGGCGAAGACCTCGCTGGCCACGCGGCGAACCACCTCTTCCTGGGGCTTCAACTCGGTGATGTGTCCGACGAGGGGGATCATCACCTCAGGGTGAACGTCAATACCCTCTTTCTTGACCTTCACCGCTGCCTTGAAGATCGCCCGGGCCTGCATTTCGGTAATCTCCGGGTAGATCAGGCCCAGGCGGCAGCCACGAAAGCCGAGCATGGGGTTAGCCTCGCGCAGGCCATCCACGCGGCTCTTGACCTTCTTCGGATCCACGCCGAGCTTATGCGCCAGGGCCTCGATCTCGTGCTCCTCGTGGGGCAGGAACTCGTGGAGGGGCGGGTCGAGGGTGCGAATAGTAACCGGCAGGCCGTTCATCACGCGGAAGAGGCCCTCAAAATCGCCCTGCTGGAGCGGCTCGATCTTGGCCAGGGCGGCACGGCGCTCCTCTTCGGTATCGGCGATAATCATCTCGCGCACGGCATCGATGCGGTCGCCTTCGAAGAACATGTGCTCGGTGCGGCAGAGGCCAATGCCCTCGGCGCCAAACTGTCGCGCCACCTCGGCATCGCGCGGGATGTCGGCGTTAGCGCGCACGCCCATGGTGCGGAACTCGTCGGCCCAGGCCATCAATTCGGCAAAATCGCCCGACAATTCGGGCTGTACGGTCGGCATCTGGCCAGCGAAGACCTCGCCGGTACTGCCGTCAAGAGTGACCCACTCGCCCTTGCGGATGGTGGTGCCGTTGACGGTCACCGACTGATCGGGATAGCTGATGCGCAGGTCGCCCGCGCCGGCCACGCAGGGCTTGCCCATACCGCGGGCCACCACGGCGGCGTGGGAGGTCATACCGCCGCGGGCGGTAAGAATCGCCTGGGCCGCGACCATGCCGTGGAAGTCCTCGGGCGCGGTTTCAACCCGGATCAGGATCACCTTCTCGCCCAGGTTGGCCAGGTGCTCGGCCTCATCGGGGTCGAACACAGCCTTGCCACTGGCGGCGCCGGGTGACGCGGGCAGGCCGGTGGTGAGCGGCGCGGCCTTCTTACGGGCCTCCGGGTCAATCATGGGGTGGAGCAACTGGTCAAGGGCCGCCGGGTCAACCCGTTGCACGGCCGTGGCCTTATCGATCACCCCCTCGTGGCACATATCCACGGCAATCTTCACTGCCGCGGCGCCGGTGCGCTTGCCTGCGCGGGTCTGCAACATCCAGAGCTTGCCGCGCTCGATGGTGAACTCGACGTCCTGAACATCCTTGTAGTGATGCTCCAGTTGCTTGGCGATCTGGTGGAACTGCTCGTAGACCTCGGGCATCTCCTCTTTGAGCTTGCTGATAGGTTGGGGCGTGCGGATACCGGCCACCACGTCTTCACCCTGGGCATTGACCAGGTACTCGCCGAAGATCTCCGCCTCGCCGGTGGCGGGGTTGCGGGTAAAGGCCACACCGGTGGCCGAGTCGTTACCCATATTCCCAAAGACCATCGCCTGCACGTTCACGGCGGTACCGAGGGAGTCGGAGATCTTGTTGATGCGGCGGTAATCGCGGGCGCGGCGCCCGTTCCACGAGCGGAACACCGCCATCACAGCCTCGCGCAACTGCTCCTGAGGATCCTCGGGGAAGTCAACGCCGACATCCTGCTTGATAATCGCCTTGAACTCATCGGCGATCGCCAGCAGCTCCTCGGTGGTCAGGTCCGTATCCTGGCGCTGACCGTGACCCTTGTAGCGATCCATCACGTGTTCAAAGCGTTCACCTTCGACGCCCAGCACGATCTTGCCGAAGAGCTGGACGAAGCGGCGGTAGGCGTCGGCGGCGAAACGGGGATTGTTGGTGAGTTTTGCCAGGCCCTCGAGAGTCTCCCGGTTGAGGCCAAGGTTGAGCACCGTATCCATCATGCCGGGCATCGAGAACTTTGCGCCCGAGCGTACCGAGACGAGCAGCGGGTTCGACGGATCGCCAAACGTCTTGCCGGTCTGAGCCTCAATATCCTTCAGCGCCTCGAAGACCTGCTCCCACATCCCCTCCGGTGGAACCTGACCATTCGCGTAGTAGGCGTTACACGCCTCAGTGGTGATGGTAAACCCGGGGGGCACCGGTACGCCGGTGCGCGTCATTTCCGCAACGCCTGCGCCCTTACCGCCTAGCAGGTCGCGCATCGTGGCATCGCCTTCACGGAAGAGGTACACCCACTTCGTGGTCATCAGGGATCCTCCTATTCGCTCGCGCCGGTATCTGGCGCTTCAACTATACCGCCCCGATCCGCAAATGTCAAAGGATTCATTGGCTGTGCTAAGCCTAGGCGCTGGCAATGCGCCCGGGGTGATGGAACAGGGAGTCAGGAATTATACGTACCATGAGCCAGGGGCAGGCGGATCGACCGGAGGGGCCGGCGGCCACGACTGTCTCTCCTGTTGCAGGGTGGTGGTTGCGAGGTGTGGCGCGGGGGACGAGCCTGGAACGCCTACCCTTCAAAGGGTGTCACCTGCTCTGGGATGGGCTTCCTGATGCGGGGGGACATGGGCCAACGAAGTGATCAAGGCATGCCTGACTCTTCCAGGGAGGCGCGCCACCCCGGCAGCCGCGCGAGCGGGGGCGCCATCATCCGCGCATGCCGTGAACGCGACGGGCCCGTGATACT
>JBDNDG010000462.1:0-3379 GCA_046719255.1 Chloroflexaceae bacterium
GTGTATGTGTCGGCACGCAGCCACAGCATGAGCGCGCGCGGTTGCATTCGTTTGTTCGTTTCCCATTCGTTGGCGAATCTTCTCGCCCCGCGTCCACGGGGCGTTCTTGGGAGGGCCGTTTAGCCCATGCTCATGCGATGCGGTGTATGTGTCGGCACGCAGCCACAGCATGAGCGCGCGCGGTTGCATTCGTTTGTTCGTTTCCCATTCGTTGGCGAACCTTCTCGCCCCGCGTCCACGGGGCGTTCTGTTGCATCAGCCGTCCATGCGGCTGCGCCGCACAACGTCAGCGTGAAAATATTTGTTCTTGGGAGGGCGCGACCTTCCCAACCTCTGGCGGCTGGCGGGTTGTTTGCCCGGAAGGGCGCAACCTTCCCAACCCCTGGCGGCTGGCGGCCGCTCGCCTGCGCGGCTACGTCGCGCATGACCGGAATGAACCCACCCACGAACAGCGAGCCGGGTCAGCCCCACCCGTCCGGTTCACTGCTCATACACCGGCGTGCACCATGGGCGATACGCCGGAATCTGGCCCCGCACCACCTGCGCGTATCGTCGCACCAGCGCACCACCGATCGGCCCGACCTGGCCGTTGCCGATCACCCGCCGGTCAATCTCAACGATCGGCTTGATCTCTACCCCTGTCCCGCAGAAAAACGCCTCATCGGCGACGTACAGCTCGGTGCGGTCAATCGGTCGCTCCACCACGCTCAGGCCCAGTTCGTCGCGGGCGAGCTGCGCCACCACCTGCCGCGTAATCCCCTCCAGCACGTCGCTGGTAAGCGGTGGGGTGATCAGCGCGCCGCCGCGCACAATGAACAGATTCGCCGCGCTCGCCTCGGAAACCTGCCCGTCGCTGCCCAGCACAATCGCCTCGTCGTAACCGTTGAGCAGCGCCTCGGTCTTTGCCAGCGCCGAGTTGAGGTAGGCTCCGCAGGCCTTTGCCCGCGAGGGGATAATGTTATCGTCAATGCGCCGCCACGACGAAATGCAGGCCCGCACCGTCGGATTGGCCAGGTACTGCCCGAAGCCAACCGCAAAGAGCGTGAAGGCGTCGGTCAGGCCGTTCATCTGCACGGCGATTGCCGGGTCGCTCTTATACACCAGCGGGCGAATGTAGACATCTTCGCGAAAGCCTTCACGACGGAGCAGCTCGATGCAGATTGCGCATAGTTCATCCACACTGTAGGGCAGGTGCATATACAGAATGTGACACGAACGCCGCAGACGTTCCATGTGCGCGCGCAGGTGAAAAACCAGCAACTGCTCCTCTTCGGGCACCCAGTAGCCGCGAATGCCCTCGAAACAGCCCGTGCCGTAGTTCAGCGCGTTCGTCATCACGCTTACGGTGGCCTGCTCGATAGGAACGATCGCGCCATTGAAAAAGGCATAGCGGTTGTTTGGTGCGGGCATAGCCGGCTCCTTCTCAGAATGACGCCACAGGCGCCGCTACGGCTGCTTCGGCTGCGTGGCAATGACCAGATGGGCGGTCGAACGGTGCCGCTGGAGGTGTTCGGCGAGTATCGCCAGGCCGATGGCGCTGCCCAACCCCAACAGGGCAAAGGTGAGCCATGGCAGGGCCGGTTGGCCGACCTGCCGGGCTGCGTCGGTCAGTGCGCCCCCCGCCAGGTTGCCCAGGGCGCCCCCAAATGCCAGCGCCAGGGCATTGACGCCGAAGTACGATCCAAGGGCACGGGGGTCGGCCAGCGACGCCGTGATGCTCTGCTGGGCCGGCGTAGCCAGGATCGAGCCAAGGGTAAAGATGGCCACGCATCCCAGCAAGAAGCCGATCGTGCCCGCCGCCGCGACCGCGCCAAGGCCCAGGGCCATCAGCGCCATGCCGATGATCATGATCGGCAGGATACGTAGAAGACGTTCAGCAAAGCGCAGTACCGGATATTGTAACAGAACGGTCATGCCAGCGTTGAGCGCATACACCACGCCCACCGTCTCGGGGTTGCCGGTGAGCCGCTCAGCCGCCAGGGGCAGGCTCAGGGTGATCTGCACCCACATGAACCAGTAGCCCATGGTCAGGGCAGTAAAAATCAGAAAGGTGCGATCGTGCCATACCAGGTTCAGCCCGGAGCCAGGCGACAGGCGCTCCGCGGCAACGCGGATGGGGGGAAGCAGCAGCAGCACCAGCAAAAAGACCAGGCTAAAACAGGCTGCCGCGCCCAGCGCTACCGCCTGGAAGTTGAGCCGCAACAGCAACGCTCCCACCAGCGGGCCGATGGTCATACCCAGGCCGCTGATCACGCCGGCGATCGCGTAGAACCGCGCCCGCTCCTCCTCCTGCGTCAGCGCCGCCACCGCCGCCCGGCTCGGCGCCTCGAACAGCGCGCCGCCAAGCGCCGAGAGGACCATGGCGACGAACAGCAATCCCGGCGAACTTGCCCAGGCCAGGCTGATGAAGCCCACGGCGCGCACCAGCACCCCCGCGCCGATCAGCCCCCGAACCCCGAAGTGATCCGCCAGCACTCCCCCGACCAGCGTGAAGCCCTGTTGCAACAACTGGCGCGTGGCCAGCGCCAGACCCACCAGCATTGCTGCAAAGCCCAGGTACTCCACGTAGTATACCGACACCAGCGGGATGACCATGAAGAATCCCGTGTACATCAAGAACGTTATGGCCATCAGAGCTATCAACCCGCGCCGTCGGGCCGCAAAGGGCTTTTCCATACAGGTGCCTGACGTGAACATACGGGGAAACCGGGTTTTCCCACGCCCCTCCCTGCGGGGAGTTTCATTCTGCGGATACGGGCACGTCACAAATCAACGCCGCGGGGTGCCCTCGCACTCGCGTGAGCACCACCACCAGCGGGCGTGCCCCGTCACCGCTGAGCTGGCGGGCCAGCGCGTCGCTGTCGAGCGGCGAGCCGCGCTTCTTCACCGTGACCGGGCCGGCCCCCAGTTCGCGCAGCCGCGCCCGCAAGCGTTTGAGACTGAACGGGAACCACGCCAGCACGGGCCAGGCCCGGGCGAAGGGGGTGGCGACATACGCCGACGATGTCAGATAGGCGATCTCGGGGTCGATCTGCGCCGCGCCGATCCGCACAGCCAGATCGGTGACCAGCCCGGCGCGGATCACCGCCGGATCTGGCTCGTAGAGGATGGCATCGGGCTCGGTGACCGGCACGGTCGCACGGGTGACGCCGTGCGCGGCCCATAGCGTGTGGGTGGGGACGTTCGTGTCGCTGCTCACCAGGCTGGCTCGCCGCGCAACCCGGGCCAGTGGCCCGCACCAGAGTACCGCCTCCTTTAATTCGCCATCGAGCGAAACAAATTCGACCTCGGCCCCGGTGGGCGCCGCCGCCAGGTCGATGCCAGGGGCGACCTTCACCGCCAGCGCTGGCGTGCGAATCCGCCACGCCAGCACGCGGCT
>JBDNDG010000463.1:0-3377 GCA_046719255.1 Chloroflexaceae bacterium
GCCGTCCATGCGGCTGCGTCGCACCCTGACAGGATGAAAACAGGTTTCTTGTTGGGAGGGCGCAGCCCTCCCAATCCCTCCTTGAGGGGAGGAGGATGGGGAACCCCGGTTTACCCATATTTTCACGCTAGACATTTGAAGGAGCTTCTACCGCCCATGCACAAAACAAATCCCTCCAACGATGACATTATCATCTGCGAGAACGTCAATAAATGGTACGGAGAATACCACGCGCTACGCGACGTGAGCCTGCGGGTGAAGCGCGGCGAAGTGGTGGTGATCTGCGGGCCGTCGGGCAGCGGCAAAAGCACCTTCATCCGCACCATCAACCGCCTGGAGGAGCACCAGGAGGGGCGGATCATCGTGGACGGCATCGAGATGACCAACGATATCCGCAACATTGACGCCATTCGCCGCGAGACGGGGATGGTCTTCCAGCAATTCAACCTCTTCCCCCATCTGACGGTGCTGCAAAACATCACCCTGGCGCCAATCTGGGTGCGGAAGCAGACGCGCGCCGAGAGCGAGAAACGCGCGCTCGAATTGCTCGAGCGTGTCGGCATCCGCGAGCAGGCCAGCAAGTACCCTGGTCAGCTTTCGGGTGGGCAGCAGCAGCGCGTGGCCATCGCCCGCGCCCTGGCCATGAGTCCGCGCATTATGCTCTTCGATGAGCCGACCTCGGCCCTCGACCCTGAGATGATCAAAGAGGTGCTCGATGTGATGCGTGAGCTGGCTCTTTCCGGGATGACCATGCTCTGCGTGACCCACGAGATGGGTTTTGCTCGCGAGGTGGCCGATCGGGTCGTGTTTATGGACCGCGGGCAGATTGTGGAGGAGAATACGCCAGAGTTGTTCTTCGAGAATCCGCGCCACGAGCGAACGAAGCTGTTTTTGTCGCAGATTCTGTAGGCGGCGGTGCCGACGGCCTCCAGGCGGCGCGCGGGGCGCTTCCCTTCAATGGGCATCGCGACACGGCATGCGAGGATCAAGGCGATCGTCCTCGCGCGGCTGCCGGATTGGCACACCTCGAGCATTCGTTTATTCGTTTCCCATGCGTTGGCGCATTCCCCCGCATCAGGAAGCCCACCCCAGCACAGGTGAAACCCTTTGAAGGGCGCTTCGCCTCCGTGCTTTCGGCTCCCGGGCGGCGCTCAGGGACCCTCATCCCTCGACGATGCGTAACTCGCGCCCGAAGGTAGTGAGACTGCGCGCGCCGTCGGTGCTGATGACCACGTCGTCCTCGATGCGCGCGCCGGTGACGCCGGGCAGGTAGATGCCCGGCTCCACGGTGAAGGTGACGCCCGGCGGCAGAGGCTCGTCGCTGCCAGCGACGATGTCGGGTGGCTCGTGGGTTTCCAGGCCGATGCCGTGGCCGGTACGGTGGATGAAGAACGCGCCATAGCCGCCCCGTTCGATTACCTGGCGCGCCGCTGCATCAATCTCGGCGCCGCTGGCCCCCGGTCGCGCCGCGGCCCGTCCCGCTGTATTGGCCCGCAGCACCAGGTCGTAGATCTGGCGTGCTTCGGCGCCCGGCTCGCCAATCGCGATGGTGCGCGTAATGTCGGAAATGTAGCCGCCGTAACGCGCGCCGCAGTCGAGGATCACCAGGTCGCCGGGCTGCAAGGCGCGGTCGGTGTTGGTGTGGTGCGGATTGGCGGCATTGGGTCCCGAGGCGACAATGTTCTCGAAGCTTTCGCCTTCGGCGCCGGCGGCGAGGATGGCCTCCGAGCAGAGACGGGAGATCTGGCGTTCGGTCATACCCGGGCGGATCTGCGCGATGGTTCGCTCCAGGGCGGTCTCGACGATCTGCACCGCCCGTTCGATGGTCGCCAGTTCTTCAGCATCCTTCACCATACGCAGCGCGGCGAGGATCGGCGTCGCGTCGCGGGTGTGCAGGTTGGGAATGACCGCCTCCAGCGCGCGCAGTTCCATCACCCGTAGCGAGGCGTATTCCAGGGCCAGGGTGCAGCCACGGGCCGTGGGCCCGAACGCCGCGCTCACCGCGGCGGCCAGAGCTCCATTGGGGCCCTCGGCGTCGTGCCAGGGGAAGTAGCGCATGGGGATGCGCGCGGCAGCCTCGGCGCGCCCATGCTCCAGCGCCGGGATGACGAAGCACGGCGGCGACCCATCGGCGGGCACGAGCGCCAGCCCCAGCCGCTTGCCTTTGTGGAAGGTCAACCCGCTCAGATAGGTCAGATTAGCGTCGGGCATCAGGGCCAGCCCATCGAGCCGGTGGCTGCGCAGGGCCTGGATCACCCGGTTCAGGCGTTGCAGGCTCATCGTGGCTCCTCTCCCTTGCCCTTTCCCGAGGCGAACCGGAACCCGGGTGCTTCCGTGTCTCCGCCCGGTGGGCCGGCAGGGACTGCAACGCCGCGCGCAGCCAGTTCCTGGGGCAGCAGCGCGTGATACAGAAAGCCGTGAACTGGCGTGGGCACTCCGACGGCCTGGCCGAGACGCACCACCGCGCCGTTCTGGGCCTCCAGCTCGGAGGGGCGGCCCTCCATAATGTCGCGCTGCATCGAAGCGGTACCCTCATAGGGCATCGTATCCAGGAAGCGCAGGGTGGCCTCGACCTGGAGCGGGTCCAGGGCCACACCCCGGGCATTGGCCACTGCCACCACCTCGCGCAACCCCGCTTCGGCCAGGGCCCGCGTGCCCGGCAGGCGCAGCCAGACCCCGATGGGCGCGCGGGTGACGGCGCCGAGGCCGCTCCACGTACAGACGAGCATGAACTTCTCCCAGATCGCCACGTGAATATCAGGCGGGACGATGGCGCCGAAGCGCGCGTCGCTGAAGGCGGCGCGCAGGGCTTCCACCCGGGCGCTGCGCCGATTGTCAAGCTCGCCGAAGATGATCGTCGGTTCGGCCCCGACATGGCGAATGACCCCCGGGGCAGCGATGTAGGCGATGATGCGGCATAGCCCGCCGAGGACGTGGTCTGGCCCCAGGGCTGCGACGAGGATGTCGTGGGCCTCAACCCCGTTGAGCAGCGGCACTACCACCGTCGCGGGGCCGATCAGCGGCGCCAGATTGGGAGCCGCCTCGACGAGGTGCCAGTTCTTCACCGCCACCAGCACCAGGTCTACCGGGCCGATGGTTGCCGGGTCACTGGTTGCGCTGGCCGGGCGAATGCTCAAGGTGCCCCGGGGGCTTTCAACGCACAGCCCGGCGGCCCGGATGGCCTCCAGATGCGCGCCACGGCCAATCAGGTGCACCTCGTGGCCAGCCTGAGCCAGGTGCGCGCCAAAGTAGCCGCCCACTCCGCCCGCGCCAAAGACTGCAATTCGCATCAGGATCTCCTCACAGCTCCACCCGCAGGCGCAGGTTCCCGAGACGCAACTCATCGCCCTGTTTGAGCGGCGTGGGCCGGCGCGGGC
>JBDNDG010000464.1:0-3357 GCA_046719255.1 Chloroflexaceae bacterium
TGGCCCGCACCAGAGTACCGCCTCCTTTAATTCGCCATCGAGCGAAACAAATTCGACCTCGGCCCCGGTGGGCGCCGCCGCCAGGTCGATGCCAGGGGCGACCTTCACCGCCAGCGCTGGCGTGCGCATCCGCCACGCCAGCACGCGGCTCAGTGGCGGGTCGTAGCGCTCGACCTGGAAGCGCCGCTGTCCCCCGGCGCGCCGGCCCGGATCGCTGAAGAGTGCATCGGCTGGCGGCGGTTCCGCGACGCTCAGGTCGCGCAGCAGCCACTCAATCCGCTCGTCGAGCCCGAGGGCCTCGGCGTTGGCGCGAGCCATAGCCAGTCGCAGCGGGTCACGCTCCACTGCGGTCACCCGCGCTCCGGCTGCCGCCAGCGCCAGTGTATCCCCGCCGATGCCGCAGCCTAGATCGGCGACGTGACCGGAGGGCGCCAGGCGCGCGGCGCGGTGAGCGGCTACCGGCGCGGCGCTGGCCTGCTCCAGCGCTTCGCGGGTGAAGAAAAGCCGCCCGGCGGCGGGGAACTTTGCGCTGGCACGGCGACGCAGCAGCGCCAGCTCCAGCGCCGCGCGCGCCTGTTCGGGCGTAACGTGCTGGCGCAATCGCTCCAGCTCACGGAGCATATCGCCCTCGCCCAGCGGGCGGGCGGCCAGTTCTTCCAGCACCGCCTGGCCCTGCGGCGAACGGAGCCAGGCCAAGGTCTCCAGATCCACAAAACCCCGTATTCCTGATCTGAACATATGGGGAAAACCGGTTTCCCCATACCCCTCCCGGTGGAGAGGGTCTGGGAGGGTCGTGTTCTCCCGGGAAACATCGCGTTGGCGGGGAGGGGTTGGGAGGGCGCAGCCCTCCCGGGCGAGTAGCTGTTCATTGCCGCACTGCGCGGCAAAGCCGCGTACAGCGCCACCTCAATCAGCCACGCCCTTCACCTTCGCCACCTCGGCATGGATACGCGCGGCGAGGCTCTCGGTCTGTTTGCGGGCAATGGCGGGCATCAATTCGCCCGACTCGCGGGCGCGCCAGCAAGCCGCGAAGTGCCCGTCACCATAATCCACGAAGGGTGGCTCTTCCTCCCGGCACTGCTGAATGGCGATCGGGCAGCGCGTATGGAAGCGACACCCGGAAGGAGGGTTCAACGGGCTGGGCACATCGCCTTCGAGAATGATGCGCCGGCGCTGCTTCTCCACTTTGGGGTCGGGGATCGGCACCGCCGAGAGCAGCGCCTGGCTGTAGGGGTGCAGGGGCATACGGTAGAGCTTCGGGCCCTCGGCCAGCTCCACCACTTTGCCCAGGTACATCACCGCCACCCGGTCGGAGATGTGCTTCACCACACTCAGGTCGTGGGCGATAAACAGGTAGGTTAGCCCGAGTTTTTCTTGCAGTTCTTCTAGCAGGTTAACCACCTGGGCTTGAATGGAGACATCGAGAGCCGAGACAGGCTCATCGCAAACGACGAACTGCGGCTCGACGGCCAGGGCGCGGGCGATGCCGATCCGTTGACGCTGACCACCGGAAAACTCATGCGGGTAGCGGTTCGCAAAGGCCGGATTCAACCCCACCAGGCTGAGCAGCTCCTCGACCCGTTCACGTACGGCCTTACCCTGGCGTAACTGGTGTACCTTGATCGGCTCGCCGATGATGTCGCCAACGGTCATGCGCGGGTTGAGCGAAGCGTACGGGTCCTGAAAGATCATCTGGATGCGACGGCGCATCTTGCGCAGAGCGTCGCCGCGCAGTTTCGTCAGATCCTGGCCGTCGAACAGCACCTCGCCCGAGGTTGGCCGGTAGAGTTGTAGAATGGCCCGTCCGGTTGTACTCTTCCCACACCCCGACTCGCCCACGAGGCCCAGGGTTTCACCCTGCCGGATGCTGAAACTGACCCCATCTACGGCCTTGATCGTCCCCACGCGGCGTTGCAAAATGATCCCGCGGGTAACGGGAAAGTGCATCTTCAGGTCGCGGATCTCGATCAGTGCGCTGTTGCCGGCGTCGGTCGTGGTCACTGGTTTCATTGTCTATCAATTGTCGCTGGTGCTTCAAGCCGGGACCCCGCGAAGGGGCGCTGGGGAAGCCGGGGAAGGGTGTGGGAGGGCGTAGCCTCGCAGAGCGGGGCTATGCCGCCAGTTCCTCGGCGCTCCGTTCGGGCACAGGCGTCTCCAGAGAAATGTCAAAGTGACATGCCACGTGATGCCCGACTCCGACGGCGCGCAGTTCCGGTCGCGACGTTACGCACCGTTCCTGCACAAAGTCACAGCGCGGGCTAAAAGCGCAGATCGGCGGCAGGTTGATGAGATTCGGTGGCAGGCCACGGATCGGGTTCAGTTTGCGCCCCCGCGCTTCGTCCAGGCGCGGAATGGAGCGCAGCAGACCAATGGTGTAGGGCATGCGCGGACTCTCGAAGATCTCCCGTGTTGGCCCCTCCTCCACCACCCTGCCGGCGTACATCACCGTCACCCGATCGGTCATACCAGCAACCACGCCCAGGTCGTGGGTGATGATGATCACTGCGGTGTTAAGCTCTTCCTTGAGCCGATTGATCAATTCGAGAATCTGAGCCTGGATCGTTACATCGAGAGCCGTGGTGGGCTCATCGGCGATCAGCAGTTCGGGATTGCAGGAGAGCGCCATAGCGATCATCACACGCTGACGCATTCCACCCGAAAACTGATGCGGATAGTTGTCCAGGCGCTTGCTGGCCGAAGGAATGCCCACCATATCCAGCAATTCGACGGCGCGATTCTGCGCTTCGCGCCGCGAGAGCTTCAGGTGCAGTTCCAGCGACTCGGTAATCTGCCGCCCGATCGTTAGCACCGGATTGAGGGAGGTCATCGGGTCCTGGAAAATCATCGCGATCCGGTTGCCACGGATGTGGCGCATCTGCTCTTCGCTCTGTTGCAGCAGATCCTCGCCGTCGAACAGGATCTGCCCCCCGGCGATCTTGCCGGGCGGCGAGGGAATGAGGCGCATAATCGAGAGCGAGGTGACGCTCTTCCCGCACCCTGACTCACCGACGATCCCCAGCGTTTCGCCGCGATCGACGGAGAACGATACCCCGTCAACCGCCTTCACGACGCCATCCTGAGAGTGGAAATGGGTTTGCAGGTTGCGTACTTCGAGCAGTGGGGCCATCAATGTCCTCCTGGCAACGCCCGGATCACCATGACGGGTTCCTGGGAGGGCGCGGCCCTCCTACATCCTCTCCACCGGGAGGGGTGTGGGGGAATCGGGTTTCCCCATCGTTTTTACCTCAGGATTGGAGCGTTACCGCGTATGGTAGCATGGGCGCCATGGGCCGTCAAGGACGCTTGTCTCCTCCAGCAGGGCCGATGCAACGTCGTTGGGGCAAGTCCCCAAACCCT
>JBDNDG010000465.1:0-3341 GCA_046719255.1 Chloroflexaceae bacterium
CCGCTGCGAGCACTGGCCAACCTGCTGATTGCCGGCACGGCGCTCACTCTCCTGGTGGGGGGCGGGTTGCTCGCGGTGCGCTTTGGCCTCGAGCGCGCGCGGGTCAGCGCCAGCGCCACCGCCAGCGCCATTGAAACGAGCAACGCCGCCGTCCTCGCCACCCGCACCGCCCGCGCCCTGGCCAGCGCCACCCCCCCGATCTCCAGCACACCAGTACCAACCATTATTGGCCGTGGCAGCGTGCTTGCCGGCGGCAATCTACGCAGCGAGCCGCGCATCGCAACGGAGACGGTGATCGGGCAGATCTGCCCCGGCGATACTATCGAGTTCCTCGAACAACGCACCGCCGCAGACGGGTCCACCTGGTACCGCATCCGGATCATGGCGAGTGGCGGCGAGTGCAGCCCCCAGCGTGTCGCGGTTGGCAGCCTGGGGTGGGCCAGCGCGACCCTGCTGTCCGAGCCTGCGCCGTAACGGGTGAGCCATCGTGTCTGTATCGGGGAGAAGCCAGGGTTCCCCACCTCCCTCTGCCCCACAGCGGGGGGGAGCCGGGATACCCCTCGCGCCTTCTTCGGCCCGGGACCAGGGGAACGCAACCCTCCCCTCTTCGTGATCGTCGCGCCCGGGTGAAGCATGGGGTCAGCGCAGGCTTTCGTAGACGCGCAGCGTTTGGAGCGCGGTGCGGCGCCAGGAGAACAGGCCCGCCCGCTGCCTCCCCCGCTCGCTCAGGGCGCGGCGCAACACAGGATTGCCCAGCAACCGCGCCAACCCCTCGGCCAGTTCGTTCACGTTAAAGGGGTCCACCGTCAGCGCGGCATCGCCCACCACCTCGGGCAAGCTGGAGGCGTAGGCGCAGAGAACCGGCGCGCCACAGGCCATCGCCTCCAGGGGCGGCAGCCCGAAGCCTTCGTAGTACGAGGGAAATGCGAAGACCGTTGCGCCACTGTAGAGCGCGGGAAGATCGGCTTCGGCCACATTGGGCGCGAAGCGCACCCGCGCCTCGAGCGCGTGTTCGGCCACGAAACGGCGCACCTCGCTGTAACGCGGATCTTCGTGACCGGCGATAACCAGTGCCGCGCCAGCGGAAGCCTCGTGAGCCTCCTCAAGCACCTTGCGCCAGGCCCGCGCCAGCCGCTCGAGGTTTTTGTGCGGCTTGTTTGAGCCGACATAGAGGACGTAACGCTCCGGCAGGCCGTAACGCCGACGCGCCGCGGCAACCGCCTCGGGGGCCTGGGGTTGAAAGCGTCGGTTCGCGGCGAGGGGCGTCACCGCGATTCGCCGGGGCGACAGGCGGTAGACATGAGCAATGTCGGTGCGGGCACTCTCCGAGATGGTGATGATCCCCGTTGCGGTGCGGGCCGCGAGGGCCATGCTCACGCGATAGAACAGCCGCCCGCGCCACGAGAGGGCGCGCGGGAAGCGCCAGCCAATCAGATCGTAAATCGTTACGACCGAGGGGCAGGGCAATCCCAGGTAGGGCTTGATGTAGTAGGGCGAGTGCAGCACATCGAGACGCAGGCGGCGCGCCAGGATGGGCAGGGCCAGGTGCTGCGCCACCGAAAACGGGGCGACGGGAGCTTCGGCCAGTTCTACCCCCGGTAGCGCACCCAGCCCCGCCAGGTCGTAACGCCCCCGCTGCGCCCGCGGGTCCACAATGAGCACCAGGGTATGGTCAGACCCAAGCCCGGCGAGCGCCTCGGCCAGGCTGAGGGTGTAGCGCCCGATGCCGGGAAAATGGTCGGTGGTGTAGCGTGCGTCAAGTCCGATGCGCATAGTGGTACAGGCGAATGGATCACACATGCTACCACGAAAGGCGTTCGTGGTGGAGGGTGACGGTGATCGCGCCAGGGCGATTGCAGCGTCGTGGTTTGCGCTCCCCTCGCTACGGCCTGCGCCCCGCGCAGGACAGGCTTCGGCCCGCTCAGGATGCGGCCGCTTTCCGACGTCGCATTCGCCCCGATGATCGCACTGACCAGAGACAGCCCCCGCGCTCCACGAACACATGCTATAGTGGTCACAACGGCGCCAGGCATTACGTGGCGCATCTGGTGCGTTCCGTGTCACCCTGAGCGCGGGAAGGGTCCCGGGGCCGGGATGCTTCGCTTCGCTCAGCATGACCAGTGACGTGCTGGACGTGCCAGCAAGGGAGGAGCAGGAGATGCCGCCACTGCGGGAGCATTATCTCCACGAGCTTGCGGAACTGGAACGGGAGCTGATCGCGCTGGGGAAGATGGCCGACGAGGCGATCCGCCGCGCCCTCTGGGCGCTCAAGCAGGGGGCGCTTGAAGAGGCGCGGGCGATCGTCCGTCGCGACGAGGCGATTGATGAGGCCACCGACGCACTTGTCCAGCACGCCATACAGATTATTGCCACCCAGGGGCCGGTAGCCGGCGATCTACGATTAGTCAGTTCTTTCATGCAGGCGGCGGGCGAACTGGAACGGATCGCCGATTACGCCGAGGGCATTGCCACTGTGGTGCTGCGTCTGGGAGGCGCCCCGCCGGGAGGAGTACCCGAAGCGATCGAGCACATGGCGGCGGTTACCCGTCGGATGCTCAATGAGGCCCTCGCGGCCCTTGGTGCCCGCGACGCCAGCATCAACCTGCGCCTCAAGCAAGACGATGAGGCCGTTGACGTCGCCTACACGCAACTCTTTGCTGCCCAGATCGAGCGTATGGAGAGCGATCCGGCGATGGTGCGGCCTGGCACGTTTCTGCTGTGGATCGGCCACAACCTGGAACGCATCGGTGATCGCGCGACCAATATTGGCGAGTATGTCGAGTACATTGTGCGCGGGGTGAAGAGCAGCCGGCACGCCATAACGTAGCCGCCGGCCTCGCTTTAGATGGTAGATTGCGGATTGCAGATTGGCGCACACGGCCTCCAGGTGCTTTGAGGCAACGCTGCTTGCGGAGGGTTCAAGTGAAAGTGGCGCGCGGTCTGCTCGAGCGACGGCGCCCTTTCATGCCTCCCGCGCACCGTCCGGGCTCACACCACACGGCCCAGCTCCCGCAAGACCTCGCGGGCCCCGCGCAGGCGCGTGCGTAGCAACCGCTGCGCCCGTGAACTATCGAGGGCGCAGTTACGCGGGCGCCGCACCGGGCTATCGGTGCTCAGGGCGCCCTGGATGCCCGAGGTGTCCACGTTCCAGGCACGGGCGATCAGGAGGCCAAAGGCATAGCGGCTCAGCGCCTCGGCGCCGGCCACGTGGAGGGGCCCGCTGTAGGGCAGGGTGGTCAACTCGAGTAGCGCCGCCGCCAGGTCCTCCACGTAGATTGGGCAGCGGATCTCGTCGGTAAAGAGTCGTTCCGGGCTGCGCCCGGTCGCAACGTCTAGAACAA
>JBDNDG010000466.1:0-3322 GCA_046719255.1 Chloroflexaceae bacterium
TGGTCGAGGAGGCGGCCATACACCGGCTCGCGCAGGCCGAACGCGGCCTGTGCTCCGGGGTTGGTTGCGCCGACCTTCCAGCCGGCCAGGGTCGCGTCACTGGCCAGGTGCAGCCGCAGTAGTTCAGACTGGATGGCGTAGGCATCGTCTTCGGTGATCCCGGGGAAGCGTTCGCGCCAGGGTGCGACAGGCGCGGCGTCGCGCTCGGCGCGCAGGTACATTGTGGCGAGTTCGGTAATCGTGGATTGGTCCAGGGTCACGGTGGTTCCTCCTCTCCAGACAAGAACGGGGAAGCCGGGTTTCCCCACCCCTCTCCCGGGGGCGGATGCGGGAGGTCGCTGCCCTCTTCAGGCCGGGTGGGCGGGATGTGGGAAAGCCGGGTTCCCACACCTCTAGCGATACCCTTCCGCCTGCATATTGAACAGCCGGGCATAGGTGCCATCAAGGGCCAGGAGTTCCCGGTGGGTGCCGAGTTCAGCGATGCGGCCGCCTTCGATCACCGCGATGCGGTCGGCCATGCGCACGGTGGAAAAGCGATGGCTGATCAGGAAGGCAATGCGCCCGGCGGTCAGCTCGCGGAAGCGCTGGAAGATCTCGTACTCGCGCTCGGCATCGAGGGCCGAGGTGGGTTCGTCGAGGACCAGTACCTCGCTATCGCGCATAAAGGCGCGGCCCAGGGCGATCTTCTGCCACTGCCCGCCCGACAACTCCGCACCCTTCTCGAACCAGCGGCCCAGGATGGTATCGTAACCCTGCGGCAAGTGGGCGATCACCTCATCGGCGCCGCCGCGGGCCGAAGCAGAGAGAATGCGTTCGTCGTTCGCCAGTTCTTCGATCTGCCCGAACCCGATGTTCTCGCGGGCGGTCACCTGGTAGCGCACAAAGTCCTGGAAAATCACCCCGATGCACTGCCGCAGGTCATCGAGATCATACTCGCGCAGATCCACCCCATCGAGGAGGATCCGGCCCTCGGTGGGGTCGTAAAGACGGGTAAGCAGCTTGATCAGGGTGGTTTTGCCTGCGCCATTGGCGCCCACCAGCGCGATCTTCTCACCCGGACGCACGTGCAAGCTGACCTCGCGAAGGGCGTACTCCTCCCGGTCAGGGTAGCGGAAACTCACCGCCTGAAACTCGATACCCTGGCGAATGGGCCGTGGCACCTTGCGTCCTTTGCCGGTGATCATCTGCGGAGCGAGGGAAAGGAAGCCAAAGAGATTCTCCAGAAAGAGACCGCTTTCAAAGAGCTGGCCGGCGTTGTAGAAGATGCCCTGGAATGCGCCCTGGCTCTGGCGGAACAGCGTCAGGTAGAAGGTCATCGCGCCGATGGTGATGGCGCCGGAAACGGTTTGCCAGATGATCCAGGCGTAGGCGCCGTAGTAACTCGCCGAGACCAGTAATCCCCAGAGGGCGCTGATCAGCGAGCGCCGCTGTGCCAGGGCGGTGTCTTCGAAGTAAAACTTCCAGAACAGGTCCTGGTAGCGTTGCAGCAATGGCTCGCCCAGACCGAAGAGCTTGATCTCCTTGGCGCTGCTGTCCACCGTGAGCAGGTGTTCGAGATAGGTCATCTTGCGGAACTCGGGTGCGCGCCAGGTAAGCAGCCGGAAATGCAGCCGGCTGAAGCGGGTCTGCGCCACAAAGGAAGGCAGCGTGGCACCGAAGAGGATCAGGGCCACCAGCGGGCTGAAGGCGATCAGCCCCACGGCAAAGGAGCCGAGGGTAATGGCATTTTGCACCAGGTTAAAACTTGTATTGATAATGCTCATGGCCCGCCAGTTCGACTCGCGGCGGGCATTTTGCAGCTTGTCGTAGAACTGGGCATCCTCGAAGAACTGCAGATCAAGGGCCAGCGACTTGCGAATAATCGCCGTATTGATTGTGTTGCTGAGGCGAGCGTTGAGCATATGCTCAGCCAGGGAGCGGGCCTGGGTCAGAACCGCGCCCAGGGTCAGCAGACCGAACTCCACCAGCAGGTAGGGCAGCACGGTGCGCAGGGCGATCATGGGAGCGATGCTGCCCGTTACGGCGATCACCACTTCGTCAATGATCAGCCTGGCCACCCAGGCCTGCGAGATCGGCAGCAGGCCGTTGAGGAGGGTAATCAGGGCCATGGCCAGGGTCGCGCCACGGTGAGCCTCCCAGACGAGGGCGAAGGCGCGCGGTACGTTACGGAAGGCCGCGCGCAACTCTTTCCAGCGTTCGGACCAGGGTTTCGGCGGCGCATCGCCGCCAGAGGGAGCGCCCGTGCCCGGTGGCCCCTTCGCTTGCCCGCGCCGGGTGACGATGACACGCTCGATCGTTGTGCCGTTGGGGTTGTTAATTGCCATTTCTCTAGTATACTGCCAATCCAGCGCGGGGAGATCCGTCGGATGACCTGGATCAGGGTGGTATGCGCCTTCAACGGGTTCCACCTGTGCTGGGAGGGGCTTCCTGATGCAGCCAGAGGTTTCGGGGACACAGGGAGAAATGCGCCAGCGAAAGGGAAACGAATGTTAATGGCGTGCCTGAGTATTCCAGGGATGCGCGCCAACCCATCAGCCGCGCGAGACCGCGCTCGCTGCTCCTCGAATGCCGTGAAGGAAGATGGGGAAACCGGGTTTCCCCATCTGTTCACATCAGCCGTCCATGCGGCTGCGCCGCACAGCGCCAGCATGAACATACCTATTCCTGGGAGGGCTTCGCCCTCCCACACCCTCCCCGCTGGCGGGTTGTTTTCCTGGGAGGGCTGCGCCCTCCCATACCCTCCCGCGCGCGGGCTCTGTTCACGTCAGGGTATAGGAAGCCCAGGCTTGATCTAATTTTTCAAAGGGAGGCATCTGTGAAATGGCTGCGCTATCTGATCATCTTCGTGCCAGTGGCCTTTGCGTTCGAGTTTGTCCCGGGATTACGGAACGACCTGGTGCTGTTTCTGGTGTGCTGCCTGGGGTTGATCCCCCTGGCCGGCTTTCTCGGCGAAGCCACCGAAGAACTGGCGGTACACACCGGACCGAGGGTAGGGGGGCTGCTCAACGCCACGCTGGGCAACGCCGCGGAGTTGATCATCTCGATAGTGGCGCTTTCGCAGGGGAAGATCGAGCTGGTGAAAGCCTCGATTAGCGGTTCAATCCTGGGCAACCTGCTGCTGATCCTGGGCCTGGCCCTCCTGCTTGGCGGCCTGCGCAACGGTCTGCAACACTTCGACCGGCAGGCGGCGAGCGTGGCCGCCTCGATGATGACCCTGGCAGTCATCGGACTGATCGTCCCGACCCTGTTCGAGGTGGTGCGGGAGGTCCAATCGGGCAGCCTGGATCTCTTTACCACCGCGGTTGATGACCCGTCGTTGAAC
>JBDNDG010000467.1:0-3313 GCA_046719255.1 Chloroflexaceae bacterium
GGGAGGGCTGCGCCCTACCAGGAATAGGTATGTTCAGGCTGGCGTTGTGCGCCAATCGCATGATCGTCTAACGTTCCTTTATTTTCACATCGTCAAGAATGACAATATGAACGACTCCGTCCAGAGCAGCGCGGCTGCGCGAGGTATCCTGTCAGCCGCGCTGCTGATCGCGGCGGGGAACATCCTCAGCCGGCTGGTCGGCTTCGTTCGCGAACCGATTATCGCTTACTACTTCGGTCGCGGCGTGGCGGTAGATGCCTTTCAGATTGCCTGGACGGCGCCCAGCACGATCTACGATATGCTCATCGCCGGCGCCGTAAGCGCCGCGCTGGTGCCGGTGTTTTCAGAGTACGCTGAGGGTGACCGCGACGAGTTCTGGCGGATTGTCTCGGCTGTTCTGACGCTGGCCCTGGCCGCGCTGACGGCCGTGGTTGCCCTGGCGCTGTGGCAGGCACCCCTGCTCGTGGCCATGCTCACGCGCCCCCAGGAGGGCGCTCTGCGCGATCTGGCCGTGCCGTTGCTGCGCCTGCTGATGCCAGCGGTGCTGCTGATGGGCATCTCGGGGCTGGCAACAGCGGTGCTCCACGCCCAGCGACGCTTCCTGTTGCCGGCCTTCGTCATGGTCGCATTTAACGTGGGGATCGTGCTGGGAGTGGTGACGCTCCACGAGCAGTTGGGCGTCAACAGTCTGGCTGTGGGCGCCCTGATCGGCGCGCTGGCCCAGGTGGCGCTCCAACTCCCCGGGCTGCGCGGAGCGCGCCTGCGACCTGGCCCGGGCATCACGCACCCCGCCGTGCGGCGGATCATGCACCTGTACGCCCCGGTGGCTCTGGGGATCGGCTTTTCGATTGTCGGCACCTTGCTCGACCGCTGGCTGGCTTCGGGCTTCGAGGGCGCCCTCAGCACCATGCGCTACGCCACGACACTGATCCAGTTCCCCCTGGGCCTGGTGGCCTCGGCGGTGGCGCTGGCCGTGCTGCCGACCCTGTCGCGCCAGAGCGCCATGGCCGCCGAGGCCGAGTTTCAGGCCACGCTGGCTATGGGGTTGAAGGTTGTGCTGCTGTTGATCCTTCCGGCAACGGCGGGTCTGGCGGCCCTGGCAACACCGGTCACCGGCCTCGTCTTTGAACGTGGCGCCTTCGGCCCCGCCGACACGGCCATTACCGCCGTGGCCCTGCTGCTCTACCTGCCCGGGCTGCCCGCCGCCGCGCTGGATCAGGTGCTGATTTTCGCCTTCTACGCCCGCAAGAACACCCTTACGCCAAACCTGATCCAGGGCGCGGCCATTCTCTGCTACCTGCTGGTGGCCCTGCCCCTGCTCTGGTTCACCCACCTGGGCTTTCTGGCCCTGGTGATTGGCAATTCGGCCCAGTGGATTGGCCATGCCCTGATCACCTTTGCGCTGCTCAACCGCGCGGCGCCGCTGCGCGGGCAGCGCCTGGGCGAAGCGGCGTTCAAAGGGTTGCTGGCCAGCGCCCTGATGGCCGCCACCGTCGCCGGGCTTGCCGCGGCCCTCGCCGATGCACCGGTGATGGTCGTCGTCGCCCTCGCCGGAGGCGCCGGGGTGTTGCTCTACCTGGCAGCGAGTGCCGCGCTGCGCCTTGAGGCCCTGGGCTTCTTTGTTGCCGCTGTGCGAGCGCGTTTCTCATTGCTACCGTGATCCCGCCGCGGGTGTGGCCGGGCTGCCCCCGCCCGCGCCTCCCCGCGAAGGGGTACCGGGCAACCCGGTGACCCCGTGGCCCCGTCCGAAAGCTAAGAAGGGACCCGACTCCCGCGGCCCGCCCCGCGTTCCACCCGTTCGCGCTATGCCGCCATCCGGTCAGCCAGGGCCTCCATGCGCTGCAGAAAGCGTGCAACAAATGCCGTCGCGTCGAAACGCTCCACCAGGCGCACGTTCGGCGCACGCCCGCTCCTGCCGCCAAAATCGCCCACTGTCTTGCCCAGGGTCAGCTCGCTCGCCAGCTCCACCTCCACGTAAAGGTCGCGCATCTGCGCCAGGTCTGGCCACCACGCCAACGCCAGGGCCGCCGGGTCGTTGATCGAGCAGCCCGCCCAGCCAAACTCCCGCTGATGAAACTCGATGTAGTAGCGCGTCGCCTCGGCGATAAAGCCGGGGATCGGGCCGCCCCGCGCCAGTAACCGCTCCACGTCGGCCAGGGTCAGACGCACATCGCGAGTGATGTCCCAGGGCATCATCGTTAGCGGCATGCCACTGGAAAGGACGATCTGTGCGGCGTGGGGGTCGGCATAGACGTTGAACTCGGCCAGGGGTGTGATGTTGCCCTCGGCCCGGAAAGCCCCGCCCATAAAAATACACTCGCGGACCGCCCGGGCAAGACGCGGCTCTTTGCGCAGGGCCAGTGCTACGTTGGTCAGCGGCCCTACCGCCACCAGCGTTACCTCGCCCGGCGCGGCCATAATCTCGCGGATCAGCAGGTCTACCGCGTGCTCATCCACCGCTTGCGCGGCGCTCCGGGGCAAACGGGCATAGCCGAGGCCGCTTGTCCCGTGGGTGTCGTACGCGGTGACCGGTGGGCGCAGCAAGGGCCGGTCACAGCCCGCGGCGACCACCAGGTCCGGCTGGCCGCCCAGTTCGGCCAGGGCGAGGGCGTTGGTTACCGCCTCGGCCAGGGTACAATTGCCATGAACAATGGAAAGCGCAGCCAGGTCAACTTCGGGCGAGGCCAGTGCGAGGAGGATTGCCAGGGCATCGTCAATGCCGGGGTCGGTATCGAGGACCACGCGACGGGGAGGAGGAAGGTTCATGGGCGCCTCGTCTTCTGGAATATACGATTGCGTGCGTACTATAGCATATGTCCAGTGGTGCGTCCGGCACGTAGAGGTGCAGCGGTGCTGCGCCCGGGCGCAGCGGCACTTCGCCTCTCCTCCCAAACCCTCCCCGCTGGGGAAGGGAACCCGGGCTCCTCCCCCCGACGGGAGGAGACCGGGAGGGGGGTAGAGCGCTCCAACCCCTCCCCACAGGGAGGGTGCGGGGAAACCCGGTTTCCCCGGGCGCCCGGCGGTCCCGAGGTACACTGGCTCGCGTTGACGCTCGCGCTGCGTCATGCCATAATGAAGCGGGAAAAGCGCTTTGCAGACGAGTAACCGATGCGCGCCTATCTGGATATCGAGACAACCTTCACCGGCGCGATCAGCGTTATCGGTGTCTATCGCCCTGACCGCGGCACCGTCCAGCTCGTTGGCAGCGGCGTTACCGACCTGAACCTGTATGGCGCCCTGGAAGGGGTTGCCACGCTTGTCACCTTCAACGGCAGTAGCTTCGATCTACCGGTGATCCGCAAACGCCTCCTGG
>JBDNDG010000468.1:0-3308 GCA_046719255.1 Chloroflexaceae bacterium
CGGCCAGGTTAGCACCAGGGCGAGGCCCAGGTAGAGCGCGAGGGCCGCCCCGTGGGCCGCCAGGGGGCGGGGCCGGGTGGCGCCGGTGACCCGTTCGTGGTGATGATGTCGCATGTGGCTGCCTGATTATGAACACGGGAAGACCGGGTTTTCCCGTTCCCCTACCTGCAACGGGTGGCAGGCGATCCCAGCAGTGGTTGGGGGTGGGGAAACCCGGTTTCCCCACCCCCCTCCCTGGCGAGAGGGTGTGCGAGGGCGCAGCCCTCCTGAGAAGAACCTCTTTTTTGCATCGCGTCGTTGTGTGGCGCAGCCGCGCTGATGTCTAACGTGAACGTTGGAGACGAGAACCCCCTGTTTCACACGCGCGGCACGCCTGTCGAGACATACTCCGCCCCTGCGAAGTCTTTACTCCCCGGCTTCGCGGTGTTGCGCCAGCCAGGCCAGGGCCAGCGAGAGGCCGATCAACGTTTTCCCGTCGCTGAATGCCCCTCCGAGCAGCGCCTGCTGCAAACCCTCCAGGGAGCGTTCTTCGGGATGCAGGTGCTCGTCCCAATCCGCAGTACCGTCGGTAGGGGTCAGATCGAGGCCCAGGAAGATGTGTGTACGTTCGTTAGTATAACCCGGCGAAGTGTAGTAGCTCGCCAGGGGCACCAGCCGATTGGCGCGGTAGCCCAGTTCCTCGGCCAGTTCGCGCGCCGCCGCCTGCTCCGGCGCCTCGCCCGGATGCAACAGGCCCGCAGGCAATTCGAGCATCTCCTGGCCCGTGGCGATGCGGTACTGGCGTACCAGCAGCACCTTGTCCGCAAGGATCGGCACCACGGCGACTCCGCCGCTATGCTCCACCACGTCGCGCCGGGCCGTCTCCCCGCTGGCAATCTGCACTGTGCCGGTGATTACGGTAAAGAATCGCCCGCGAAAGACCTCGTGTTGTTCGAGCCATTGTTCCATCTCCTCTCTCCTTTCCGCGTCTCCCCTGTGGTGTGCGGCTGCGCCCGAATGAACATGTTCCTGGGAGGATGCAGCTCTCCCAAACCCTCCCCTCAGGGAGGGGGAAGGGGAAACCCGGTTTCCCCCTACCCCTGCACGCTCTTCAGCCCCACCTCGCGCACCACCAGTTCCCCGGCAACCAGCGGGCGCAGGAGCAGCCGGGTCATACCGGCCTCGATGTCCAGGGTAAGCTGTTTGCGCGAGCTGCCGCCGGGCAACGCCAGCGTCGGTTGCCCTTCGCCGTTCACGCTCCACTGGAGCTGACCCGCGCCGGCACTGGTCAGGTCCAGCTCCACGGTCACCGTGCGCGCGCGGGCGCTGTAGATCAGCACCTCGGCCTCGCCGAGAATGCGCCGCTCGGCCCCGCCGGGAATGGCCACAGGTGGCGACCAGCCCGTGCCGATGCCGAGGAACGGCTGTGGATCGGCCGGCGGGGCCACCCTGTAGGCCAGCACCGATCCGACCGTTGCTGGCTCGAACGGCCCCATGGCCCGCAGCAAACTCGACGCGCTACGCGTATCGGAATAGGCCAGCATCGAGCGCTCGCGTTCTGGTTTGACGCCGCCGGCCGCCGCCGCCGCGACAGTTTCAAGATAGCCGTAGCGCAGGGCCCCTCCCGCGCTGTGGAGCATCAGATAGCGGATGTTGAAGTAACTGAAAATGCTGGCCGCAATGGTGGTCGGCTCCTGCGTGATGATGTCGGGCGCGGGCCGGGCATAGGCAAACATCCGCACCGTGGGGATTTGCTCGACCAGGGGGTAGGGCAGGGTGCGCGATGTATAGCCGCCCACCAGGTACTTGCGGTGTACGACCTGGAACAGCATATACACCGGGCTGGTGTTGTAATAGAATGGCGACTCCAGGATCGCGTAACGTTCGGGGTCTTGTCCCAGAGCTGCATATAACGGCGGGATGTAGACGCGCACGATTGGGAAGGGTGTGGTCAGGTTCTCGAACGCAATCAGAGCCACCAGGCCGGCCAGCGCCAGGTTGCTCGCGTGGGGCAGATAGACTGCGCGACGCTCCAGTGTAACGAAGAGCCGCCGCGCCCCCAGCCCGGCCAGGATCGCCAGCGCCAGTGTCACGAACACCGCAAAGCGGATGGGGTAGCGCGAGATGCGGATCAGCGGCAAGTCGTACAGCAGCGCTCCGGGCAGCGGCAGCCCTGTGCGCCACCCCAGGATCTGTAATTGTGGCCCCAGGGCCAGCAGCGCGAAGAGTAGCGCGCTGAGCAGCCAGAAGCGCCCCTCTCGTCCACGGGTGCCAAACGCCGCCAGTGCCAGCGCCACCAACCCCAGGTACACTGTCTTGTTCTGGATGTGGGTTTCGGCCTTGTATGCCTGGAGGCGTTCGGCGAGTTGTCCAAAGAGCGGGTGGATCTGGCTGGGGATGAAGAAGTCGGCCAGGTCCGCCGAATGTTCCAGCCGGAAGCCAGGGCCACCCTCGGTTTCGGCCGTGGGAACACGGGCCGCGAAGCGCGCCGTGGGGATGGCGAGCGGCAGTACCAGCAGCAGCGCCAGCCCGATGGCGGCCACGACCGCTGGCGCCCCCGACCCGTACAGACCGGCGCGCAGGCCGCCAGGCGCGCCTCGCGGCCAGTGGCACAGCACCCGCGCCAGGGCGTACCAGGCCGCCCAGATCAGCGTGAAGAGGAGGTACTGCCAGTCGCAGAGCACCGTCAGGGCCACCAGCGCCCCCGCCAGGGCGATACGGCGCCACTCAGGCGCCTGCGCGGCACGCAACAGGGCGAGCACCGCCAGCGGCAGGGGCCAGGCCGCCAGCATATGCGTATGGCTGCCCAGCACTTGCGAGAGCAGGTAGCCGCTGGTGGCGAAGATCACTCCGGCCACCAGCGCGGCGCGCTGCGCCGCTGCCGGGGGCGCGCCGGGGGCGGTGAGGGTCGCCCGCGCCAGCAGATAGGCGGTGTAGCCGCTCAGCGTCAGCGAGATGAGGACCACAGCGTTGTAGGCGACCACCAGCCCGAAGAGGGCGTGGATGGGCAGACTGATCAGGAAGTTGATGGGATTGAGCGTCTGCAACCACAGGGCGGCGCCGTGGGGGTAGTAGAGATAGGGGGTGAAGAAGGGGTTGACGCGCTGGAGGAGGGCCTCTCGCAGCCACCACAGATTCCACATGTTCTGCCAGGTGTCGAAGCCGTTGCCCGGCACCGCGGTGGTGAACTGGAGCGCCATCGGCCAGGTTAGCACCAGGGCGAGGCCCAGGTAGAGCGCGAGGGCCGCCCCGTGGGCCGCCAGGGGGCGGGGCCGGGTGGCGCCGGTGACCCGTTCGTGGTGATGATGTCGCATGTGGCTGCCTGACCA
>JBDNDG010000469.1:0-3300 GCA_046719255.1 Chloroflexaceae bacterium
TTCCCGGGATGGCTGCGCCCTCCCCACAGGGAGGGGCACGGGGCAACCGGGTTTCCCCGTGTTCAGCGATAAGCGGCGAAGCCGCATGGCTATCGCCGGGAGCACGCCGGTGCAAGACCTGCCCGTACTGGAAATTGACAATCTCACCGTCGGCTACCGCAGCGCCGCCGGCTGGCACGATGCGGTGCGCGACGTGAACCTGCGCGTGGCCCCGGGTGAGCGCCTGGGTGTGGTAGGGGAGAGCGGTAGCGGCAAGAGCACCCTGGCGCTGGCGACGCTGCGCTTTCTGGGCGCCGAGGGGGCGATCCGCGCAGGAACGGTGCGCCTCCGCGGCATCGATCTGGCCACACTGTCGCCCGGCGCGCTGCGGGCAATCTGGGCGCGTGAGGTGCGCCTGGTGCCGCAGAACCCCCTGGCAGCGCTCAATCCCTCGCTGCGGATCGGCGATCAGGTGGCCGAGGCTATCCGCCAGGGCGCCGGAGGGCCGATTACGCCCGCCGAGGCCCGCCGTCAGGCCCTTGACCTGCTGCGCCTGGTGCGCCTGGCCGACCCCGAACGGGTCGCGCGGGGATACCCCCACGAGTTGAGCGGCGGTATGCAACAGCGCGCGCTGATCGCCATGGCGCTGCACGGCGACCCGGCACTGCTGATCCTCGACGAGCCGACAACCAGTCTGGATGTGACCACCGAGGCCGCCATTCTCAGCCTGCTGGCCGAGCTGACGAACAGGCCGGGCGAACGGGCGACTCTGTTCATTTCGCACAACCTGGGGGTTGTTGCGCGGATGTGCGACCGGGTAGCCGTGCTCTACGCTGGCGAACTGGTGGAGGAGGCGCCCACCGGGGCACTCTTTGCCACACCGCTCCACCCCTACACCGCCGGGCTGATCGGCAGCCTGCCCCGTCCGGGAATGCGCCATACGTTGCGCCCGCTGCGCCCCATCCCCGGCGCCATCCCCCGCTCCGATGCCCTGCCCCGCGGGTGCGTGTTTCATCCCCGGTGCCCGCTGGCGCTGGACCGCTGCCGCGCCGAGCGCCCGCCACTGGAAGCGCCCGAACCGGATCGTCAGGTGCGTTGCTTTCGCTGGCGCGAGGTGGAGGGTGGGGCCCTTTCCAGGGCTGAGGAAACCGGCGCGGCGCTGCCGTTCGAGGCACCGCCCGCCGCCGCTCCGCCGGTCCTCTCCCTGCGCGGGGTGGAGAAACTGTTCCCGCTGCGCCGGAGCCTGGCCGACCGGCTGGTGCGCCGACCGCCGCGGGCGGTGCGGGCGGTGGACGGCATTGATCTCCAGTTGGGCCGTGGGCGCACGCTCGGCGTAGTCGGCGAGAGCGGGAGCGGCAAGACGACCCTGGCCCGTTGTGTGGTGGGATTGGAAGAGCGTACCGGCGGTGACATCAACCTGGTGGACGTGCCCCTGGCCCCGGGGTTGGAGCAGCGCGCTCCGGCGGTGCTGCGGCGGGTCCAGATGGTCTTTCAGAACCCGCAGGAGGCGCTGAATCCCTATCTGACGGTGGGTGAGGCGTTGCGGCGCCCGTTGATGCGGCTGGCGCGCCTCAGCCGGGCCGAGGCCGACCGGCGCGTGGCGCGCCTGCTCGATGCGGTGAAGCTCGACCCCGGCTACGCCACGCGCTACCCGGCCCAGTTGAGCGGTGGAGAACGGCAGCGCGTGGCCATCGCCCGCGCCTTCGCCGCCGAGCCGGACCTGGTGCTGCTCGACGAGTCGGTTTCGGCGCTCGACGTCTCGGTGCAGGCAGCGGTGCTCAACCTGCTGAGCGAGTTGCGGCGCCGCAATGGCACCACCTATCTCTTCATCACCCATGACCTGGGGGTGGTGAGCTACCTGGCCGACGATGTGGCGGTGGTCTATCTGGGTCAGGTGGTGGAGACGGGGCCAGTCGAGGCGGTGCTCCAGCCGCCGCTGCACCCCTACACCGAAGCGTTGCTCTCGGCGTTGCCGAGTCTGCCTCCCGACCCGCCGCGCACGCCGATTGCGCTGGAGGGCGAGATACCCACCCCGACAGCCATACCCTCGGGGTGCCGGTTCCACACCCGCTGTCACCGCTCTCTCGGCTCGATCTGCGCGCAGGAAGAGCCACCCTGGCGCGATGCTGGCGGTGGCCACCGCATCCGTTGCCATATCCCGCTGGAGGACCTGGTGGAACGGCAGCGCAGGAATGAGGCGTGAGGCCAGACCCGGCTACGCGCCAGCGTTCATAACCGCTGGCGCGACACCGGCGCCCATCCCCCTTCGCCCCGTGCGGCGTTGCCCCTCTTGCCGTTCCGGACAACCCTTTGCGCCCCGGCGCGACACCGGCTGCGTCCAGATGGGCCATACCCGACCGGCAATCTGCAATCGCGCTATGCCGCAAGCATCTCCAGGAGCAGTTCCAGCACCACGGCGCGGCACTGGAGACACTCCAATCGTTCCAGCAAGGCCCGCAGCCCGGCCGGGTCAAAACTGAGCGCCTCGTGGGGCAGGGTCGGCGGCTGGGCGGGATCAAGCCCGGCGACGAGGCCGAAAAGGGTCTGGTTAGAGAAGGAGCTGTTGATGGCCCAGCCCTGCTGATTCAGGGGGCGCAGGGTGGTGATGGCCGCAGGAGGAACACCCAGTTCGCGGACCAGGATGGCCCCGGCCACAGCCGCTGGCGACTGGCCTTCGGGGAGTCGGCCCCCCGGCAGGTCGAGCGTGGCACGCCCGAGGCCGGGCCGGAACTGCGGGCGGGGGAGAAGCAACCGCCCCGCCTGGATCGGCGCAACGATCAGGGAGGGGACCCGCTCGACGCGCCAGTAGTCGAGGGAGCGGCCCTCGTCGTCGCGCCAGCGTTCGGCGATCAGGCGCACCCAGGGCGAATCGATCGTTACGATGGTCTCGCCGCGCTCCCAGGCTGGCGTGCTGGAGATACGGTTGTGCTCGTTCATTGAACTTCCTTGAGGTGAACATCGGGGAAACCGGGGTTCCCCGAGCCTCTCCCTGAAGGGAGAGTTTGGGAGGGCTGCGCCCTTCAGGGAGCAAATCATTTTCGTTCGGTGTTGTGCACCCCGCGAAGAGCGCCTGATATGACCGTGGGGAAACGGGGTTTCCCCATACCCCCTGCCCGGAGGAGGGAGTGAGAAGGCTACACCCTCCCAGGCGCACCCTGCTGGCGAACCCGTATCATACGTGCCGCGCGAGCGCCTGGCGCAGCACCGACTCGGGCTGGGCGCCCACCAGGCGCTCGACGACCCGGCCACGTTTGAAGATGTAGAGCGCCGGGATACCGCTGATCCCGAAGCGCTGCGCGGTATAGGGATTCTCGTCAACAT
>JBDNDG010000047.1:0-16887 GCA_046719255.1 Chloroflexaceae bacterium
GGCAGCCTGTTCACCCGCCGGGGGTGAGGCCCACCGTCGCCTCGCCGGCTGCGGCGGCCCGTTCGCCCGGAGCGGCGCCCACGGGCCGTCGCGCCGCCAGGAGCGCCGCACCCGCCAGCAAGCCCAGGAGCACCATGCCGTACAGCTTGTACGAGATGCCCAGCAGGCTCAACACGCCGGTCACCGTTCCGTTAAAGAACGACCACTGGTTGCCGTAGGCGATCAGGGCAAAGCTCAGCCCGAGCGCCAGCAGGTATCCCAGCGAGACCTCGCGTTCTCGAAAGTGCAACAGCAGCGTGGCGAAGGGGATCACCAGCAGCGTTTCGTAGTGCATCCAGGCTGCCGGAACGCACAGAACCATCAGGAGCAGAAAGAGACCATACTGCAACGCGAAGGCCGGACTACGCCGGTCAGCGGGAAGCAAGGCCAGGGCGCACACTGCCAGCGCCACGGTTGCCGAGAGCGCCATGCCCAGCAGCCGGAGCGTGTGATGCTCGAAAATCGTCGCCGACATCGGCGATGCCGCCAGCCGCGCAATGAAGCCCGAGAGAGTCTGGTTCTCGACCCAGGCCGTGGTGCCGCCGATCTTCGGGAGCACATCGAACAGGTAGACGCGGTGCAACTCCCAGCCCATCGCTGCGATAGCCACACCGTTGCACAGCAGCATGCCCAGGGCGAAGCCCCACAGCCCGGCCCAACGGCGTTTGAGCATGAAGAACGCCAGCAACACAACCGGGTAGAGTTTGAACAGGGTGCCGAGGGCCACGAGCGCCCCGGCGAGGCCGTCGCGCCCTTCGCGCAGCGCCCAGAGTGCCGCGGTCAGCACGAACAACAGCACCAGGTCGATCTGCCCGAAGGCGATCGTGTCGGCCAGGGGGCGAAAATTCATGACGATCAGCAGCGCCGCGGCGCTCAGGGAGATGAAGGGCAGGCGCCACATCCGCAGCCACAGCAGAGCCGTGGCGATGATCAGGACAACGTTCATGACGCGGTGGGCAACCAGCACGCTCGGGCCGTCGAAGGACTGCGCCAGCGGCACGAAGAACATCCCGTAGAACGGCGGCACCTTGAAGACATGGCCGAAATGATTGGTCGCGACAGCCTCCAGATCGTAGAGGGAGCCACCGTTTGCCCATGCGCGGGCGCCACGGAAGAGAATCCAGAAGTCGGGCGCCTGGCGGGTGAAGGCGTACCACAGGCTCCAGCCCAGGTGCACACCCGCGGCAAGCGCCAGTGCCACCAGGGCGATCTGTGCGCCCCGGGCGCGTCGCGCGCCCGGGGGCAATCGGCGGCCCCGCAGCGCCCACCAGAGTGGCAAGCCGATACCCAGCGTGCCTGCCAGTCCTACCCCTACCCCGACCGTCCAGGGTGAGGGGCCAAGGGCAGTGGCTCCATCGAGGACCATGAAGCGCTGGTACAGCACGACCATCCAGTAGGCGATGGCCAGAACGATGGGAGCGTACTCGCCCGCCGCCATCAACCGGGAGCTTGCGCCGCTGCGCTGCTCAGGGATCGGCGGGGCCAGCGGCACGATGAGCCGGGCGAGCAGCACGCCCAGGCAGGCGATGGCCGCCGCAGCAGCGAAGTGGCCAAGGTAGGGCAGCACCTCCAGCGGGCGCGTAGCGACGCCGAAGGCGATGAGGGCCGCGCTCACGCCAGTGCTCGCCAGCGCCAGACCGCTGCCGGCCCCGGCGAGGCGCAGCGCAGCATACGCCAGCGCACCAGCACTGAGGGCGCACAGAGCGAGCCACGGCCCCGGTAGCAGCAGGGCGCTACGCTGGGGTGTGAGCGTCGCATCGAACACCACTACCCCCAGGTGGCGCCCATCGCTCTCAATGAGGGGCGCCTCGCTCTGGAGGCGCACCTGCACTGCCCCGCGGGCGGAGAGTTGTGGCGGGAGCAGCAGGCGGTAGTTCCGCGGAAAGTAGCCGTGCAGGACGAGAGAGGTGGCCTCGGCGCCGTCTATCGCGAGCCGGACGACCAGGGGCGTGGAGCGCTCAGGGCGGCTATCCAGCAACGCCAGCCCCAGGACGGAGGGCGCGCCGGCGGGTGGCCGGGGCAGGAGCAGGGTAGAGTCCCCATCGGTCCAGCGCATGGAACGTCCGCCCAACTGCTCCGGCTCGTGGAATCCTCGGGCAAACCGATGATCATTCCCTCCCACGTCAATGGTGAGGGGCCATGCGGCGAGAGAGGCCAGCCACAGGAGCGCCAGGACAATGGCAGCAGCCAGGAGCGCGCGGAGCGCCTCCGCCATCGGCCCGACAGCCCTCCCAGGAATCCCTCTTAACAAAAGCCCCTCCTTTCGGTACAATGCCCGAGTTACGCAAACGATGCCGCTTCAACGCAGACCAACGGAAATACGAATGACCCATCGAACCGCTCAACCCACCCGCTGGTTGATCTTCATTGTGCTCGTTGCCGCCCTGCTGCTCGCTGCTCCGCTGACAGCCGCCCCCAGCGACGCCAGGATCAATTCCCCCCAACTACCCCTGCCGCGGGTTAGCGTCGAAGGAGACAGGCTGGTTGCCAGTGGCGCGCCTTTCGAGGTGCGCGGGGTCAACTACACCCATGCCACCACGACCCCGGCGGGCTGTCCTGAACTGCACTTCGGCGCGGACCGCCGTTGCCGGTGGGACCAGGCCGCCATTGATGCCGACTTCGAGCGTATGCGCGCGTTGGGGGTGAACACGGTGCGGGTGTTCCTCAACTACTACGTCTTCGGCGGCGCCCGTGCCGAAACGTCCGGCTACCGGATCAAGCCGGCGCTCGACCATCTTGAGGCGCTGGTGGCCAGTGCCAACCGGCGCGGGATCTACGTCATGCCCGTGCTGCTGGCGAAGTATCCCCAGGATCAGTTTACCCCGGAAGGCTTCGAACGCGCCCTGGACTGGCACGTCCGGCCCGTGGTCGGGCGCCTGGCCGGCAACAGCGGCATTCTCGCCTGGGACCTGTTCAATGAGCCTGACATTGGCAGCCCGATCGATCAGCACTGCTGGGACTGGGACAATGGCGACTTTCCCCTGTGCCTTGAACTTGCCGAGGCGCGCACCGCCTTTCTCACTCGCCTCCACTATGAAGTGAAGTGGATCGATCCGGCCCAGATGACCACCATCGGCATGGCCTTTGCCAAGAGCTACTTCCGTCCGGCTGCAGTGCCGTCGCCGCTGGCCGGACTGGTGGATTTCTACTCGTTTCACTACTACGACGACGCGCCTTATGACTCGGGGCGTTACAGCGCTCACTGGTACTACGGCGAAGGGTTGCCCGGCGATCTGCAACGCAGTATCGTCGAGCTGCGTGCGCTGCGCTGGGGCAAGCCGGTGGTCATTAGCGAACTGGGCTTTCCCAGCGGTGAAGGCCACCGCCGCAACACCGCCGAACTGCGCCGCGATCTGCGGGTCGGACTACAGACCAGCCGCGAGGCCGGCGCCACGGGTGTCATCCTCTGGCCCTTCCAACCCACTCCTGAGGAACTGATTGGCGATCTGTTCACGGCGTCGTAGTCATCCCACGAGAGTATGTGAATTCAGATCTTCTCAATGGTATTACATAGAAACAAATCCACACCTCTTTTCACCTCAGCCGCACATGGCCAGGATGAAAACGGGTTTTTCCCGGGAGGGTGCAGCCCTCCCAAATCCTCCCGGTGGGGGAGGGCTTGCCACTCCGGCAGGCAGGGGGGGAAACCCGGTTTCCCCATCCCCCAAACGCTGGCGGGGCGCCTGACACCCCGGCGTTGTTCCTGGGAGGGCGCGGCACTCCCGCGGCGGAAGAGGGAAGCGGGCTCCTCCCCTCAGCCGTGGGTGGCCGGGAGGGGGCGGGGAATCTCCCTATCGTGGACATCACAACCCCAGAACCTCCCGCACCAGCGGATACAACGAACTCTCGCGCAGCGCCAGCGGATCGATCGTTCCCGCATAGATCTGATCGGCCAGCGCGCGCTCCTTGAGCGCGACCAGCTCGCGCCCCTGCACACGATCGCGGAACGCGGCATGCTTGAGCAGCAGGGCCGCCTCGTTGCGCGGCGCAAGCCGCCCGGCGAAAATCCGGTGCGGCGCGCGCGCCTCCAGGCCGAGACCGTCACAGCGATCCAGCAACTCGCGGTCAATTTCCTGGCGGTAGATCGGATTGACCGTTGGCTGATCGCGGTAGAGATCACGGTAGTAGCTGACTGGATAGTTGCCCACCCGGGCCAGCAGCTCGTGGATGCGTACCCGGTGGTGCTCGTTCGGAATGTGTAGATAATCCCAGACCACAAAGTCAACCTGGGCATCGGCACAGGCCCGCACCAGCGAGCGCAGCGCCGTCTGGCGGTCGGTGACATAGGGAATAATCGGCACCAGCGCCACCCCCACCGGTACCCCCGCGCGCTTCAGTTCGCGCAGCATCTCCAGGCGCAGTGCCGGAGCGGGGGCCTTGCCCTCCAGGCGTTCACTCAGGTGCGGATCGACCGTTACCAGCGTGGTCATCACCACCGCCAGGCTCCGCTCATTCATCCGCTGGAGCAAGGTTTTATCCTCCAGCACCATGGCGCTCTTGGTGAGCAGCAGGACGGGCTGCTGCCGTTCGGCAAGCACCTGTAACGTCTGGCGGGTGATGCGGTAGGTCTGCTCCGCGGGCTGGTACGGATCGCTCAGGGCGGTGATGGCGATCAGGTCACCGCGATCCACTCCCGTTAGCTCGGCGGCGAGACGCTGCGGTAGGTCCAGCGGCACATAGATCTGTTCGTTCAGCGGCCGTTCCTGGTAGATCCAGCTATCGCAGTAGGGGCAACCCAACTCGCAACCGGTGTAGATGCTGAGGGTGTAGCTGGAGAGGAAAAACTCATTGATGGTTGGCCGGCGGGGACTCAGGGCCGGGCGCTCCGACAGGGTCTCGCGAATATAGTAGGCCATAGGACACCTGTAGTCCGTGCACAGCCGGGGAGAAGGATGTTCGGGAGGAAGCGGCGCTCGCGTATCCTCCCCCGGGAGGGGCGCGATTCGATACGCTCTTCGCAGGTGGGGAAACCCGGCTTCTCCGGCAACCCTTTCAAGGGAGGCGCGGGTGGGATAATTGTAACAGCATCCGCTCAAACCGCAAAGCTGCCCGGGGCGGAGCCCGGGGCTTGAGCAACGTCCGCGTCTGGCGGCGGGGTACGGGGCTTGCCCCAACTACCTTGCATCAGCCCCGGGCTTCCACCCCGGGGCTCATCCAACGTCGCCCGGCTCAGAGACCGTGGCCCGGAAGACCCTGAACCTCCAGCATCGCAACCGTTATGCAGCGCAGCGCAAGATCGCCCCTCGACTGCTCTGGCAATCCGCGCCTGCGCCCTTGCATCCCCGACGCATCGGCGCTACAATCGCGCCGCTATGAGCCACAGCCCGCCCCTCGTTGCCGCGATTGTCGTAAGCTACAATACCGTCGCCCTTCTGCGCGACTGCCTGGTTTCGCTGCGCGCCTGTACCGCGCCGCTGCGCGTGGTTGTGGTTGACAACGCCTCGCGTGACGGCAGTCCGGCCCTGGTGCGTCGCGAGTTTCCCAATGTGGAGCTGCTCGCGCTGGAACACAACCGCGGGTTTGCGGGGGGCGTTGCCGCCGGTCTGTCCCATCTTGAAGGGCGGGCACCGGATGCCCGCGCCGCCGACGGCGCGTTCGCAGCCACGCCGATCCCGCGCTTCTACCTCGCGATCCCCTACGTGCTCATCCTCAACCCCGACACCGTGGTGCATCCCGGGGCCATCGAGCACATGGTCGCCTTTCTGGAGGCGCACCCGCGCGTCGGATTGGTGGGACCGCGCCTGCTCAACCCCGACGGTACGCTGCAACCGGCGGCCTTTCGCTTCCCGACCCTGCTGATGACCGTGCTCGACCTGTTCCCGCCGGGCGAAGTCATGCCGGGGCGGCTGTATGGCTCCTGGTGGCACGGTCGCTACCCGCAGGAGCGCGACGACGCGCCCTTCCCGATCGATCACCCCCTCGGGGCGTGCATGCTTACCCGCGCCGAGGTGCTGGCCAGCGTTGGCGCCCTGGACGAAACCTACTTTATGTATAGCGAAGAGATCGAGTGGTGCTGGCGCATCCGACAGGCTGGCTGGGCGATCTGGCAGGTGCCGGCGGCGCGGGTGACCCACATTGGCGGGGCGGCAACCGCGCAGGTGCGCTGGCCGATGCTGCTGGCGCTCTGGCAGAGTCGTGACCGCTTTGCCGCCATGCGCGGCCCGACCTGGCGCCTCGCGGCCCACCGGGCCATTGTGCGCGCCGGTATGGTGCGTCTGACTCTGCGGGCCTGGCGCGCCCACCTCCAGGGGCAGATCGATCGCGATGAGTTGCGCGCGCGCCTGCTGGCCTACGGGCAGATCCTGCGGTTCTCGCGGAGAAACCCGCCTGTCCCGCGCCCCTGTCCGCAGGGAGGGCGTAAGCAGGCGTAGCCCTGCTAAACACAGCATCGCCCGCCCGGGTCGGCACAACGAGCGCCCTGCCAGGACTGAAGCAATGTCCCTGAGGGCCGAACGCGCCTGCTGCGTATCAATGCTCAGCGCGGCGCATGGTCGTTGCAACGTCGGAATCCGGCGGCGGGGCGTGGGGCTTGCCCCGGGGCCGTCGCAATGGCCCTGGAGCGCCCCGCAGGGCGATGGCAACGTCCGGGTGTCGCTCCCTGAGGAGCGCGCCGCGCGTAGCGCAGGGTGCGAACGGCCCCTTCGCTACGGCCTGTGCTGCGCCCTTTGCGGCGTTCAGGACAGGCTTCGGCCCGCTCAGGATGCGTTCGCGTGCCGACGTTGCATTCGCCCTGCGCGCGCCGCGCAACTCCTTGCATCTGCGGCGTTCCGATGCTATAGTAGCAGTGAACTGGCAGCACCCGTTGAGTCGGCGGCCTCAAGGATCTGCCAGTCACTGAATGGAACTATCAGACGGATGAGGTAGATCCAGGGAGATTTCCCGGTGTTGCGCTTGTGCCTCTACCCCCTGGTCACCGGTAACGCGCGCCGATGGCACGATGCGATGACTGGCGCTGTTGAGCCAATCACCGCCACGCGCCCGCGTAGTCATCGCGCCCCGGCTCGCGTCCTGCGACCGCTGGCGCTGCGTGGATTGCTATGCGCAGTGCCCCGATGGGTAGCCCCGCGTCAGCCCCGAAGTATCTCCTGCCTGCCTTACAACCTACAACACAGGAGCAGATCAACAACCGATGTACGAGCAACGGCGACCCGACGTCGCAGTCTTCATTGACTTCGAGAACGTCTACGTAAGTGTACGTGATAAGCTGAACGCAAATCCGAACTTTGAGGCAATTATGGACCGCTGCGGCGATCTTGGCCGCGTGGTCATTTCTCGAGCCTACGCCGACTGGTATCGCTACCCCCGCGTTACGAGCGCGCTCTATGCCAACGCCATCGAGCCGATCTACGTGGCGACCTACTACT
This sequence comes from Chloroflexaceae bacterium, assembly GCA_046719255.1. GTDB lineage: Bacteria > Chloroflexota > Chloroflexia > Chloroflexales > Chloroflexaceae > JACAEO01. The sequence goes on from JBDNDG010000047.1 coordinate 7,404, forward strand.
ACGACAAGGATATGGGGCGCACCGGTCGGGCAATTAAGAACAGCGTCGATATGAATCTCTGCATCGACGCGATGAAGACGCTGTTCACCAATCCAAACATCAGCCGGTTCGTGCTGGTGACAGGCGACCGCGATTTCATTCCCCTGGTCAATAGCATCCGCCAGCAAGGAAAGGAAGTATACATTATCGGTATCGGCGGGGCCGCGAGTACCCACCTGGCCCAGAGCGCCGATGAGTTTGTGTTCTACGAGCAACTGGTTGGCAAGGCCCCCGGCGGCACCGCCACCGCTGCAGCGATTGCCAGCCGCGCCACCGAGTTGAGCCGGAGCCCCGAGCCTGCCCTCGAGCCGCCGCGCGATCCGGCAGGTGAGACTCCCCCGGCGCCGGTCACGCCCACCACTGAACCCGATGTCTACGATGTGCTGGTTGAGGCGATCCACCTGGTACGCAAGCGCGGCTACGTTTCCACCCTTGGCTCGATCAAACTGGTGATGAAAGAGCTTATGGGCGGCGACTTCAAGGAGAGCCGCTACCGCGATCTGAACGGGCGTCCCTTCGCGAAGTTTAAGGACTTCGTGGTTGATGCCGAGAAGCGCGGGAAGGTGCAGATCTTCACCAATGGCACGGTTAACGAGGTGTTTCTGCCCGGCGAGGACCCGTACAAGCTCTCGCAGTTTGCCGCCGCTCTCAGCGAAGAGTTGCCGGTCGAGCCGGTGGTGGATACGAGCGTCCTGACCAATGGGCGCAAGGAAACGTCGCGCACGATCAGCGCCACGGTCGTCGTAGAATCAGGCGCCACGGCGGGCGGGCGGCGCCGCCGACGTCGCTCACGCCGCAGCCAGAACACCGGCGCGCCGGTCGAGCCGCTCGATGTTCAGGAGATTGAGGCGGACCTCGATGAGCTTGAGTACACGCCGCCCATTGAGGAGGAGCCGAAGGAGCTGGAAGAGGGACTCTTCGCCCTCGATGAACTTGCGCAGTCGGTCGAGGAGGTCGTCTTCAGCGTCGAGCATCTGGCCGAAGAGATTGCCTTTACGGTCGAGCACCTGGCCGGGGATTTCGGCGATGCTACCGAGATCGCGCCGCCTGAGGAGCCGGTGCTCGCCCTGGCGCCCGCCGAGGCCCCGGTGGAACCTGCCGGAGAGGCCGCGCCGGAGATGGCCCCTGGAACCGGGACCGTCATCCAGGCCCTTGAGGACCTTGAGGAGGAGCTGGCTGCGCCAGCGATGCCCGCCGAAACGCCGGAGCATGCGGCTGAGGCGATTGTCGAAGGTGCGCCTGAGGGTGATGAGGGCGACGACACGTTCGAAGCGCTCGAGCCGATCGTGTTTAGTGATGAGGAATGGGCCATCTTCCGTGAGATGATGGCCGGTTTCGCCCGGCCCGTCTCCTTCCAACAGATCTTCGACACGCTCCGCGAGCGACGCAAGGAGCATAACCTGGCCCGTACCAATGAACAGTTGCGCTCGATGGTCAAGCAGGCGATCAACGCGGGAATGCTCGAGCGGAGCGGGCGCGGAAAACGGGTCTACTATACGCTGAAGGCAGAGTAACTGCGTTGCTGGAGTGACCGTGATTGTGAAGATCTGCGGCCTGCGCTGTGCTGACCATGCCAGCGCTGCGGCGGCTGCCGGGGCCGATTGGATCGGTCTGGTCTTCGCGGCGAGCAAACGACGGGTGAGTGTAGCGGAAGCAAGCGCGATTGCCGCGGCGTTGCGCGAGGGCCCTGCACCCCCGCCTTTGCTCGCCGGTCTCTTTGTCAACGAAACCCCTGCCACGATCGCCGCAATCGCCGGGGCCGTGGGTCTTGACCTGATTCAGTTGAGCGGTGACGAGCCGGTCGATGCCGCTGATGCATTGCCGTTGCCCGTGCTCAAGACCATCCGGCTTACCGACACGCCCGCCGAGAGGGCCTGGATCGCGCGGGCGCGGCGCGCGCAGGCAGAGTGCGGGGGTATCTCCGCCCGTACCCCTCCACGTGTCTTGCTGCTGGTAGATGCGCACGTGCCCGGGGCCTACGGCGGTACTGGCACAGTGGCCGACTGGTCGCGGGCCGCTGCGCTGGCCACCGAAGTGCCGCTGATCCTGGCAGGGGGGTTGCACCCCGCCAATGTGGCCCGGGCCATTGCCACCGTGCGCCCGATCGGCGTTGATGTCAGCAGCGGGGTCGAGACCGACGGCGTCAAGGATCCAGCCAGGATCGAGGCCTTCATTGCAGCAGCACGATCAGCCTGAAACACGTCGCCCGGCGCGGATGCTCATCCGTGTCTTGCAGGTCGTCGGCGGGCTGGCGCTACTAGCGCTGGCGCTGCGCTGGGTGTTTCTCCGTCTGCGCCGGGTGGTGCTGCGGCCCACCCCCTACACCACGCCCCCGATTGGCCCGGAGGCGATCAACCCCCGGCAGCGCCGGATCGTGCTCAGCGACCTGCACCTCGGCGGCGGCGACCATCTCGATGATTTCAACGACGACGCGGCGCTGATCGCCTTTCTCGACCACTACCTGGCCGGCCCGCCTACGGAACTCATCCTCGCCGGCGATACAATCGAGTTCCTGCAAGTGCGCCTGCCCGATCTCGACGATGACGAGTACAGCGACGCCGCCGCCGCGCGCCGGATTGACGCGGTGATCCGCGCCCATGCCGGGGTGTTCGAGGCCCTGGCGCGCTTCCTCGCCCGGCCCGGAGCGCAGCTCAGCGTGCTGATCGGCAATCACGACTTTGAACTGCACTACCCTGCTGCCAAGGCCCGCATGCGCGAGGCGCTTGGCCTCGCCCCCGATGACCCGCGTCTGCGCTTCGGGGTGAGCTACCACGGGGGCGGTCTGTACATCGTGCACGGTAACCAGTTTGACGGCTGGAACCGTTTCACCTGCTTTGAGGGAGTTACCGAGCCGTTTGAGGTGGTGCGCGGCACCCAGATGGTCAAAGAGGTCATCAATGACCTGGAGGACGAGCCGCTGGCGATTGCGCCCTTGATCGACAACGTCAAACCCTCCTCGGCCCTCTTCTGGTACCTGCTGGCCCTGCCACAGCTTCGCACCCCGGCGGCGCGGCGCTTTCTGGCCCGTGGCGTCGCCGGCTTCCTGCAAGTCGTGGCCTGGCCCGAACCCCACCAGATGCCCATCACTGGCGAGGGCCCCGGCGGGATGCTCAGCATCCCGGCTCTGCGTGGCTTCTGGCGCTGGGGGGCCAGCATCCGCCGAAGCCGCGTGGCCCGCCATCGCGAAGTGGCGCGCCAGGTTGGCATGGTTGCCAGCGCAGTGGAACCGCCTGACGATATGATCGATCAGATGCAGAGCGAAGCCACTCGCCAGGTGGCCCGCGAAGTGCGCGCCTTCAACGATCGGTTCGCCCGTGAGATGTTGCAGATCGCCCGCAGTCCCGTCCATCGCGACGATACCCTGTTCATCTGTGGCCATACCCACCTGGCCCGCATTGTGCCCCTCGGTATGGGCCAGTACTACATCAACACCGGCACCTGGACCGAGATTATCTACGATATTGCCACCATGCGCCGCCAGGAACAGCGCTTCCCCTTTCTGGAAATCACCTACCCCGATGGGCCGCAGCCCCGGGCGCGCCTGCTGGTCTGGATCGATCCAGAAACGCCGCCCCAGCCCTGGCGCGAAGGCTCGGCATTGCGCCTGCCCCGGCAAGGCTCGCGAACCGCCTCGCAGGCTACTGCTGATCGGGTATAATGAAGCACTATAACTGCGCCTGCGCTTCCGGTCCCGGCTCGCGGGCGTGCCTGTGACGCCCGTTCCAGTCAGTCAGGAGGAAAGTGTATGAAGGTCCTCGTTCGCATTCTTGGCGTTGCCGCTCTGGTTGCTCTGGCCGTGGTGATCTTCCGCGCCATTCGCCAGTACCGCGAGGACAGCGTCTTTGATCTGGCGCCTGCTCCCGCCACCGGCGAAGGCCAGCGCCGGAGCATCAGCCCCGAATTGCTGAGCATCCTCGCCGATCCGGGCGACAAGGGGCCGGTCGAACTGATGACCGATAGCAGCGGTAAGGAGTGGCTGGTGAACCGCCGCAATGGGTATCGCTACCCGGTTGAGGACGGTATCCCGATTATGCTGCTCGAAGAGGGTGAGAAGAACAAGGACGAGAGCCTGATCCAGCGGTAAGGGGTGTTGCGGACCCGGGTGTGCCACCTTGACCGCTGCTCCACAGCCGCGCACAACCGCGGTGCAGGGGTGTGGAGATGGGGAGGTGCAGGCCGGATAGTCAAACTCGCCTGAAACAGCCCTGAGGAAGCGAGTTCCAGCGCATGGCAACCGTGCCCGAAAGTCCGTGGACGGGCCGCTTTGGCCCGTATGGTGGGCGCTATGTGCCCGAAACGTTGATGCCCGCCGTAACTGCCCTCGAGGCGGCTTACGCGGCGGCATCCGCCGATCCGTCGTTCTGGGACGAGCTGGCCCACCTGCACCGCACCTACACCGGTCGCCCCACGCCGCTCAGCTACGCCGCGCGCCTCACCGCCCGGTGCGGCGGGGCGAAGATCTACCTCAAGCGTGAGGATCTGGCCCATACCGGCGCCCATAAGATCAACAACGCCCTGGGCCAGGGTTTGCTCGCCCGGCGCATGGGTAAGCGCCGGGTGATCGCTGAGACCGGGGCCGGTCAGCACGGCGTCGCCACGGCGACGGTCTGTGCCCTGCTGGGCCTGGAGTGTGTGGTGTATATGGGCACCGAAGATATGGCCCGGCAGCGGCCCAATGTCTTCCGGATGCGTCTGCTGGGGGCCGAGGTGCGCGGGGTGGACAGCGGCTCGCGTACCCTCAAGGACGCGATCAATGAGGCGATGCGCGACTGGGTGACCAATCCCGATAGCTACTACCTGCTCGGCTCGGCCCTCGGTCCGCATCCCTACCCCACCATGGTGCGCGATTTCCAGAGCGTGATCGGGCGCGAAGCCCGCGAGCAGATCCTGGCCGCCGAAGGGCGCCTCCCTGACGTGGTTGTGGCCTGTGTGGGCGGTGGTTCCAATGCGATTGGCATCTTCCACCCCTTCCTCAACGACGCGACGGTGGCCCTCCGCGGTGTGGAGGCAGGCGGACGCGGCCCGCGCCTCGGCGACCATGCCGCCCGCTTTCTCGCCGCCAGCCCCGGTGTGCTGCAAGGTACTTACTCCTACGTGTTGCAGGACGAGGCCGGCCAGATCGCTCTCACCCACTCGATCTCGGCAGGGTTGGACTACGCCAGCGTCGGCCCTGAACATGCCTGGCTCCACGATACCGGCCGCGCCACCTATACCAGCGCCGATGATGAGGAGGCCCTCGACGCCTTCGAGACGTGCGCGCGTTTGGAGGGGATTATCCCTGCCCTCGAGAGCGCCCATGCCGTGGCTGAGGCCCTCAAGCTTGCCCCCCAGATGGCCCCTGACCGGATCATCCTCGTCAATATGTCCGGTCGTGGCGATAAGGACATTTTCACCGTCGCCGAGGCGCTGGGGGTGGTGATCTGAGGCCGTTGCACATTGCCGTGGGTGGGAAAACCGGGTTTCCCCGTTCCCCCTTCGCGGGAGACCTGCGAAGGCCAGGCCCGCCCGGACCCTCCGCCGGGAGGGGATAGGAAAACCGGCTCTCCACTCTCTCTAACCAGTGCTGCGGACGCTTGCCGCGCCGGAGAGAAGGGGGATGGGGAAACCCGGTTGCCCCTTTTGGTACCTATGAAGACCTGTATTATCCTTAACCCCGCGGCAGGCCGGGGCACCGCCGGTAGGGTTCGCGACGAATTGGAACAGGCCCTCCGCCGCGCCGGGGTGGATTACAGGCTCATCACCACCCACGCCCGCGGTGGGGGGGTGGAACTGGCTGCCCAGGCCGTCGAGCAGGGCTTTACCTGCGTCGCTGCCGCCGGAGGCGATGGCACGGTCAACGAAGTGGTCAACGGCATCTTCACTGCGCGCCAGGCCGGCGCTGGCGATGCCGCGCTCGGGCTCCTGCCGCTTGGCACCGGTTGCGACTTCGCGAAGATGTTTCCCGGCTTCGACACCGGCGGCCTGCCGGGCATGGCCTACCGCCTCACCGCCGGAAGAATGACAACGATTGATGTCGGGAGTATCAGCGTTGAGAGTGGCGGCCTGGAAGTACGCCGGGTCTTCGTGAACGGCCTCGGCGCGGGCATTGACGCCCAGGTCGCCGTTGAGGTGCAGAACTTGCCCCGCCTGACCGGTCTGGCTGCCTATATTGTCGCGTCGCTGCGCGCTCTGGCAACCTACAAGCCCGCCATGATGAGCGTGCGCTACGACGGCAGGGATCTCCACAAACGGCTCTTCTTCGCTACCGTTGCCAACGGACGCTGGCAGGGCGGAGGTTTTCTCCTGACACCCTCGGCGCGACTCGATGATGCCCTGCTCGACCTGTGTATCGTTCCGAAACTGCGCCTCGATGAAGTGATCCGCTACTACCCCAGAATGTTCGACGGCAGCCACGTCGAACTCCGCCAGATTACCACCGCCACCGCTGAGCGCGTTGAGATTGCCTCGGCCGCGCCCTTCCCCGTAGCCACCGATGGGGAGGTGCTTACCACCAACGCCCGACGCGTATGTGTGGAGATCCTGCCGCACGCCCTGCGTGTGGTAGTGTAGCAGTTGCCGCCCGCGGCCAGTTCTGCTATACTCCGCTCTGGTACAAATGTTTTGCATCGGTCTCCGAGGGGTTGTGCCGCCTTCCGGTGGGATGCGCCGGGGCCGGTGAGAGGGCGCGGCCCTTGCCCACCCCTGCAGCCGGGGCGTGGAGAACTCCGATGCTCCTGCCATGGTTTCTGTTCAGCGGAGAGGCGTTCCTATGCAGTTGCTCTACCTTGATCCCCGCCAGCTCGAGGCCGATCCCGACGGGGTGCGCGAGGACCTGGGGGACATCTCCGGGCTGGCTGCCACCATTGCCGAGCAGGGCCTGCTCCAGCCCCTTGGCGTGGTCAGCGTGGGTGGCGGGCGCTACCGCGTTGTCTACGGCGGGCGCCGCCGGGCCGCCGCCGAGCAACTGGGTCTGGAGAAGGTGCCTTGCGTAGTGCTCGACGCTGACGATCCCGACCTGATACTGCGCCAGTTGATCGAGAACTTGCAGCGTGAGGATCTGAACGACCTGGAGCAGGCGCGGGCCTTTGCCCGCCTGCGGGCGCGGATCGTCGAAGAGCGGGGCAAACTCGCGGACCACGAACTCGATGAGGCGGTCGGGGGGGCCGTGGGCCTGAGCGGGCGCACCGTGCGTCGCTATCTGGGGTTGCTCGAACTCCCCGACGAGGTGCAACAGTTGATCCGCCGCCGCGAACTGAACGTCACCCAGGCCCAGCACCTGCGCCGCGTAGCCAGCCCCCGCACCCAGGTCGAGCTGGCGCGCTTTGCGGTTGAGGAGGGGCTTTCGGCGGCTGAGTTGAGCCGTCTGGTGGCCTACTTCGCCGCCAACCCCCATCTGACCCTTGAGACGGCGTTGCAGGCGCTCGAGGCGGGCGAGCGTTTACGCACCGCTCCCGCCGGGCCGGAGGTGCAGGTCAGCGGTGGGCCGCTGGGGAGGACCAGCGTGAGCGCCGTGGACCGGGAGGGCGACGACGCCGACATGTGGGCAGACGAGGAGGCCGGCGAGGACGACGGGCTCTACCTCGGCGTTGAGGACGAAACCATCGAGAACCAGCCGCGCAACAAGGCGCGCGTCTTCCGCATCCGTTCGCTGGACCAGATGGTAGATGAGACCGACCGGCTGACGCGCGCCTACGCCGAGGGCGACCTGATCAAGTGGGTCAAGCACGACGAAGGCGCGCCGTTCAAGCTGCGGCTGCTGCTCAAGCAACTCGAGAGCCTGACTCGCGGCCTGCGGGAACTGGCTCGCCAGCAGGGCTGGGAGGTGGAGGACTAACGCGAACATATGGGGAACCCCGGGTTTTCCCCATACCACCGCCCATCGGGGCGCCAGGGGCCCGGTGGGGAGGGTTTGGGAGGGCGCAGCCCTCCCGGGCCCATCGCGTTGCCTGCACCGCCCTAATTCTCCCGGACGAGGCGGCGCTTCGTGGTGAGGAAGGCCTCGGCGCCGCAGGCTCGAGCGTAGGCAAGGGCCGCTTCGGCCAGGGGGCCATCGTCGCCATTGAGGTAAGCCAGCACAGCGGGAACGAGCGCCAGTGCTGGTTCGGCGATGGCCGGCTTCAGGCGCACCCCGGGGCGCTGCGCGGCCAGCACCGCGCTATAGAGCACCGCGCGGTCGGCTTCGCGCGCCAGGTCAACCGGTGTTACTCCGGCGCGGCAGGGCGGTTCCTGGCTCATCGCGCCCCCTGGAACAACTCGATCAACTCGGCAATGACCTGATCCCGGGCAAGGTCATCGTCGCCCAGGCAGTTGCGGGCGTAGCATTGCAGTATCTGGCTGCTGACGCTGGCCAGGGCCGACTTGATCGCCGCCACCTGGGTGACAATCTCGCGGCAATCGCGGCCCTCATCAACCATGCGCTGCACGCCGCGCACCTGGCCCTCGATGCGGCGCAGTCGCAGAAGGATATCCTCCCGCCGCTCCGGCGAAAGGGTGCGCGCAGGATTAGCTGGCGGTTCAACCATGGTGACCTCCTTGTCAACGTTGCGGGGCCCGGCAGCAGCCCCTGCGCCAACCCCCTTCCGATGCGGCGCGGTGGAGCAGCGGCGTACCGGAAGGAGACGTTTTTCGGCGGCCTGCGGCTCCCCAATCCCCGCCGAGACGAAGGCGCGTTGTCGTATCAGCCAAGCACCTTGTTGAAGACTTCGCGATACTGGGCCTCAGAGCGCGAACCAACCAGTCGCCCGACCTCCTGACCGTTCTTAAAGATAATGAGCGTCGGGATGCCCTGAATGCCCAGACGGCTGGCGTGCTGGATCTCTTCGTCGGTATTCACCTTGGCGATGGTCAGACGCCCTTCGTACTCGGTGGCGAGTTTGTCGAGGATGGGCGCGATCGCCCGGCAAGGCGCGCACCAGGGCGCCCAGAAATCAACGACTACCGGCTTGTCGGCCTGAAGCACCTTCTCCTCGAAATCGGCGTCTGTTACCACAATCGGCTTCGCCATCCCGGTACCCTCCTCATACGGGCCACCTGCGGCCCGGAACACGTATGCCCCCACCTGTGGGTACCCCCACGGGGTACTCATTATACCCTGCTGGAGCGGGCTGTCAATGGCCATGGTTGCTTGTGCTATACTGTTTTTGCTCATGCTGGCCGGTTGCGCACGGGGCTGCGCCGCACCCTACAGGAAGGAAATAGAGATTCTCCCTGGAAGGCTATGCCCTCCCAAACCCTCCCCACAGAGAGAGGGATGGGGAAACCCGGTTTCCCCATATGTTCACGTTAGTGTGTCGTCAAGGAGGCGGATATGACCACGATCGGCAAAGATGTCACGATCACATGGGTCGGCCACGGCACGTTCCATATCACCACCCCTGAGGGGAAGGATATTCTGATCGATGCCTGGGTTGACGGAAACCCCGCCTGTCCTGAGCCGTTGAAGAGCCGCGTGCGCCAGAACCTGGCG
>JBDNDG010000470.1:0-3299 GCA_046719255.1 Chloroflexaceae bacterium
TGGCCTTATCTACCACACTCTGCCAACCGCCGCCGATGGCACGCTGCCCCTGGAGCGCGTGCAAACGGCGCTGGCTGCCCCGCACGACGAGCACGAGGCCCCGCCGGGCGTCTTCTGCCTGGAAACAACCCACAACCGCAGCGGCGGCACCGTTCTGCCCCTGGCCTACCTGGAGGCGGCCTGCGCCCTCGCGCGCGAGGCGGGTGTGCCGCTGCATCTCGACGGCGCGCGGATCTTCAACGCCGCACTGGCCCTTGGCGTCGAAGCACGCAGCATTGCCCAATATGCCGACACGCTGCTCTTCTGCCTCTCCAAAGGGCTGGCCGCCCCGGTTGGCTCGATTGTCGCCGGCCCGTACCCCCTGATCGCCCGGGTGCGCCGTATGCGCAAACTTGTCGGCGGCGGTATGCGCCAGGCGGGCGTCGTTGCCGCCGCAGGCATCGTCGCCCTTACCACGATGACCGCGCGGCTCGCCGATGATCACGCCACGGCCCGCTCCCTGGCCGAGGGTCTCGCGGCCATTCCCGGTCTCTACGTAGATCTGAGCCGGGTGCAGAGCAACATTGTGCGCTTCGAGTTGACCGCCGGCCATCCGGGGCCGCCGGAGTTCCTGGCTGGCCTGCGACAGCGCGGGGTCCTGATCGGCCAGCTCGAGGGCAACGTGCTCCGCGCGGTGACGCACTATGGCATCTCCTCTGAAGATGTGCGTCGGGCTGTTGCAGTCGTTCGCGAGGTTCTTGGAACCTGATCGTATGACCTCCGAGCACCTGTCAGTTACAGTTGTTCGCGAGGTTCTTGGAACCTGATCGTATGACCTCCGAGCACCTGTCAGTTACAACAGTGATGCTCCAGGCCTGGGCAGCTCTGCTCGAACAGACAAGCGACGCAGTAGTATTGCTCAATAACGAGGGGTTAATCGTCGGAGCGAGTATGGCGGCGCGCCAGTTGCTCGACCAGGGCGCAGGGGTGCTCGGGGTTGCTTTTCACGCTCTGGTGAAATGCGCCGGAGAGCTGCCCTCCATCGGCAATTGCCGCTTGCCCGATGGGCGCTACCTGCGGGTGCGGTCCACACCCCTGAGTGACTCCGATGCACGCCCGGCAGGCACCTTGCTGATCCTCACCCTTGAGACGCCTGCTTCCATCGCCGCCGATCATTTTATCTCCCGCCAACGAAAGCTCCGCGAGGTCACGCTGACCATTAGCAGCGCGCTGGATATTGATACAATCCTGGATCGCGTGGTGCATCTGTCAATCGAATTGATCGGCGCCGATGCCGGGGCTCTTTCGCTGTACGATGCCGAACACGACTGTGTGTGGACCAATCACAGTGTCGGCATTTCTCAACTGGCTGGATCGCCTATGTTGCGCGGCACCGGGGCAGTGTGGGAACTGCTGGACAGTGGCAGGTCGCTGTTGCTGAATGACTACCGCTCCGATCCACGAGCTGTTCCATTGCTGCTGGAACAGAACGTCCACGCAGCTATGGCCGCTCCCATATGCACCCCTCACAAGATGCTCGGCGCCCTGGGGCTCTACTACTTGAAGCCGGGACGCCACTTCACCCTGTGCGATCAGCAACTGCTGGAAACCGTGGCCCGCCAGACCGCTGTAGCTCTGGAGAACGCGCGTCTGTATCAGGCCGCACTCCACGAAGCCGAGCGACGTTCCCTGCTCTACCGGGCCAGCCTGGACTTCGGCCAGGTGCTGGAACTTGATGCATTGTACCGGGTAATCCATCACACCGCGGCGCGCCTGATGCCCTGCGATACCTGTGTGATCGGGTTATACGACGCCGAGCGCCAGGAGGTCGAGTACGTCTATCAGGTGGATGCTGTCGGGGTCTGGCCATTAGAGCGCCTGCCCATCGAGCGCGGGTTACTTGGCTTTATTATCCGCACGGGCATTTCGCTCCGCATCACCGGCTGCGATGCGGAGATCGAGGGATGGTTCGGCGCCGAGCCGTTCGGCCCGGGCGAGCAACCGACCGGCTCGCTCCTGGCGGTGGCGTTACGTATTGGCGGCCAGCCAATCGGTGCGTTCTCTATTCAAACCGAAGCCACCGACGCTTATACCAGCACCGATCTCGATGTGCTGGAAACCCTGGCGGCCACGGCAGCCATTGCCATTCAGAATGCGCGCCTGTTCAACCAGGTGCAGCAACTGGCCACCCTTGACGCGCTCACGGGCGTAGCCAACCGCCGGCATTTCTTCGACCTGGCCCGGCGTGAAGTGGAGCGCGCGGAGCGCTATCACCACCCGCTCAGCCTGCTGATGATCGACGTTGATCATTTTAAGCAGCTCAACGACACCTATGGCCACATCACGGGCGACCAGGTGCTGCGAGCCATTGCTGCGCGCCTGCGCGAGAGCCTGCGCCAGAACGATGTTGTCGGGCGCTTTGGCGGAGAAGAGTTCATGGTCCTGCTGCCGGAAACGGGCAGAGAACAGGCGCTCCAGGTGGCCGAGCGGCTCCGCGAAGCGATTGGCGGGCGGCCGGTCGCAGCCGATGAGAGGGCGATTTGTGTAAGCGTGAGTATTGGTGTGGTAAGCTGTGGATGCGGCACGTCACCACTGACGATTGAGCAGTTGCTCAAGGATGCCGATGAGGCGCTCTACGTGGCCAAGCGCCGGGGGCGCAACCAGATCCAGGCGGCACCGCTGCGGGCGTGATTCCCTCCCACTGGCGGGTTGTTTCCTGGGAGGGCTTCGACCTTCCAAATCTCCCCTGAGGCCAGGGGCATAGGGAAGCCCGGTTTCTCCATAAGTATTACAACTGGTAAATCACCTCGCCCGCCGCGTTAACCAGCATATAGCCCTTGCGGGTGAGCAGCAGCCGGTGCTCATCTGGATGGCCCAGATCCACCTCGCGGGCGACGAGCACTTCGCCGCTGGCAAGGGTGAGCAGCAGTGGCGGCACAGCGGGACCACTGGCGGGTTGGGCGCGGGCCACGCGCGGGGTCGCACGGGCGGTCATCATAGCGTGTAGCGCCAGCGTCGCCACGATGATCAGGAGGCTGAGGATACTGGCGGCCGCCGTTGAGATTGTGGCAAAGAGCAACACGATGACAGCAGCAAGAGCCGGTACGGCCAGTGCCGTGATCAGCAGGTGCTGGCGGTTCGAAAGTCCGTGAAGCGCGCTCATGGTATTCCTCCCGGCGGCCGCCGGGGGCGGTACGCCACGCATGCGAATGGCGCCATCCCATTCGCGCTTCCAGTGTACCAGCCAGGTGTTATGGGGGCGCTAGTAGAGCATTAGCGAAGTATAAGAGGAGTCGGGGTGGCTCCACCCCCACGAACGA
>JBDNDG010000471.1:0-3296 GCA_046719255.1 Chloroflexaceae bacterium
GGCCGTGGCGCCGTCAGGATCGGCGCTGAAGAGCAGGGTTGCGGTGCCCCTGGAGGGCACCGTCAGGCTCTGGACGGTGGGCCGGAAGCGCAATTGCCCGGTTTGCACGGTGTGGGCCGTGGCGCCGCAGGTCGGGGCAGGGGCGGGCGAGCAGTCCCGGAGTTGTGGCGCGCCCCGATTCAGGAAGTAGGCGTCGTAGGCCAGGACGAAGTAGTTGAAGGGGCGATCGCTCCGCAAGCCGACCGCCGCCGCCGGCACGGGCAAGACGTAGTTCTGGGTGTTAAAATCGGCCACCAGGAAGAAATAGCTCCGCGGCAGGGTTGAACTGCCCGCAGCCCGCACAAAGACGGCGTTGCGACCGATGCGCCCATCAGGGGCAGCGTTGTAGACCACGTAGTCGGTGACGCCATTGCGGTCGGCGTCAATGTGCACCTCGAAGCGCGCTGGCACGTCGGGCGAAGCACGGAAGGGCCGGTCGTGGACCGTCATCGCGAATTCGATCACTTCATCGGGTACAGCTCCGGCGGGCGCGGGCGGCACCCCCAGGTTGGCATTCAGCCCCGGAAGGCTGTAGCTCCGCAGCCCTACGCCGGCGAGGTCCACCGGGCTGGCGCCGCTGCCGGGGCGCGAGCCGATGATGTAGTCAGGGGTGACGCAGGGATCGGTGGCCGGGTCGAGCGAGTCACACTGATCGGGGCTGTCCTCTACCAGGGCGAAGCTCTCAACCATACCGGCGGCGAAGGGCGCCGGATTGGTCAGTACGAGCCGATCCCTGTCCTGACGGAACACACTCACCTGAGCCACGCGACGCGGCACCATATGGATGGGCACCTTGACCCGGTTGTTCGCGCCACCGTCAATCACCAGGAGACCCTCAACTTCCACCAGCACCGAATCTGCATTCTCCTCGACAGAAGTCGTTGCGGCGTAGGCTGTGCCGGCTGCTTCGCTTTCACGAGTCGCGGCTTCCCGGTACGCTATAGGAATGAACACTGATCGTTCGTAGGGGGGGGGACCGGGGGGACTCCTCTCACATCCTTCGACCTGACAGGGAAAATAAGAACGATTGTCTTCACCTGTTTTCACGTCAGGATACCAGGCGCGCAGGTGCGCCGGATCGATCGTTGCTGTTACGGTAACTACAGCGAGACTTCGCGCAGCCAGATCCAGATGCTCCGGACTGACGCTCAGGCGCACACCGTGCCCGCCCGGGCGCACGCTTGTGCTGAGGGTATAGCTGCGGGGAGACACCGAATAGTTCAAAACCACCACCTGGCGTTGCAGCGTCTGCGGCGCCGTCACCGGCTGGTAGCCGAAGGAGACGCTTCCGGTCTGGGCGTTCCAGGCTCGAAAGAGGGGATCGCCGAAGGGATACCTGCTCGCGCAGGGGGGCAGGGCGCGGAAGAACAGGTAGTTGAGCACGTCGAGCAGCGGGGTGAAGGTGCATCCCCGGAGGGCGGGATCTTCCGCCAGGCGCGCGGCTATCTCGGTTGCGTCCCAGGCCAGGGTACGCGAGAAGAACGAGGCTCGGGCATCGAGGCGTCCGCTACCCTGGAGCGTAACCGGCGCCAGTTCGGGGCCTTCGGCGGCCAGCAGGTTCTGGCCGTGGTTCATCAGCAGGATTTTGACATAGGGCGCCAGTGAGAGCGGGAAGTCGAGCGCATCGGCCAACCCGGGATTGGGGTTAAGCACGCCGAGACGCTCGAGTTGCTGGATCATCAGCGCGGCAGTTCCGGCGGCTACCGGTGCTGCGCCCGACGACCCGCCAAAGGGTGCCAGGGCACAGCCACTACCGGCCTGCGCCGCGAGCACAGCCCCCGGCGCGGCCAGATCGGGCTTGGCGCGATTGTCGGCAATGCGCGGCCCGCGGCTGGCGGTCGGAGCGATACGTTCGTTGCCGCTGGCCGGCCCAAGGCTCTCGGCGACGGCCAGGGCCGCATCTGCTGTGGCAGGCGACCCGATGATGAAGGGCCGGTCGCCATCGTTGCCTGCCGAGGCCACTACCAGCGATCCGTAGTAGCCGACGAGGTCAACGAACAGACCGAGGGCATCTTCGGGCTGGCCATAGCTGAAGCTGACCGAAAGATTGATAATATCGGCAGGATCGTAGGCCAGGCACCCCGGCGTTACGCCCGGCGTACAGAGACCCCGGTCGGAGCCGTCGAGGTCAAGGGCCGCATCGAGGGCGCGGAGCAGCGCAACCCCGTTGCACAACCCGGCGTCGCCATTGCAGGCCTTGAAGGCCCACAGATTGGCGCCGGGCGCAATACCGCTGTCGGCACCACCGGGGCTGGTGGGCGACCCGGCGGCGATATCGGCGACCTGTGTGCCGTGACCAGCCAGATCAATCGGATTGGCGTCGAAGAAGATACAGACCTGGACGGCGCCACAGCGCGGATCAGGCTCCGGCCAGACGTCGCCCACATAGTCGTAGCCGCCGCGCACCCTGGCATTGGGGAAGAGATCGGGCGGCGGATCGAGGCTCGGATCGCAGCCAGGCTGGCCGGGGGAGAGCGCAGCATTGCCGCAAGCGGCGCGGCGATAATCATCCGGATTGCCGCTGCCGCCCAGTTTCACGTGGGTGTAGTCAATCCCCGAGTCAATCAGCGCAATATCAACGCCAGCGCCATTGCTGCGCCGGGCGCGCACCACATCGGCGCCGATCAGAGCCGACAGCTCGGCCAGGGTCAGCGGATGGGTAGTAGTGGCGCCCTGATCAACCGGGTAATCCCTGACCTGCACCACTCCCGCGACCCCCGGCATGTCGCGGAGGACCTCGACCGCGCCTGCATCAAGGGTAACGGCCAGTCCCGTCGCGGCATGGGTGAAGCGAGCGAGGACACTGCCGCCCAGCGCCTGCACCCGCGCGGCCACCTGTTCCTGTTCGGCCCTCACGCGCGCCAGGTGGCGCTGACGCTCCTGGTGGCTCCAGGTGTGACCCACCAGGGCCAGCGGCGGCGTCTCCAGTTGCACCAGGGCACCCACCTCTACGCCGGGGGACAGCGCCCCGGGCGCCGCCCAGCTTGCCCGATCTGCCGCCTCTACCAGAACACGAAACGGCGGTAACGAACGTCCGTCCCGGGCCACCGCGGGTGTGGTCTCTCCGCGACTCAAAACCACGCCGAACATCACGGCGATCACACCGAGGGTGACAACCAGCCTGAAAGTGCGCGCAGTCACGGTCGCTTCCTTGCTGCTTCAGGGCAGCTCTAGCTCTTGATCGCGTACAGGATTCTCAGGAAAGGGTGGCACGCCGCTGCATCGGGAGCGTTTGAGCGAAAGGGCAGTATGCCGCT
>JBDNDG010000472.1:0-3288 GCA_046719255.1 Chloroflexaceae bacterium
ACCGCCAGCGACGCCACCCGCGAGTTGCTCTACACCGAGGCTATCTCCCAGCTTGGCGCCTGGAGCCGCGAGCGGGGCCGCAGTGATGCCTGGGTCGAGCAGGCGGTGCGCGAGGGAGTGGTGATCAACAACGAACAGGCGGTTGCCGCTACGCCCCCTATCATTGACCTGGTTGCGCGCGACGTGAACGAGCTGCTCACCACCCTGGAGGGGCGCGCGGTGGTTCTGGAAAGCGGCGAAACGCGCACGCTGCGCGTGCTCGGACGCACGCCGCAGCTGCTGGCGCCAACCGTGTGGGAGCAGTTGCTCCTGTTGCTCGCCACTCCTACCGTGGCCTTCCTGCTCCTGGTGATGGCCGGCATCGCCATTTACGCCGAGTTCGTGACGCCGGGTGTTGGCGTGCTGGCGGGGTTGGGTATCGCTTTGCTGCTCGCTGCCGGTGTGGGCCTGATCGCTCTGCCAGTGCGCTGGCTGGCCGTGCTGGGGCTTGTGGTGGCCTTCGGGCTGATCGTCGCGGATCTGTATGCCCCATCGCATGGAGCATTTACCTTGGTCGGCGTAGTAATCTTCGTCATCAGCACCCTGAGTCTGTTCGACACGGCCCAGGCTCCTGGAGTTGGCGTGGCGCTGTGGGCGATTGCCCTGGTGGTCTTGCTCCTCATCGCGTTCGCGGCCACCGGAGTTTACCTGGTGCTACGCACGCGCGGCACCCCGGTTACAACCGGTCAGGAGGGACTGGTGGGCCGACTCGCTGAGGTGCGCAAGCGGTTGGAGCCGGAGGGTCTCGTGTTTGTTGAGGGGGCCCTCTGGCGGGCGATCAGCGAAGATGGGGAAGTGGAACCGGGCGAATGGGTGCGCGTCACCGGGGTCTACGACTTGCGCTTGACGGTGCGGCGCCTGGCCGCAGAGCCAGGCCCCCTTGAGCGCGCCACTGGTGAGCAGTGATGCCGGTGCGAACGTCCGGCAGGGGGTGTGGGCAATTTCCGTTTTCCTGTGTTCACCGCCCGCCAGCGGGGAGGGTTGGAGAGGGCATCGCGTGTCCCCACGCCCTTGCCTGTGGGGTCGGCAAGCCCTCCCCACCAGGAGGGTTTGGGAGGGACTCGCCTTCCCAGGAACAAGTGTGTTCATTCTGACGTTGTGCGGCGCAGCCGCATAAACGGCTGAAATGGTATGACGTTACCAATGGCGCGAAGGAGAAAACCATGGAACTGGCCCTGCTGGCCTGTCTGGCCGTACTGGCCTTTATCGCCTTGATGGTCCTGTTGTCGGCAATCAAGATCGTGCCCGAGTACGAACGTGGGGTGATCTTTCGCCTGGGGCGCCTGGTTGGCGCTCGCGGCCCCGGTCTGTTCCTGGTGATCCCCGTCTTTGAACGCATGGTCCGGGTGGACACGCGGGTGATCACGATGGACGTTCCGGTGCAGGAGGTGATCACGCTCGACAACGTGACGATCAAGGTCAACGCGGTGCTCTATTTCCAGGTCATCAATCCCAACTGGGCGGTGACCAAGGTGATGGACTACATCCGCGCCACCATGCAAATCGCTCAGACTACGCTACGCTCGGTGGTGGGGCAGGTCGAGCTTGACGAACTGCTGGCCCAGCGCGAAAAGATCAACCAGAAGCTGCAGCAGATCATTGACGAGCAAACTGAACCCTGGGGTATTAAGGTGACGATCGTCGAGGTGAAAGATGTGGAGCTGCCGCAGAATATGCAGCGGGCGATGGCGAAACAGGCCGAGGCCGAGCGCGAGAAGCGGGCCAAACTGATCCACGCCGACGGCGAGTTACAGGCGAGCCGCACCCTGGCCCAGGCGGCGGAAGTGATTGCGAGCGAGCCGGTGTCGCTCCAACTCCGCTATTTGCAGACCCTCACCGAGATCGCGGTGGAGAAAAACAGCACGATCATCTTTCCCCTGCCGGTGGAGACGCTCAAGCCCTTCATTGACGCCGTGAGCCGACAGGCGTACAACGATGTCGCTCCTGCGCCTGCCCCATCGCGGGGCAGCGAGCGCTGATGTGAACATAGCCCGTGCGCGGGAAGGTTTGGGAGGGCGCAGCCCTCCCAGGAAACAACCCGGTAGCCGGGTTTCCCCACACCCCTCGCCCTCCCCCAGCGGGGGAGGAACCGGGCTTATCTCTCCAGTGGGGGAGGGTGGGAGGGGGCGGAAGGCTGTGGCTGGTGATTCTCCTGGGAATCCGGGGCCCCTGTGTTCACTTCAGGGACGTTGCTGACTCTCCAGACGTGGCCGATTGTCTTCCCACTCACCCCACGGCGCGAGCCTGAGACTGGTTCATCAGTTCGCGGAGGGTGTTGATCAGTTGATCGATGAAGAAGGGCTTGGCCAGGTAGGCGTTGACACCCAGGGCGCGCGCCCGGCGCCGCAGGCCGTCGGTGTCGTAGGCGGTGACCATCACGGTGGGTACGGTGGCACCCCGCGCCTGAAGCGCTTCAATGAGTTCCAGACCGGTCATGCCGCGGAGGTTGTAGTCAGCTATGACCAGATCGAAGGGCTGTTGATCCCACAGCTCCAGACTTTCCTCAGCCCCCAGCACCGTGACGAACTCGTAGGGAAGGCCCAGCTCAGGCAGCGCCATCTCAATAATCCGCCCGATGTGGTTGTCATCTTCAACCAGGAGGATTCTGACCCGTCGGTTGTGCGCTGTCATCGGCTGCCTCCCCACAGGCGCCTTACCTGTCTTGCCTCGCTATGCCGTATCCTCCGGCCAGAGGACGCACAGAACGAAAGCCTTCCCACCCTTTCATAAGATTGGATATATATAATACCATGGGGAGCGCAGTGAAAGCAAGTAAAAGATTCTTTACCTGAACGCCGTCATGTGGCTTTGACAGGTAAAATTGCCGAATCTATAATGATTCCATGGGCTACAAAAGCTTCATCTACTGCGATAGGAACGTTTATCTATGTTACATCTAACGACACGGCCACGTCTCGCCGTCGCTATGCTCTTCGCCTTCTACCTCTTTCTGTATCCCGGTTCGATTGCGCTGATCGCCCTGGACCGGGTGCCGGTCTGGGGTACCTGGATGGGAGGAGCGCTCCTCATACTCCAGGGCACGTTGATGGGTCTCTGGCTGATCGTGAACTTCGGGCAGTGGGGCGCGCTTGCCGCGTTGTGGGTGCTGTTCCTGTCGTGGCTGGTGGAGCACATTGGCGCAACCACGGGGTTCCCCTTCGGGAGTTACAGTTACACTGACGTACTTCAGCCGCAGATTTTTGGAGTTGTGCCGCTTGCCATCCCCTTTGCCTGGCTCCTGCGCACCAT
>JBDNDG010000473.1:0-3279 GCA_046719255.1 Chloroflexaceae bacterium
GCAGTACAAGACCGGCGCCGGACAGTTTCAGGATTACGTCTCCAGCACGGTGGATGTAAGCGCCAGGCCAGTCCTTGGCGCAGGAGAGTCGTACTGCTATCCCTACGAGGTCACATTCACGCCCGTTACCGGGGCAACGTACCGCAACGTCGCCCGGGTCACTATCACCAACCACTCCGGCTGGTTACCTGGCGGCAGGAACTGCCCTGGACCGGCTTCGTGTCCATTTGGGCCAGAGCCCAGAGAAGACTTCAGTCTGCCTGACAGCCCCACCCTCATCGAAACCGATGAAACAGCCGTTGTAACCGACGCACCGAGCTGCCCGGTCGGTTTTATCTGCACACCAGGCGCCTCTGGTCCGTGGACCTTCTCGGGTTCGGACAGCGTGTCGTTCACTACGACGATTCGGAACGTCTCGGCGCCGTGCGACGAAAACGTCTCCCTGCACAATACAGCTACCCTGACGGAGCAAGACAGCGGACAGCAGCGAACGGCGTCAGCCACCGTAACGATCTACACCGGTCCCAGCCCGACTGGCTGCACACGGACGATTGGCTACTGGAAGACCCATGCTGGCTTCACCGGCCGCAATCCTGACCGGGTGACGCCGCTGTTGCCGGTCTGGCTCGGCACGGCAGGCGGCGCCAGGAGCGTTCAGGTCACGACTGCCGCGCAGGCGGTGTCTATCCTGAATATGAATGGGGACGCCTCGAACGGCATCAACAAGCTCTACGCTCAGTTGCTGGCTGCCAGACTCAACATTGCGAGCGGCGCAGATGGCTCGGCTGTCGCCAGCACCATCGCCAGCGCCGACAGCTTCCTGGCGTCGCGCAATGCCAGCGACTGGAACAGCCTGAGCAGAGCACAGCGGCAGCAAGTGCTGGCCTGGATGACCACGCTCGACAACTACAACAACGGCTCTATCGGACCGGGTCACTGCTCGCCATAGCATGATATAACGAGGGGGAGTTTTGACAACTCCCCCTCATCACGCTTCCCTGCCCTTCTCACATAACCGCCCTCCCCGCCGTCACTACACTGGGGCATGAGGAAAAAACCCGGGTTTATGAGCGCCGCCCGGGCGTGGTATGATGGGTGCATCGCATCACGATGAGGCTTGCATGGCCGCCATTCATACCTATCAGGACGCGCTCGACTACATCTATCGCTTCATTGACCCGGCGCGCAAGGCGGCCGATAGCCCCGAGGCCGCGGCGCTGAATCTGGAGCGGATGCGCCGGTTGCTGGCCGCAGCCGGTGACCCCCAGCAGGCCCTGCGGACAGTGGTGGTGGCGGGCACCAAGGGCAAGGGGAGTACCGCAGCGATGATCGAGGCGATAGCCCGCGCCGCAGGAATGCGCGTGGGTCTCTTCACCTCGCCGCACCTTAACTCCTACCGCGAGCGTATCCAGGTCAACCGAACGCTGATCGATCAGGCCGGGTTGATCACCCTCATCAACCAGACCCGCCCGGTGCTGGACGCTTTCGACCCCGCGCCCGCCGGCCGGCCGAGTACCTTTGATGTCGGCTTGCTCCTGGCGCTGTGCTACTTCGCAGCGCGCAAGGTCGATCTGGCCGTGATGGAAATCGGCCTGGGTGGACGGTTCGATAGTGTCAATGTGCTCACGCCGCTGGTGTCGGTGATCAGTTCAATCAGCTACGATCACATGGCGATCCTCGGGCGCACCCTTGGCGAGATCGCCTGGAACAAGGCGGGCATTCTCAAGCCAGGGGTGCCCGCCGTGACCGCGCCCCAGGTGCCTGAGGCCGCCGCTGTGGTGGCAGAGGAGGCGCAGCGTGTAGGCGCCGACCTGTACGTTGCCGAACCGCACGGCCTCATCTGCGCGTACGGCGCTGGCCGCCGACCGCGTCCCTACCCCGTGCCGCCGGTGACGGCGCTACGCGGCGCGTTCCAGGTCGAAAATGCCCGGCTGGCGCTGGGCACGGCCATGCTGCTGCGCGAGCGCGGGCTGGAGTTGCCCGATGCAGCCCTTGCCGAGGGCCTGGGCAGTGTACGCTGGCCCGGGCGCTTTGAGCTGGTGCCGGGAACGCCGCCGGTGTTGATTGACGGCGCGCACAACGGCGACTCGGCCCGGAAACTCGTCGCCGCCATCCAGGCCGAGGTGCCCCACGACCGGCTCATCCTGGTCCTGGGCACCTCTCGCGACAAGGACATCGGCGCCATCGCCGCTGCCCTGGCGCCCCCCGCCGCCGCGGTGGTGATCACCCGCTCGCACCACAACCGGGCGATGGATATTGACCGCATCGCTGCCGAAGTGCGCGCCCATCTGCGTGGCCCGCTGCGGATCGCCGCCGATCTGCCCACGGCCCTCGCGGTGGCCCACCAGTTTGCCGGCCCGCGCGACCTGATCTGTGTCACCGGCTCGCTCTTTGTGGCCGCTGAGGCGCGTGAGGCCCTTGGCCTGGCAGTGACGGATTGATGGCCGCCCC
This sequence comes from Chloroflexaceae bacterium, assembly GCA_046719255.1. Classification (GTDB taxonomy): domain Bacteria; phylum Chloroflexota; class Chloroflexia; order Chloroflexales; family Chloroflexaceae; genus JACAEO01. The sequence continues at coordinate 2,452 of JBDNDG010000473.1, forward strand.
CCCCGATCGAGGCGCGGCATCGTTGTGCGGCGCAGCCGCATGGGCGGCTGATGTGAACCTGTGGGGAACCTGGATTTCCCCATCCCCCTGCCTGCGGGGCGGCAAGCCCTCCCCACCGCGAGGGTTTGGGAGGGCTACGCCCTCCCAGGAAACAACCCGCTGGCGGGGAGGGTTGGGGAGGGCACAGTCCTCCCAAATATACACCTGTTTTCATTTTGTTGTTGTGCAGCGCAGCCGCATGGGTGGCTGATGTAGCAAAACGTCTCAGAGACGCAAGGGAGAACATGCGCCAACGAATGGGAAACGAATAAACGAATGCGAACGGTGTGCATGACTCTTCCGGGAATGCGCGCCAACCCGGCAGCCGCGCGAGCACGAGCGCTATGATCCTCGCCTGCCATGAACGCGCAAACTCACGGGCCAGACGTTCGACGACCACCGCCCATGATCCTCGCCTGCCGTGAACGCGCTGGTCGCGTGATACCCTCGCGGTCAGGTTGCCAGGCCACGAGCGGCTTCCCCGCCAGAACGAACCAGAATAATCTCGTGGAGCGGCGCCGCCGCCCCACACCCCACCGCCGGAGGGGGGCGTTGCTCAAGCCCTGCCGAGCCTCTCCAACCGGGTTCCCCGGTGGCGAAAACCATGGTATCATTGGAACCGTAAAGGGTGAACATTTGTTCCATCCACCTGCTGGCAGAGAGGGTTGGGGAGGGCGCAACCCTGCCGGCGGGGAGGGCAGGGGAGGGCTACGCCCTATACGCATCAAGCTAAGGCGCATAGGTCAGTAACTCGGCGTTGAGCAGCAATTGGTAGGTGTTCGGATGGGC
>JBDNDG010000474.1:0-3268 GCA_046719255.1 Chloroflexaceae bacterium
GCTTCCGCTGTCGGGCTCGGTCTCGGTACCGCTGCCGGCTGGCGCAACGGGCACGGTCACCTGGGCGCAGCCCTCCCAGGAATATGTTCATTCGGGCATTGTGGGGCGCAGCCGCATGGACGGCTGACATGACAGTACAGGACATCACGGCTCGACGGACTGGAGAAGACTTGTGGACGTAATTCGCTCCCTGACGCCAGGTCTCAGCACCCGTCCTTCCGTGCTGACGATGGGGAAGTACGACGGCGTGCACCTGGGACATCAGCAACTGATCAGCACCACGGTCGAGCGGGCCCGCAGCCTGGGGATGCAGAGTGTCGTACTGACCTGGGAGCCGCATCCGAACGCGGTGATCCGGCCCGATGCGCCGCTGCACCTGCTGACCAGCCTGGAGGAGCGCATCGAGCTGATTGCCGCGCTGGCCCCCGATCTGCTGATTGTCGCCCCGTTCACTGCCGAGACCAGGGCCACCAGCGCTGAGGACTACATGCAGCAGATCGTTGCGGCGGTACCGGTGCGTGAGTTGTGGGTGGGCGAAGATTTCGCGATGGGCCGGGGCCGCGCGGGCGATGTGGCCACGCTGATGGCGATCGGCGTGGAGTTGGGTTTTGCGGTGGGTGCGGTGCGCAAGGTCATTGTCGGCGGCGAGGCGGTGAGCGCGTCGCGGGTGCGCGAGGTGTTGCGTCGCGGGGCCGTGGACGAGGCCGTGGCCCTGCTCGGGCGGCCGTTTGGTCTGCGGGGGGTTGTGGTGGAGGGTGACCGGCGGGGCCGAACGATTGGCTTTCCCACCGCCAACCTGCGGGTTGACCCGACGCACGTGCTCCCCGCAGACGGGGTCTATGCCGGTCATGTGTACCTGAATGGCGAAGCGCTGCCGGCGGTGACGAACGTAGGCCTGCGACCAACCTTTAACGGCCTGCACCGGACGGTCGAGGCCCATCTGCTGGACTGGAGCGGCGATCTCTACGGGCGGTCGATTCGGGTAACGTTTCTGCACCGGCTGCGCGGCGAGCAGCGCTTCGAGGGGCCGGCGGCCCTGGTCGCGCAGATCCGTCACGACACCGCCCGGGCGCGGGAGTTGTTGCAGGTATGAGCGCCTCCACGCGCTCGCCCGTTCCCGCGCGGGAGAGGCTCCTGGCCGCGGGGGCGCCGGCGCTCCCCCGTCTGCACACCGCGCTGCTAGCGGTGGCGCTGGCCACGGCCGTCTTAGCTACCCTCTGGCTCTCGCTGGCCTCGCCACGGGCGTTGACCCTCGATGTCGGCACCATCGGCTCGGGCGACCGGATTTTCCTGCGCGGCATGTACCACCGTGAGGTGGCGGTCCCCAACGATCCATCCGCGCGCACGTACCGCTGGGCGCGCGGCAATGCTGAGGTGCTGCTGCCCGTGGGGCGCAATGCTCCCACCATCTTCACCGCCAATATGAATGCCGCGCCACGACCTTCGGGCCGGCCACTGGCGTTCGCGATGTACGCGGGCGAGGAACTGCTGCGCTTTGATGTGCCGGCGGTGGTGCGAGAATACCAGGTTCTGCTGCCACCATCGAGCGTCGAACGGGGCATCATCCGGCTGCGCTTTGCCAGCCCAACGGTGAGTCCTCCGGGCGACGACCGGCGGCTGGCGGTAGCGCTGGGCCGGGTCGGGGTACGGCCGCTTCCGGTGCTGGCTCACCCCGCGCTAGAACTGATGCTGGCCGAGTTCACCCTGGTAGGCATGGCGGTGGCGCTGTTCTGGGCCAATGGCGCACCGAGGGCCGGGATGATAGCGGCCGCCGTGGGCACGACGAGCCTGCTGGCCGGCCTGAACCTGGTGGCGAGCGGCTGGATGGGGCTGGGAGTCTGGCCGCTCCTGCTGGTGGGCGGCACGCTGGTGGCGGCCAGCCTGGGGGCGCGCTGGCTGTTGCCCCGTGTCGCCGCGGCTGAGACACGGTTCGCCTGGCAGCTCTGGTGGATCACCCTGGGCGGCCTGGCCGTACGGCTGATCGGGGTCAGCGCGCCCGGCTTCGAGTTCAACGATCTGGATATTCAATCAATCTTCTTTGGCAACGTGCTCCGGGGCGAGGTCTTCCTGTTTGTGGGATCACACGAGTTCGCCGGGGGAAGAACGTTTTACCCCAGCGGGCCGTACACGCTGGCCCTGCCGTTGCTGTTGCTCCGCCCGGCGCTGCCGTTCGGGCTGCACATCGGCGCAGCCATTGTGGACGCCTGCGGGCCACCGCTGCTGGCACTGGTGGCGCGCGAGTTGAACCTGGGACGTCGCGCGGCGCTCCTGGCGGCGGGATTGCTGGCGCCGTTGCCGGTGTTCCTGACGGCAATCTGGTGGGGCTTCCTGGCCAACATCAGCGGCCAGATGTTGCTGCTGTTGCTGCTCTGGCTGCTGATGCGCTACGCGCGTGCTCCGAGCCGCGCGGGCCTGGCGCTGCTCTTCGTCGGCTTCTGCCTGGTGTTGCTCTCGCACGTCGGGGTGCTGATCCTCACCACCACAGCGGGCCTGCTCACCCTGAGCCTGGCCTGGATCGGCCCGCGTCCCTCGGTGCAGGCCTGGCGCGGCCTGGCCCTGGCAGGACTGGGCGCCTTCGCTGTGTGTACGCTGGTGTACCTGAGCGCGGTGGCGCTGCCGATGCTGACATCGGCGCGAACGGTGGTGAGTGACCAGAACCTGCTCTCGCCCGAGCGCATGGCTGAGCACCGGGCCTATCTGAACTACGTGCTGCCGGTAGCGCTCTGGCGGGGCATGGGGATGCTGCCGTTCCTGTTGCTGCTGCCCGGCGTTCCGCTGATGCTGTGGCGGGCAGGGCGCCCGCTGGCGCGCCCGCTGGTGCTGGGCTGGCTGATCACGCCCTTCATCTACGTCGGGATAGATTACCTCAACACCCTGCAGGTGCGTTATGTCTACTTTATTGCCCCACTCTGCTGCCTGGCCAGCGCGGCGGTGCTGGGACAGCTCTGGGAGCGCCCTGCCGGGCGACGGGTGGCGCTGGTAGTGATCGCTTTGATTGTCTGGCTGGGGGTGTTCCTCTGGTACCGGGGCGCCGTGCTGGGGATCAAGATGTCGCTGGTGCCGTTGACCCATTAAGAGCGGATCGGATAACCCGGGTATCCGGCGACGTCCCGGGAGGGTGCAACCCTCCCGGACCCTCCCCGCGGGGAGGGCTTGCCAACCCTCCCAGGCAGGGGGATGGGGAAGCCTGCGTTCCCCATATGGTCACATCAGAAGCCGATAAGCCCCAGGAGATAGCTCCACAGTTCCTGGAAGAAGGTCAGCGCGC
>JBDNDG010000475.1:0-3267 GCA_046719255.1 Chloroflexaceae bacterium
GGCGCGACGCAGGACACGGCGACTGGGGGCCGCAGCGCACGGTGTATGCGGGTGCGAGTGGCGCCTTTCCGGTCAATGCCGTAGTTGAGGTCTCCAGCGACAACTTCGCCTACGTCGCCTGGCGCGAGCCAGATACGCCCGCGTATGTGGTACGTTCCAATAACGATGGCCAGAACTGGTCCCCACGGGTGAGCATCGGCAATGACGCCGCGGTCAATTTCCCCGCCCTGGCCGCCGGACCGAATGGGGCAATGGCAATTGCCGTGACCGCAGGAGAGAATGATCGCCTGGTCATTCGGGCAGGTACGTGGAACGGGAGCACCTTCTCGCTCACCCGCGTCTCAGGGTTCGATGAGGGTTATGCCGATCCAACGGTGACCTACGATCTGGATGGGCGGATCTATGTAGCCTACCGCAGCATTGCCACCGGCGGTCCGAGCGCAGGTATCTGGGTATCGAGTTCCAGCGATGGCAACACCTGGGCCGTTTCGCGGATCACCGGCCCGGCTGCGACGTTCGGCACGGCCAATATTTTCGCCGATTCGAGCGGCAACCTGCACCTCCAGTGGAACGCGGTGGTGGATATTGGTCAGCGAGTGTACTACGCCGTGCGTCCACGGGGCAGCACAGCCTTTAGCACACCTGTCGCCGCCCCGAATGACGCCGGAGTTATCTTCAACTCACGAATGTCGGCGAACGTGAGTGATGTTGCCTATGCCCACGTGGCTGGCGAGTTGTTCGGGGGTGGAGCCTCGGTGCTGCGCTACCTGCTCTTTGCCGCCGCGCCGGGAGCGAATGTAGGCGCAGCACCGAGTATCCGCGACAATGCCCGGTTCGCACCGGGCACGAGCACCATTTCGGTGAGTTTCCTCAACATTCGCGGGCAACCCACGCAGATCCGCTGGCGCTGGAACGCTGAACCGAGCGATAGCGCCAACGACTCGAATGGGTGGCAGACTTTCAGCAATCCGATGACCATTCCCCTCCCCTCGGGCCTCTTCGGTCAGGACTGCACGCCGGTCAGGCTGTTCACCCAGGTGCGCGAGGCCGATGGCGATACCGGCGCCCCCGAAAGCGATGATATTATTATCGATCCGGGGATCCAGGCAGTCGTGTCGATCAGCAATCCGCATATCGCCGGGCGCGCGCCACGGTTTACCCCCGCTGGCGATGACCTGTCCAACCCGGTGCTGCCGGCCGACGTTGGTACCGCCGGAGCAAGCGATGGTCATCCCGGCTATACCCGCGATCCCGGATTTTACCTGGACGTTCGCGGCGTCAATGATTGCAGCAACCTGAGGGACGTGGCGGCCGGTCGCAGCCTCACCAGCTTTGCGCGCGCCATCCCCACGCAGAACGACTTCTTCGCCAATGTGCTCGGCTACCCCGGACGGATCGCCCCCGGTCAGAATAATGTGCTCGTGCGCGTTAGCGACGGGGCGGGCAACCAGCGCGATTTCCCGCAAACGCTGGTCTACGATCCTGCACGACCGGTACTGACGAACTCGACCCCCGATTCGCTGCGCGTTACCTCGAATCCCCAGGCCACCATCCTGACCACGCTGAGTTTCAGCAACGTCACCGTTACCGACAACGCCTATCCGGGCCGGGGCTTCTGGGGGGTCTGGCTGGCCAATAGCCGGCAGCCGGTCAGCAATCCTGCCACTGATCCGAATCTGTTCTGGACACCACTGCCGGCGCCTGGCGAAGGCACCACCTTCACCATCGCCAACTGGAGCCTGGCAACCGGGCTACGGGGCGATCAGCTCACACCGGGCCCCTATTATGTCTATGCCCGCTTCCTCGACGGCGCCGGTAATCCAACCGACGGCCATCTGGCGGCTACAATTAATCTGACCAGTGTAACATTTCCGCGGACGCATCTGCCGGTTACCCGTCGCTAGCGCGATTGCAGATTGCAGATTTGCGATTGCAGATCGGGCATTGCGCATCTGGACGCGGTCGACGTTTTCAGACAGCCGCGAAGGGCGTAGCAGCGCGTCATACCGGTCATCAAAGCACTGGTCCGGGTTTCCTCATCCCCCTCCCGCCGTTGGGGGCGCCCGGCGCCCCGGGGTTGTTCCAGGGACGGCAGCTCCCTCCCTGGGCTTCCCTCCGGTGGGGGGAGGGAATCGGACTCCGCCCCCCGGCGGGGGAGGCTGGGAGGGGGACAGAACGCCCCACACCCTCAGAGAGGGGGATGGGGAAACCGGGTTTCCCCATCCCCCTCCCGCCGTTGGGGGCGCCCGGCACCTCGGGGGTTTTTCCTGGGAGGGCAGCCCCCTCCCAAACCCTCCTGCGCATGGTCTATTTTCACGTCAGGTGAACACGGTGAAACCGATTGAGCGTATGGCACCTTCCGCCACCCTGGAGCGCGTGCCGGCACTGGCCCGTTTCCGGGCCTGGCTGGCCGTCAACGACCCTGGCCCCTGGCTAATCGTCCTGGTGTTCCTGTTGCTGCTGCCCTTCAGCGTGCCGCGGGTGGCCCTCAGCGATGAGGTGCAGTACTACGCCTACCTGCGCTCGGTCTATTTTGACCGCGATCTGGATTTTCGTAACGAGTACGAGCATTTCGCGACGCAGGCGGAGCGGTTCGGCGATCGAGCCGTGACCAACGCGCTGCTCCGCGAAGACGCCATGAACCCCAATCCGAAAACCGGTCTGCTGCGCAACGTCGCGCCGGTCGGCGCGGCGATCCTCTGGGCGCCGGGGTTTGTGCTGGCCGACCTGGGAGTGGGAGTTGTTAACGCCTTCGGAGCGAACCTGCCCAGGGATGGTTACGGGCGACCGTACATCGTCGCGACATGTATGATGTCGGCGCTGTACAGCCTGATTGGCCTGCTGCTGACTTACCGGCTGGCGCGGCGCTTCAGCGGCGATTTTGCCGCCACGGTAGCAACGCTGACCGTCTTTCTGGCTTCCTCCCTGGTGTTTTACAGCATCATTCTCATGCCCTGGTCGCACGCGCCGGGTTTCTTTCTCTTCGCCCTCTTCCTGACGGTGTGGATGCATCACTGGCGACGCCCCCTGGAGCGAGGCCCGCGTACCTGGCTGGCGCTGGGGTTGATTGGCGGGTTGATGGTGATGACCCGCGAGCAACTGGGGTTGTTGCTGATCATCCCGGCCCTGGAAGCGCTGGGGACCTACGGGGCGTTGCTTGGGGCACAGCGCTGGCGCGTGGCCCTGGGGTTATGCGGACGCCATGCGGCGTTTCTGGCAACTCTGGCGCTGACGTTAACGCCGCAACTGCTGAACCTGCGTTATGTT
>JBDNDG010000476.1:0-3251 GCA_046719255.1 Chloroflexaceae bacterium
TGAAACGTGGTGCCTGTAGCTCAATGGTTAGAGCGCCTGACTGTGGCTCAGGAGGTTGTGGGTTCGAGACCCATCAGGCACCCCACCCACTACCTGTACAAGAGCGCCGATTACTAGCCCCGCATCGGCGCGTTACGTAAATTTCACCCCTCTGCGGTTCTCCACCCCGATGCAGTCGAACAGGGACTGCGCGAGCTGTTGCGGCGCATGATGCCGGTTCACCACGCACCCACCTCACGCACTGGAGACCCCCGTTCGGTTGTACGCTCCTGTCGGATGAGCTGGGCCGTGTAGAACAGGGCCTTGCTGACCAGCGGGACGCGCGCGCCTTGAAACCAGACCCCACGCCCAGAGGCATGCGTGGGCGGCCACGGCGGCGTGCCGGGGCGCCCCCGGGGGCCGGGGCGGCGGGGTGACCCCGGGGGCCGGGGCGGCGGGGCGGCCTTATCTACCGTCCCGCTCACGGATCGTCCCCGATGGCGCCCCAGGCGACGGTGACGAGGTGCTGGGGTAGGGGCGGAGCCAGCTCAACCGCCTCGCCCTGGAGCGGCAGCCAGAGCAGGGGTGCGAGGTTGTTCTCTGTGGAACTACGCTGCACGACCAGCCCGCTGCCATCGGGCGCCCAGGCGAACCGCCACCAGTTTAGCAGATAGCGTTCCGGGCGAAGCACCGTGATGGCGCCGTCGGCGGCGATGTGCGCTACCTGGTGCTCCGGGATCACTCCCTCAACCGGCGGCGTGGCGGTGAAAGCGACCAGCGCCAGCCAGCCGCCGTCCGCGGCAGTGCCGATGCTGTTGAGGGTGATCCATCCCTCTGGCCCCCGCGGCGGGACCAGTTCGCTGATGACCCCGTTCCTGGGATCGGCCTGCCAGAGACCGGGCTCCACTGCTCCCGAGCCCTGGCGGAACATGTTCATAGCAATGGCTCCACCATCGCCGCGCCAGACCGCGCGCTCACAGCTTATCGTCATACCCTCAGGCGGCGTGATGAGCAGCACTGGCCCGCCTATCACCGGCAGCACCGCCAGCTCGCAGACGCCGGTCGCGAGCCCATAGACTTTAAGCAGGAGGTGCTGGCCGTCAGGCGACCAGGCTTGCGGCACATAGGCGCGAGCGATCGTATGCGGCACGGCGCGATCGCTGAGTTGCGCCAGCCACGGCGCGCCGCCAGACGCCGGGATCAGGTACGTTCCCGGTTCGAGCGTCGGTGGTGGGCCGCCGATCAACTCCTGCACTCCCAGGGCGATCTGCGTGCCGTCGGGCGACCAGAGCGGGCTGCTGAAATAGTTGCCCTCCAGCAGGACCTCCGGACTGCTGCCGTCGGCCTCGGCGCGCACCAGCACGCCCACCGGGGCATCGCCGGATGTTTGATGCGTAAGGTAGGCCAGCCTGCCGTCCACGGGCGAGACGGCGAATTCACCGATCCCCCCGTCGCCATTCGTTTTCGTTCCGGCAATCAGGTCACGCCGGCTGAGGTCCTGCGCCATTCGATACAGCCAGCCCCGGTCGTTGATATAGAGCGGCGCTGGCAACACCGCAATCGGCGCCACGGTCACCGTGCTCTCCGGCGTCTGCGCTGGCGTCGGCGGCGGCATACTGCCGGGCGTCGCGGCGGGCGTGCTGGTGCGCGCAAGCGTCGGCAGCACCGTCGCCGTGGGGGTAGCCACGGGAGTGGGGGTGCCCGTGGGCTGGGTGACGGCAGCAGGGCTGCAACCTGCCAGCGCCAGCGCCAGCATCAGAGTGATGAGCCGGTTATACTGCATGCAGCACCTCGCAGCTTGTGAAGCCAGTACTACATATCATACCCGGTTGAGGAGCCGATGCAACCCCAGAGAAGCATTTGTTGTCGAAATCGTCTTAATGCCTGCCGCGTCTGGTGCCAGCCTTCCGCGTGGCTGAGCCGCGCAACGCCACAATGTAACATCCCTGTTCGTGGGAGGGCTTCGCCTTCCCAAAAATACACCTGTTTTCACCCTGATGGGAACATGTGGGGCAACCCGGTTGCCCCACGCCCCTCCCGGAGGGGATTCCCAGATGTAGGGTGTTTGGGGTGCAACCCCCGGGCCCTGCCTACCCAACCCCCCTCTCCTCGCCCCTGCCGGAGGTGGGGGCAGAATCGTGCGTTGCGGTGCGCCAGCAGAGCTGGTGCATCGCAACGCCCACAACATATCCCCCTCTCCCTTGCGGGAGAGGGGGGCAGGAGGGTGAGGACGAGCAGCGCATCAGGACGGCATCCGACAAAAACCCTGCACCTGAAAGGGGTCCCCAACCCCTGCCCGGCGGGATGGCACACCCCCATCGCGCTAACATACTTACCCCGCCGTGGCAGGGCGCGGGATCACCACCGAACGCTGCGTGCCGTCGCTATCAATGACGTAGCCATCAGCGTTCCAGTCACTCACACGCTCCTCATCCACCATGTAGCAGTAGGTGTAGACGCGATTTTGCTCCAGGAGCAATGTGATGCTCCAACCACTCTCATCGCGGTGCAGGGGCATTGTGATAGCGTGCCAATCGTTGAAATCACCGGCAAGTTGCACCCTATCGGCCCAGATCGAGGAAGGCAGCGAAAAGGTAACGCGGACCTTGCCAGGCTGGGTCGGTACATATTCCTGGGTAACCATAGCTTCATACTCCGCGCGACCTGTTTGTTCCAGGAAGGCCGGAACAGCACTGTTCCGGCCGGTCGAAGATCGTCGTTGATCTTGATGATTGAATCGTAACAGGAAGGGGAGCGATTGTCAGTGAGCATCGGCGGGAGTCTGGTGGGGAGTTGGCGGAACGAAACCTGAGTGGCACATCCGGTACCTTCCGTGTCACCCTGAGCGGCGCGCAGGGTCCCGGCCGGGATGCTACCCCTTCGCCTGCGCTCAGGGCAGCGGCTGCGCTCGGCCTGAAACACGACGTGTCGGAAGCGCCGCTAAGTAACAGGGCCTCCGGTCAGCTCCAGCTCGATACCGCCGGAGCGTGGAGTCGCCAGCCAGGACAACCACAGGTAGCTGCCGTCTTTCCGCGCGTAGCGGCACGACAGCGATGCTGCCGCGCCGGCGGCGTAGACAGCGTGAATAGCAGCGACGACCATCTCCTGGTCATCGGGATGCACGCGCTCGATGAAGGTGCTGCCTGCCAGATCGCCCGGTTGCCAGCCGAGGAGATGGTTCCATCCTTCGCCAACAGGAACAAAGCTGCCGTCAACGGCCAGGATCGCGCGCAACGGGGGAGGCGCCCCGGAGTCTGGAGCTTGCACAGGGT
>JBDNDG010000477.1:0-3216 GCA_046719255.1 Chloroflexaceae bacterium
CCTGGTTTCCCCTACCCCCCTGCCCGGCGGGGAGGGTTGGCAGCCTTCCCCCCTCCCAGCCTCCCCCCGCTGGCAGGTGGTGGCAGCGGGCATGGCCGCGGGGATGGAGGTGTCGCAACTGGCCGACCTGGAGATCGCCTATCCCACCTACACGGCGATTGTGGGCCTGGCCGCGCGCCAACTGGTGCGCGAACTGGGTCGGGTGGATCTGGCGCCCTCCTGGAGGGCGCTCAGCCGGCTGCGGGCCATTGAATGGGAGCGCAGCGATACCCTCCGCACCCGCGAACGCAACCGGCAGAGCAGGGGGGAGTAGGGTCAACCTTCGGTGGCAAGGTTGCGAGCTGCGCTGGCCCTGCTTCCCGGGGCGCCCGGCCGGCGGGTTCAGGGCGGGCGCGGCCCGCCCGGGATCGCTATGACCCACCCCACGCAGGGCCGCGCCAGCACAGTGGAGAGCGCGGGAGCAAGAGGCGCGGCAGCCCCTTCAATCGGGTAGGTTCACAACTACCTGTCCGAAGATATACGAATTATTATTCGTGATATATTTTTCGTATATCACGAGGTAAGGGAGGACCTGCAATGGACCATCACAGCACTCCCGGCGAGCGCTTCCGCGCGGCAATGGCAGCCGAGCGGCCCCACCAGATCGTAGGAGTGATCAACGCCTACAGCGCCCTGCTCGCGGCCCGGGTCGGCTTTCGCGCCCTCTATCTCTCGGGCGCAGGAGTGGCCAATGCGGCCTTCGGGTTACCCGATCTGGCTCTGACAACCCTGTCCGAGGTAACCGAAGAGACCCGGCGGATCACAGCGGTCAGCCCGCTCCCGTTGCTGGTGGACATTGACACGGGATGGGGTGGCGCCCTGATGATCGCGCGGACCATCCGCGAGTTGATCGGGGCCGGCGCGGCAGCGATCCAGATCGAAGATCAGATCCAGGCCAAGCGCTGCGGGCATCGGCCCAACAAGGCGGTCGTCTCGATGGCCGAGATGATCGACCGTCTCAAAGCCGTGCTCGATGCGCGCTCCGACAGCGGCCTGGTGGTGGTGGCCCGCACCGATGCGGTTGCCGTCGAAGGGCTTGACGCCGCCGTCGAGCGCGCCTGCGCCTATGCCGAGGCGGGCGCCGATGTTATCTTTGCCGAGGCGGTGACCTCGTTCGATGACTATCGCCGTTTCGCCACCAGCGTGCCGGTGCCCATTCTGGCCAACCTTACGGAGTTCGGATTGCCCCCCCTTTTACAACCACCGAACTGGCCGAGGCCGGTGTGGGTCTCGCCCTCTACCCGCTCTCGGCATTCCGCGCTATGAGCGCAGCGGCCCTGCGCGCCTACGAGAGTATTCGTCGCGACGGCACCCAACGGAGCGTCCTGGACAGCATGCAGTCCCGCAGCGAACTCTACGAGGTGCTGGGCTATCACGCCTACGAACAGCAACTTGATCGTCTGTATGCGAAGGAGGATCGCTCGTGACCACCGTGAAGAGCACCGCCGGTCTGGCCGGCGTCATTGCCGGAGAAACCGCCATTTGCACTGTTGGCCAGAGTGGTGTTGGTCTGACCTACCGCGGCTACGATATTGCCGACCTGGCTGCGAATGCGACATTTGAGGAGGTGGCCTATTTGCTGATCTACGGTCACCTGCCCAACCAGAAAGAACTGACGCGCTACGTGCGTCAGATGAAGAAGCTGCGCGATCTGCCGGCTGCGGTTAAGGCGGTGCTGGAGCAAATTCCGAGCAGTGTGAACCCGATGGATGTGTTGCGCACGGGCTGCTCGATGCTCGGCGCGCTGGAGGCCGAGAATCGCTTTCAAACCTCGCAGCAGGCTGCCGACCGGTTGATAGCCACGTTCCCGGCCATGATCTGCTACTGGTACCACTACGCCAACAACGGCAAGCGCATTGACACCTCCACCGATGAGGACAGTCTGGCCGGGCACTTCCTGACCATGCTGCACCGCGAGAAGCCCGAGGAGGTGTTCCGCAAGGCGCTGGACATTTCGCTCATCCTCTATGCCGAGCACGAGTTCAACGCCTCGACCTTCGTGGGGCGCACGGTGGTCTCGACCCGCGCCGACCTGCACTCGGCTATCACGGCGGCCATCGGCGCCTTGAAGGGCCCGCTGCACGGCGGCGCGAACGAGGCGGCAATGATGCTGATCCAGCGCTTCAGCAGCCCCGACGAGGCCGAGGCAGGGGTTATGGAGCTGTTGAAGCGCAAAGAGTTGATTATGGGCTTCGGCCATCGCGTCTACAAGAAATCAGACCCGCGCTCGGATATCATCAAGCCCTGGGCAGAGCGGCTGAGCGCCCTGATGGGCGAGCCGATGCTCTACGCGGTTGCCGAGCGCATCGAGGCGGTGATGCGGCGCGAACGCTCGCTCTTCCCCAACCTGGACTTCTACTCAGCGGTTGTCTACCACTGCTGTGGCATTCCCACCGAGCTGTTCACGCCGATCTTCGTCGTCTCGCGCACGACGGGCTGGGCGGCGCACGCGTTCGAGCAGCGCCACAACAACAAGCTCATCCGCCCCAGCGCTGAGTACACCGGCCCGGCCCCACAGCCCTTCCTGCCGTTGAGCGACAGGCCGTAAAGGAGAACTGCTATGGGCAACACCTACGATCTGAACCATCGGCCCGCCCCTGATGGGTTGCTCACCGCCATCGCCGACTATGTCGTAAACTACGAGGTTGAGAGCATTCTTGCCGAGGACACGGCCCGCTACACCCTGCTCGACTCGATTGCCTGCGCGGTGATGGCTTTCAGTTCCCCGGAATTCACCAAGCTGCTCGGTCCAGTGGTACCGGGCACGGTGGTGCCTCACGGAGCACGGGTCATTGGTACGCCCTACCAGCTCGACCCGGTGAAGGCGGCGTTCGATAACGGGATGCTCATCCGCGCCTACGACTACAATGACACCTGGCTGGCCGCTGAATGGGGCCATCCCTCCGACAACTATGGCGCTATCCTGGCGGTCGCCGATTATCTGAGCCGTGTGCGGGTGGCGAACGGCAAAGCGCCCCTGACGATACGTACGGTGCTGGATGCCGCCATCAAAGCCTATGAGATCCAGGGCGTGCTGGCGTTGACCAACGCATTCAACCGGGTGGGACTCGACCACGTGATCCTGGTGAAGGTTGCCTCAACCGCCGTCGCTACCTGGCTCCTGGGCGGCGATCGCAATCAGATCGTTGACGCGCTCTCAAACGCCTGGGTGGCAGG
>JBDNDG010000478.1:0-3209 GCA_046719255.1 Chloroflexaceae bacterium
GTTGCCCCTCCTCACACCCGTCCGTGCGGCGCAGCCGCACATTGCCAGGATGGAAATAGATGTTTTCGTGGGAGGGCTGCGCTCTCCCAACCCCCCCTCAGGCAGGGGCGTGGGGAAACCCGGTTTCCCCGATGGTCATATCAGCCGCAGGCGACTGAGCCAGCGCAGCGGATAACCAAACGTTCTGGCGCCGAGGTCGCCGCGGTCGAGCAACAGCCTGACACGAGCCATAGCCAGTTCGTCGGCGCGGCGGCGCACCGCACTCATCGAGAGGCCCACAGATCGCATCGAACGCCTGCATCAGGCGCGCATACGGTTCGACCACTTCATCCTGCACGCGGTCAATGGTTTCGGCAATGACCGTTTTAGATCGTAGATTTCGGATTGCAGATTGTTGCGCAAGGCGTCCGGGTGCACTCTGACGCAACGCTGTTTGCGGAGGATTCAAGTGAAATTACTATCAGGTATGGTGTGAACCTGCTTAACAATCCGGTTACGTGGTCCTACTCCCAGCGTGCCACCAGTTCCTCAAGGGCGCGGCGGGGGCGGCGCACGGGATCCTGGGCGGCGTAGCCGAGCGTAATCAGCGCGTGGGGGTGCAGGGTCGCATCGAGGCCCAGGGCGGCGCGCACCGTCTCCTGGCAGAAGAGGGGCGCGCACATCCAGCCACCGTCAAAGCCGAGGGCATAGGCGGCGAGAAGCATGTTCTGGGCGGCGCAGCCGAGGCTCTGTACGGCCATCGTGACCTCGGCGGCCTGCCGTTCGACATCAGGGTAGGTATCGAGGTCTTCCAGGTAGAGGCAGAGGAGCACCACCACAGGCGCCCCGATGATGCGCTGGCGGGATTTGTGGAAGCGCGCCTCGATGATCGCGGCGTCCTGCCCGTCGAGGGCGAGCTGGCGGCGCCAGGTTGCGCCCATAGCTTCGGCCAGGCGCGCCCTGGCCTCGGGCGCGGTCAGCACCACGAAGCGCCAGGGCTGGCGCCCGTGGGGCGAGGGCGCCCAGCGCGCGGCCTCCAGGACTGCCTCGACCTGCTCGCGCGTGAGCGGGTCGGGGCGAAAGGCCCGAACCGAGCGCCGCCCACGGATGATGGAGAAGAAGTCCATGGCTTGTTGTGCCGATGTGTCAACACCGATGAGAGTTGATAGGAACACGGGGAAACCGGGTTTCCCCACCGTCAGCGGAACAGATCGAAGCGCGGATCGCGGATCAAGCGTCGGGCAGTGGCCTCCTCACTGGGCGTATAGGCGTATCCACGCACGATCACCGCCGGCACACCGTCAATCTTCCCCATCACCAGCTCGGCGGCGCTGGCCAGCTCATCGGCAACGGCGATCAGCGTTGCCTGCATGGTATAGCCATAGGGATCGGTGACCCCGGCATAATCGCTCAGCGGGGCAATACCGGCGCAGCCGATGGCTACATTAACCTGACCCTCACGCCATGGACGACCGAAGGTATCAGAGATGATCACCGCCACCGTCACGCCGGTGGCCTCGCGAATAGCGGCGCGGAGCCGCGCCGCGCTCGCATCCGGGTCCTCGGGCAGCAAACAGACAATCTGACCACCAGCGACATTCGACTCGTCCACCCCACTATTGGCGCAGATCAGGCCGTGGCGGGTTTCGGTGATCAGCACGCCATTGGCCATCTTGACGATGCGCCGGCTCTCGCGAAGCACCACCTCGTAGTACGCGGCGTCTTTACGGCCCTGAGCGGCGAGCTGGCGCGCGAAGGCCGAAGGCTCGACCTGCGACGGATCAACCAGGCGGCCCTCGGCCTTCGACACGACCTTCTGGGTGATTACGAGAACATCGCCCGGCGCGAGCGTCTGCCCGGCGGCATCAAGAGCCGTGAGCAAGAGGCGAGCCAGATCATCGCCGGGACGCACCTCGCCGATGCCAGCCACGGGGATCATCCGCACGTCTGCGGTCATGACACGTCCAGATACTTACCCGCGATAACCCTGAGCCGCTCGCGGGCCTCGGCGGGGATGCGTGAACGATCGGTAATGATCGCCGTGGCCAGGGCGGTATGGGCGAGGCTCTCGAAGCCATCGCCGATCAGGTCCACGACATTGCGCACGATGCGCTGGGCCAGGAGCGCGTTGGCCTGCAGCACGGCCACCACCGCATCCACAGTCACCGCATCGTGATCGGGGTGCCAGACATCGTAGTCGGTAACCATGGCGAGGGTGGCATAGGCAATCTCCGCCTCACGGGCCAGCTTGGCTTCGGGCAGGGCAGTCATCCCAATCAGCGAATGGCCACGGCGGCGGTTCTCCTCACTCTCGGCCTTCGTAGAAAACGCCGGTCCCTCCATCACAACCAGCGTACCGCCACGATGGACCGTCGCGCCGGCCGCCTTTGCCGCCGCGTAGAGACGCTGGCTCAGCGCCGGGCAGAAGGGCTTATCGAAACTCACGTGGGCGACCACGCCGTTCTCAAAAAACGTTGCCGGTCGAATACCTTTGGTACGGTCGAAGATCTGATCCGGCACGACCACGTGGCCTGGCGCGTACTCTTCCCGCAGGGAGCCAACGGCGCTCACCGAGATCAGGTACTCGACCCCCAGTTGCTTAAAGGCATAAACATTGGCGCGACTGGGCACCTCGCTCGGATTGAGCCGGTGCCCACGGCCGTGGCGGGGCAAAAACGCCACCCGGCGACCGCCCAGGGTACCAATTACGAACGCATCGCTCGGAGCGCCGAACGGCGTCTCCAGCGACACCTCCTCCACATCTTCCAGGCCCTCCATTGCGTAGAGCCCGCTGCCGCCGATCACGCCGATCGTGGCCTGGGTCATCGCTTACTCCTCCCGAGATGCAGGTGCAGAATACAGGCAGCCTGTGCCTGATGAGAGTATACCGCAAGACCAGAGAACGGCAAGTGATGCCCGTTTCGTCACCCTGGCCGACGCCACCCGCAACCCCACCAGTATCGTTGCAGGAACCCGGAGAACCCACCCGGCCCCACGGCGCACAGCCCTGCCCCGGTAGCCGTGCCCTTCAGGGCCACAGCTCGCTCAAGGGTCGCCATTGGCATCACCAGAGAAACCGCCAGCGAGGATGAACGCATTCCAATTATGTTATGTTGATATGAAAACAGGGGAACACCGGGTTTCCGCACCCCCCTGCCGGCGAGGGTGGCAAGTGACCCCAACAGCGGTCAGGGCATGGGGAAATCCGGAATTCCCCATGCCCCGGCGGG
>JBDNDG010000479.1:0-3197 GCA_046719255.1 Chloroflexaceae bacterium
GTTGAAACGTGGCGCCGGGGCCTACGGCTCGCTGGCCTCGGGCCTGTTCCGGGTCGACTCGCCGGCCGGGGCGCTGGGAATGGGCTGGTTGCTCGCCTACCTCTTCCTGAGTGGCTCGCCCGTGGCGGCCCTCGCCGTCTCGCTGTTCGCCGCCGGCTCGCTCGATGCCCTGCAAACCCTGATGATGATTACCGGCTCGCGTCTGGGCGCCTCTCTGGTGGTGCTGGTCACCGGATTGATCTATGCCGCCCGGGGACGACACAGCACCGAGGGGGTGGCGGTCGGTGTGCTGTCGCTGCTCACGACGGCGGTGATCTACCTGCCGGCGATGGCGCTGGCCTACGTGCTCGTAGCTGGCGAGTACATCAGTGTACCGGCGATCAGCGCCGCTACGCCCCTGACATCGGTGCTCGACCCGATCGTTGATCCGCTGGCCGGGGTCATGATCGAGCATATTTCGCCCCTGGGCCTGATCGGTACGGGCGTGATGTTGCTGATGGGCGCCTTTGCCCTGCTTGACCGCGCCCTGCCCGCGATTCACCACCAGAGCCCGGCCCTGGGGCGCGTCGAACGGCTGTCCGGCAAACCCTGGGCCATGTTTCTGCTGGGGGCCGGCATTACGAGCGTAACGCTGTCGGTCTCGGTCTCGGTGTCGGCGCTGGTGCCACTGGCCGCGCGCGGGGTCGTGCGGCGCGAACGGGTGGTGCCGTACATTATGGGCGCCAATATCACCACCTTTGTGGATACCGCAGTGGCCGCGCTGATTGTGGCCGGCTCCGCTGCATTTGCCATTGTCCTGATCGAGATGGTCTGCGTTACGATCTTCTCGCTGCTGGCGCTGGCCCTGTTCTACCATCCCCTCCAACGTTCGTTGTTGCGCGCGCAACAGGTGATTGTGCACGATCACCGGGCCACGGCCGCCTTCGCCGCCGCGCTGGTGCTGCTGCCGCTGGGGTTGCTGCTGCTCTTGCGCTGAGGGCCGCCAGAGGCGCCCCCGCTCGTGCGGCTTTCGGCGATGAGGTCGATCGCCAGGTTCACCTGGGGATCGCTCTCGATGGGAAAGCGCCACCACTCGACATCAAGGGCACGGTCGGGAAGAATGCCGCGCCCTTCGATCAGGGTCCCATCGGGCAACTGGTAGGCAACCGACGCCAGCAGCAGCCGCGAGCCATCGGGGTAGTCGTAGCTGTAGAGGTTCTCGGTGTTTCCGGCGCTGGGCGTGCCAACTACCCTGGCACGACCCAGGGCTTGCAGGCCACCGGCGAACATCTCGGCGGCGCTGGCCGTATCGGGGCCGATGAGCACCACGAGCGGCACGCGCTCGATACCGGGGATGGTCTTCCCCGTGGGCACCTTCTGCTGCTCGTTGCTGTTCCGGCCCCGGGTGCTGCCAATACTGCCCCCGTCCTGAAACAGGGCCACTGTCTGAAGCATCAGGTGGACGTAGCCGCCCGAGTTGCCGCGCACGTCCAGGATCAGTCCATCGAGCGGCCCGGCTGCCAGGAGTCGTTCGACCCCGGCGCGTACCTTCTCGTCAACCCCTTCCACGTAGAAACTCGGGATCTCCACGTAGCCGATGGCCCGGCCCGGGAGCGTGGTCACGCGAACCTGGTTGAAGGCATCGGCGTTGACCACCTCGCGCTCCACCTCAACCTCGCGGGGCACTTCCTGACCGGTCCGCACCGTCAGGCGCACGCGGGTACCTGGTGTGCCGCGCACGGCCCCGATCGGCCCGTCGGGACCGAAGGCGGCGGTGTCGGTGAAGGGGATGCCATTGACGGCCAGAATGATGTCGCGAGGGAGAATGCCAGCCCGCGCCGCAGGGCCATCGGGTACCAGCGCAGTGATCAGACCGCCCTCTTCGACGTTGCGGATCTGCGCGCCAATGCCGCCGTACCGGTACTCGCCCCGATACTCGGCCTCGTGGGCGGCAACCTCCTGCGGCGACTCAAAGCGCGAGTGCTCATCGTCGAGCAGGGCGATCAATTCGCGCATCAGGGCGTAGAACGTCTCGGGGTCGGCGGCGGCGGCGATCCGCGGTGCGAACTCGACTCGCGCCCGCTCCCAGTCCACCCCACGATAGTCCTCGTACACGTAGGTGTCGCGCACCGTGGTCCAGACCTTCTCGAAGATCTCGGTACGCAGCCCGGCATCAACGGGCGCCAGGGTCGGCGTGGGGTCGAGTGGAATGGGCGTGGAGCTGGGCGACGGCGGAGTGGGGGTGGCCGTGGGGGGCAGGGTGGGGGCCAGCGTTGCAGACGGCGTGACGATGACAGGTGTCGCTGAGGGCGACGCGGCAACAACGGCCTCCGCGGGAGGTGTGGTGGCCGGCGCCGGCGTTCCGGGTAGCCCGGCACAGCCGGCGATGAACACAGCGGCAAGCAGAGCAACGATCTGGCAACAACGGCAACCCATTCCTGTATCCTGGCACTCCCGCGACGATGCAGACACCCACACTCTGATTCATCATACCACTGCGCCGCAACGAGTGCTGGAGGAGCGGGCGAACCCCGGGATACCCGTACACCTCTCTCCTCGGAGCGCGGGCAAGATGCCCGCGCGAACACGGATGCGGGCACCCCACCACCCCGCGACGATGCCACATGTGCCGCGGGTCCGGTCAGTGCCCGCGGGGCGCACGGCGCCACCCGTAGGGCCGAAGCATTCGCGCCCACCCCGCCGTGGGGCCGATGGCCGCCCACGCGAATGCTTCGGCCTGGCCCCCGCCGGCGTGCCCCGCCACCCCGCGGCGATGCCGCGCGCCCCGGGGCCGCCCCCGCGCCGCCCCGTCACCCCGCGCACCCCACCACCCCGCGGCGATACCGTATGCGCCCCGGGGCGATACCGCGTCGCCCCGTCACCCCGTCGCCCTGTGGCGATGCTCGCCATAGGCAGACATTGCAACAGCCTGAGGGCGCTGCCATGTTTGACGCGTCCGTAGCGACCTGCTATAATCGAAGTCGTCGCGCCGAAGTGGCGGAATGGCAGACGCGGCGGTCTCAAAAACCGCTGGGGGCAACCCCGTGTGGGTTCGAGTCCCACCTTCGGCACCATCCGCCATAGCAGGTGCACCAGTATGCGGGGCGTGGCTCAGCCTGGTAGAGCGCCGCGTTCGGGTCGCGGAGGTCGGTGGTTCAAATCCACTCGCCCCGACCAGGCCTTCGGGGTGTCTGTGGCAAGCAGACACCCCGGTTTGT
>JBDNDG010000048.1:0-16809 GCA_046719255.1 Chloroflexaceae bacterium
GCCCAGGCCCTCGTTGCCACCGGGGTGACACTGAGCGAGGTGCCTACCGCCGCCACCCTCGAGCAGGCGGTGGTCAAACAGCTCGGCGCGCGGGGCCCGCAGGTCGGTGTGGGGGGAATACCAATCTAGCTTGAACACTCCGCACGCAGCGGCGCGTCAAAGCGCACCTGGACGCCTTGCACGGCCATTTGCAATCCGAAATCTACAAATCTACAATGGTAGAACACCATGTAAGGTGCGCAGACCCACCGGGATTGAGCGAGCCGCTCCTCACCGGGTTCGAACCGCGCTTCAGGGGATGGTTGGCAGCGGTGGGGATGGCGTGGGCGTAGAAGGGGTGGGACTGGCAGCGGGTGACGGAGACAGGGGCGCAGCTGTTTCTATGGGGAGGGCCCAGAGCGCTCCGCCGACCCCGAGTAGCACAAGCAGGGTCAGAGCAGCCAGAGCGAGGCCGAGGCGCGAGAGCGGGCGCTCGGGAGGCGTCGGGCGGAAAGAGGACGCGGCGGACAGCCCGGCGGCGATGGGCGCGGACGCGGTCTCTGGAGGGTCATCAACCGCTCCGGGGGGCAGCGGGGCTGGCTCGGCGCGCGGATCAGCCGCGGTCGAGCGTCCGTCCAGTTCGTCGATCTGAGCAATCACCACGGTGATGTTGTCGATCCCGCCCAGCTCGTTGGCCCGGTCCACTAACTGCTGCGCTGCCTGATCCGGCGGCTGCAAACTGGCGATGGCGGCGATCTCCTCATCGCTGACCAGGCCGTGCATCCCATCCGTTGAGAGCAGTACCGTATCCCCCGCCTGGAGGGGTTGCACGAACACATCCACCTCCACCTCGGCGGTATGGCCAAGGGCGCGGGTGATGATATTGCGTACCACCGATGAGCGGGCTTCTTCCGGGGTCATCAGGCCAGCGGCGATCTGGTCGGAGACAAACGAGTGATCGTGCGTAATCTGGGTAATCTGCTCTTCGCGCACCAGGTAGGCCCGGCTATCGCCGACATTGGCCACAACCAATTGATTGGCGACGAGCAGAGCGGCCACACCGGTGGTGCCCATGGCCCCGTGGCCCTCGGCGTAGACGCGCGCATTGGCGACGATAAACGCCGCTCGCAACGCCTCAGCAGGGGGCGCGGCGGGATCGAAGGCGCCGGTGATCGCCTCGACGGCCAGGGCGCTTGCCACTTCGCCTGCGGCATGGCCCCCCATCCCGTCACAGACGACCAGCAGCACGGCCTCGCCGAACTGCCTGACTCCATAGGCATCCTGATTGACCTCGCGCCGCTTGCCGGGATGGGTGCGGGCGCTGTAGCGTACTCTCATCGGAACGCTCCTTTACCGGGCGCCGGCATGTGTGGCGAGAGTATACCACAGCGGCGCGCGCAGCGCCGTTAGCGCACCGAGCGAGCAAAGAGCAGAATTGCCGCCGCCACCACCAGCAGTAGCAAAAAGGCCAGGTTACCGGTCGCGCTGGTGTAGAGCACGGCAAAGGCGACGAACAGCAGTGCCACGAAGGTGCAGCCGCGCCGCACACGGCGAACGCTTTCTTCGGCGTCGTTCGGGTTTGTCATAATCAAGATGCTCGACTCAGCGCGCCGGCCCGCGCCCGCCCGCGCGTCTTATGTTCATAGTACTAACGGAGGATGGCAGCCCGGACGTAGATGCATTATTGTAATCTTGAGACAACCATTCTTATCCGTTCAGGCGGGATGGGGCGTGCTATAATGCCTCTCACCTGCCAGGTGACAGGATTGTCATCGGGTGCCACTGGCCCAGTGTACCATACCATTGAGAAAGCCATGTTTGATCAGGACACCTGGCGTGCGCGCATCGCCGAACGGCTCAGCGGGTTCGCCCGCAACCCTCGTCAGGATATTCAGATCACCGGCACTGGTTCGCTGCTGGCCTACCTGGCCGTGGGAACGCTGGAGCCGTTTCTCGAGGCCTACCAGCGCGAACCCATTGCCGCAGTGCTGACACTGGCCGAGATCACCCGTGGCCCGGGCGCAGATCTGATCGTGCGGCGCGCGGGGCAAATGCGTTACCAGGTCGCGCGCCTGATCGAGCGTGAGTTGCGCACCCGCCCCGAAATGCGCGCCGCCCTGGAGCAACTCTTCATCGGCCTCCAGGTCATCACCCTGGCCCGCCAGCGGCTCAACAGCTCCCGCGACGAGTGGTTCCGGACTACCCTGATGGCCGAACTCGATGGCTTCATCCCCGGCGAGTTTGCCCACTTGCGCCGCCAACTGGCCGATGCGGGCTGGCAGTCGCGTTACGAGACGATCCGCAGCCTGCGGAGCCGCAACGGTTATTACACCACCAGCGACCTGGTGTTGTTGCACGACGGGTTGAGCGACAGTGCCTCGCACGTGCGCGCGGCTGCGGCACGGATGCTCGGGCACTTCGCTGGCACGCCACCGGCGCCCCTGGTGAAGGCCCTTACCCGCGTGGCTCTCTACGACTGCGATCTGGAGACGCGCTTCGCTGCCGCCCGTACCCTCGGCGCCCTGCGCGACCGCATTGCCTCACCCCAGTTGATTGATTACCTGAGTCAGTGCCTGGTCGATGAGGATAGCTTTGTCCGCTCCGCCGCTGCTCTGGCCCTCGGCCAGCTCGGTGAACTCGCCGGCGCCCCTGTGCTGATCGCTCGCCTTACCGACCTGCTCAGCGACAGCGATGTCTACGCGCGCGAGGCCGCCGCACGCGCCCTTGGGCGCATCGGCGCCGCCGCTGCGACCACCTCGGTGTTCAATGCCCTCACTCGCGCTATGGAGGACGCCGACGCCAGCGTTCATGAAGCGGCCGTGGAATCGCTGCGGCAGTTGCGTAAGGTGCGCTCCACTCTGCCGCTCAATTCCTCCCGCCACCCAAGCGAACCGTTAGTGGTGTGAAGTCCCTCCGCGCAGATCGTCGGGATGAACAGGAGGGCTGCGCCCTCCCGGTGGGGAGGGCTTGTCGCCCCTACAGGCAGGGGGATTCACATCAGCACGCCACCAAAAAATAGGTAAGGTCCGAACGGGCCTGCGTTGCATCGGCCCTGTGGGCAACCCGGGGCTTGAGCAACGAGCGCCTCCGGCTGTGCCGTCTTCATACGAGCGGCATGGTATAATACGTCCATTGTGTTCGTCCACGGGCGCCGCTTGAGGAGGGTCGGATATGGAGATTACCCACCGCCGGATGAACCGGGTTGATCTGCTGGAGGTCGCGGGCAGGGTAGATGCAGCTACCGCGCCGCAGCTCAAGCAGCAGATCAATGCCCTCTTCAACGAGGGGCGCTACCGTATCGTGCTCGACCTGGCCAGGCTGGAGTACATCAGCAGCCCCGGGCTGCGCGTGTTGATCGAGGCGCGCAAGCGCGCCCGCGAGTGGAAGCTGACCGACCTGGAAGGCGGCGACATTCGCATCGCAAATCTCCCGCCACGCATTAAAGAAGTCTTCGACCTGACCGGCTTTACCTCGCTCTTCGAGCTTTACAATGATACGGTCGAAGCGGTTGGTTCCTTTTGAACCATCCCATGGAAAGCATTACGCTCACCGCTGATCTTGAGGCGCTGGCTCGCATCAGCGCCTTTATTACCGCCGCCGCCGAACAGGCCGGCCTCGACGAGCGGGCGACCTGGCAGGTGCAACTCGCCGTGGATGAGGCCGCAACCAATGTAATCCAGCACGCCTACGATCCCAACACCCCCGGTGATATCACCCTCTCCTGGCGCTGTGAGGGCAATCAGTTCATCGTCACCCTGCGTGATTACGGGCGCCAGTTCGATCCGGGCAGTATTCCTCCTCCCGACCTCTCCTCGCCGCTCGAAGAACGCCAGGCCGGAGGCCTGGGCATCTATTTGATCACCCGGCTCATGGACGAAGTGCGCTTCGACTTCAACCCCCAGGGCGGCAATATGCTGACCATGGTCAAGTACATTACCCCTCCAGCCACCGACGATACCCTGACCCTCCCCGTCACCGGGCGAGTGGACGCGGCCACGGCGCCGCAACTCAGCCGCGCCGTGCACCAGGAGATCGCCCGCGGCGCCCGCCGGGTCGTGCTCGATCTCAGCGGGGTGTCCTTTCTCTCCAGCAGCGGTTTGCGGGCCTTGCTGCTCATTCGCAAAGAGTTGATGACCCTCGGCGGCGAATTGCGCCTCGCCGCGCTGCAACCCCAGGTGCGCGAGGTCTTCGACCTCACCGGCTTCTCCCAGGTCTTCGCCATTCATCCGGACGTTGAGGAGGCGCGGGCCACCTTCGGGCAGGGACGTGCGTGAGCCGGGAACGGCTGTTGATCCTCTACTCTCTGGCGTTTGGCAGCGTCGGCTGGATCTGGCTCCTCGTTGCTCCCCGAACTGCAACGCCACTGGCCGCGCTGGCGCTGTTCGGCGCCCTGGCCTTCGCTGTTGACCTCCTCAGCTTCCGTGCGCCCCCCGCCGACAGCCACAGCCTCAGTGGCATCGTGCTGATCGCCGCCGCGCTGAGCCTCGGCCCCACCACTGGAGCCTTGCTCGCCGCCATCGAAGGCGCGCTCTCAGGCGTGGCGCTCTCTTTCCTCTACCACCGCCCGCCCGGTCTCTACCTCCTGGGGGCCCGGCCCTTCCTGCGCGGTGGCGCCCGCGCCCTGGCCATTCTCGCTGGTGCGGCCCTGGCCACCGCCGCTACCGGGCACCCTCAGTACGACCCGCAGACCCTCGACCCCCTGGTGCTGACGCTGGCAATCGTTCCCTGTTACCTGGTCAGCCTGCAACTCGGGCGGATCGGACGCGAGTACCTGCAAGGCGGTCGCTCCGGGATCAGCACCTGGTGGCGCGGTAGCTGGCGCCTGGCCCTCGGCGCCGAGTTCGCGCCACTCCCCCTCGCCATGCTCGGCGCGGCGATCTACACGCGCCTGGGCAGCGGTTACTTCCTGCTCGCCGGTCTGGCCCTGGTGGCTGCCGCCGCCGCCGTGCGCCGCGCGGCCCTCAACCTCGCCAGCCAGCGCCGCAGCGTGCGCGAACTGGCCCTGCTCAACGAGATCAGCCGCGCCATCATTCGCAGCGAACTCGATGTCGAGGCCCTGTGCGACCTGGTCTACCGTGAGGCCAGCAAGGTGGTGGACACCGCCTCGTTTCACCTCGGGCTGTTCGACGACGACCGCTACACGCTGGTGGTGCGGGTACAAGACCGCGTGCGCCTCCCGCCACTGACGGTGAGCCTGGCCCCCGGCGAGGGCCTGGTGGGCTGGATGCGTCAGACCGGCAAGGCCGTGCTGGTGGAGGATTTTACCCGCGAGATGGACCTGCTGCCGGCCCGTCCGCGCTACCAGAGCGATCGCCCGCCACGCTCCGGCATCTACGTGCCCCTGATCGCCGGCGATAGGGTTATCGGCTCGATCTCGGTACAGAGCTACGCACCCCGCGCCTTCAACGCCAACGACCTGCGCCTGCTCTCACTGATCGCCGACCAGGCCGCCGCGGCCCTCGAGAGCGCCAACGCCTACCGGGCGCAACAAGAGGAAGCCTGGACCCTGAACGCGCTGTTGCAGGTAGCGGCCAACCTCGGCAGCTGTGACCGGGTAGATAGCCTGCTCGCCACGGCTGCGCGTCTGGCCCCTCTGCTGATCGGCGCCCCTCGCTGCCACGTGCTGCTGTGGAACGAGGCAGATGAGAGCTTTCGGGTGGGCGCGAGCTACGGCCTGGGTCGCGAACGGGCGCAGCAACTCAGCGCCGAGCCGTTCGCCCTGAGCGACGCGCCACTCCTGGCGGCCCTGCGCGCCGCCGCCACCGTTGCCGACGGCCCGCGGCTGTTCAACCTGCCTGACGCGGGCAGGCATGCCTCCCTCTGGCCACGCTTGATCGGTATGGCCCGCAGCGGTAGCCTGGTAGCCCTGCCGCTGGCGGCCCGCAGCGGCCTGCTGGGCGCGCTGGTGCTCGACTACGATGTTAGCGACCCCGGCCTCGACGACCGCCGGCGCAATCTCTGCACCGGGACGGCGGGGCAACTGGCGGCGGCCCTCGAAAGCCTGCTCCTGGCCCGCGAGGCCGAACAGGCCGCCCATCTGGAACAGGAACTGAAAGTGGCCCGCGAAATCCAGCATGCCTTGCTCCCTGCCCGCAGCCCGACGCTGCCCGGCTGGCAGATCGCTGCCGGCTATCGTTCGGCCCGGCTGGTAGGCGGCGATTTCTACGACTTCTGGTGGTTGCCTGGTGACAACAACCGTGCCCTCACCACGAGCGAAACAGCCGCCGACCGGCATCAAGCCGCGCGCCTGGCCGCCGGTGCGGCTGCGCCCGACGCCGCCGGGGCCACCACTGCGCGCCCCTTGCCCCCGGCAGTGGTGGCCCCGGCGCATCTCGGCTTCGTCATAGCCGACGTGAGCGACAAAGGGGTACCCGCGGCGATGTTCATGGCCCTGGCCCGCTCGCTCGTGCGCGCCGCGGCCCTCGACGGCTCACCACCCGCCCTGGCGCTAGAACGGGCCAACCGCTGGATCACCCGCGACTCAGAGGCGGGCATGTTTGTCACCATCTTCTATGGCATTCTGGACCCGGCCAGCGGCCACTTACGCTACTCCTGCGCGGGCCACAACCCACCGCTGCTCTACCGGGCCGCCGATGGGACCTTCGTTGACCTGCGCACGCCCGGCATCGCCCTCGGCGTCCTGGAGGCGATCAGCCTCACCGAAGCCGCGGTGTGGCTCGCGCCGGGGGATGTACTGGTGTGCTACACCGACGGCGTGACCGAGGCCGTTGATGAGCAACTGGAAGCCTTTGGCACCGAACGGCTCCAGGAGTTGATAGCTTCCCGTCATACCGACCCGGCCCCGGCCATCGTTGAGGCCATCGGCGCCGCGGTGGACGAGCACGGGCACGGCCAGCCGCCCTTCGACGACGTGACCCTGGTGGTGCTCACGCGCGAGGCATAAACAGGGCAGGGTTTTCAGCCAGGCTGACACGCCTCTCCGCGCCCCCAGGGTTCTGGGAGGGCTGCGCCCTCCCGGGAAACAACTCAGCGGCGGGGAGAGCCCGGGAGGGCGCGGCCCTTCCGGGAACACTTCTTTTCATTCTGACGTTATGTGCCCCGCGAATGACCCCTGGCGAGGCATCCGCCAGTGTTTGCCGCAAAAAGTCGCCCGGCGGTGCGCTATGGGGCCACCTCGCGCACAGGGATGCCGCGCTCAGCGAGGTAACGCTTGACATCGGCAATCGTATACTCACCGAAGTGGAAGATCGAGGCGGCCAGCACCGCATCGGCGTGGCCCTCGGCGATGCCCTGGTACATATGCTCCGGCGTGCCCACACCACCCGAGGCGATTACCGGCACCGGCACCGCTGCGCTCACCGCCCGCAGCAACTCCAGATCGTAGCCCGTCTTCTGACCATCGGCGTCCATACTGTTGATGCAGATCTCCCCTGCACCCAGCTCGACGCCGCGGCGGATCCACTCAATCGCGTCGAGGCCCGTGGGCCGGGGATTGGCGCCGGTATGGGTAAAGACCGCCCATCGCGGCGGCTCGCCGGGAGCGTTGACGCGCCGCGCATCCACCGAGAGCACAATGCACTGGCTGCCAAAGCGTTTCGCGCCGTCCTCGATCAGTTGCGGGGTCAGCACCGCCGCCGTGTTGATTGACACCTTATCGGCCCCGGCGCGGAGCATCCGGTACATATCCTCGACCGTGCGCAGCCCACCGCCGACCGTCAGGGGAATGAACACCTGGGCCGCGGCGCGCTCGACTACCTCAACCATAATCGCCCGCTCGTCGCTGGAGGCGGTAATGTCGTAGAAAACCAGTTCATCGGCCCCTGCGGCGTCGTAGGCCGCGGCCAGGGCCACCGGGTCGCCCGCGTCACGGTGGTTGACGAAGGAAACACCCTTCACGACTCGTCCAGCCTTGACATCGAGACAGGGAATGATTCGTCGGGTGAGCATCGCTTCACTCCTGGGAGGCGTTGCGGTTGGTAGATTGGCCCCGGGCGCCCCCTACTTCGGCCGCACCTGCCCTTTACGACCGCGTTCCTCGGTGGGAGGAGAGGGGGCGACGGCGCTCGCCTCCTCACGCCGGCGGCGGGCATCGGCGATCAGCGCGCGGGTAGCACAGGTGGCCCAGACAGCAAAGAACGCGGGGGTGATCAACACCATGGGCACAACCAGAATCAGGCTAACCACCAGCACAACCCCCATAAGAACGAGGGTTACCAGGGTGTAGATCGGGCGACCGATCGATAGCAGCAGGGCATTGCGCCCGATCAATCGCAGCGCAGGGTGTTCCTGGAGCATGATCAACGGGTAGGCGTAGAGCATCAGACCAGACCAGAACCACACCAGGTAGAGCCACAGACCGAGGAGCAGACCGCCCGGGATCGAGTGCATGCCCAGGTAGAAGCCTAAATTGAAGAGGATAAGCAGCACCCCGCTCGCGGCAATGATGGTGATCAGCAGCGTGGGACGGAGATACTCGCGCATCCCGGTGAAGAAATCGGCGATCTTCGTGGCGCGGCCATCGGTCACACGGTGTGCAACGTAGAACAACCCCGCGTTAGCCGGGCCCGCCGGCAGCGCCCCCAGCATCCCGCCAAGCAACGCCACCAGCGGAGCGCCCTGAGCCAGCGCGCTCAGGGCGAACAACCACAGTGGCAGGCTGAGCGCCGC
Organism: Chloroflexaceae bacterium; assembly: GCA_046719255.1. Lineage (GTDB taxonomy): Bacteria > Chloroflexota > Chloroflexia > Chloroflexales > Chloroflexaceae > JACAEO01. The sequence goes on from JBDNDG010000048.1 coordinate 8,608, forward strand.
CCAGATCAGATTGCACACAAGGAGCAGGAGAATATCATCGAAGAGGTCACGCAGGGCCTTACCGAGTGCCTGAAACGGATTAAGCATCTCATCGTACCGCGCGGGTAATTATCACTTTTTTCATTATACCAGAAGCGCCCGCGCCAGCCGGTTGCGCCGCGCCAGCGCCCATGCTACAATCCGGAGGTATTATAGATATGTACGGGTCTGGCCGCGCGAACGCCTGCAATCGCTCCGCCGAGCGGGGCGTTCACGTTCCAACGGCAGGCCCTCCACCCCCATCCTGCCCATCTATGGAAGAGCAGACCGTATCCAGAGATCGCCATTCACCCATCCCCGGGCTTGACCCGGAGGCGACGCCTCTCCTCGGCCTGGGGCTTGGACTCACCGGCCTGGCACTCGGGCTACGTCCGCGACTGGCCCCGGTCCCCCTGGCGCTTACGGCCCTCGCCGCGGTCCTCTACCGTGACCCGGAGCGGACCACGCCTAACGAGCCAGGGGCCCTGTTTGCCCACGCCGACGGCGTGCTCTTGCGGCTGGAGGAGGTGTACGAGCATCGTTTTATTCATTCGGACTGTCTGCGCCTGGCCGTGTCAATTCCGCCCTTCGACGTGCCGGTCTGTCGCAGCCCGATTGCCGGCACGGTGCGCGTCGTCGAGCAGGTCAGTGGCGAATATCGGCCCGCGAGTGACCTCGAGGCGGGTGACCGCAACACCCGGCTGTACATTGGCCTCGATACCGAGTGGGGGCCGATCCTGGTCGCACTGGTGGCCGGCCCCCTGGGGCGGCGCATTCTCTGCCGGGTGCAACCGGGCGAGCGCGTCGAGGCCGGCGCGCGCCTGGGCACGGTGCGTTTCGGCGCCCGCGCCGATCTCTATGTGCAGCGCGATGCGGTTCACCTGCTCCTGACACCCGGGCAGCACCTGGTCGCCGGGATTACCCGCATCGGCGAGATGGCGCCGCTCTGATCCGTCGCCGGCCGGGAAGGCGCGGCGCAGGTAATTCACCACCCCAGGAGCGTGCGCGCCCCGCCTGTGTCTGTGTTCGTGCGAGCAAGTTGTCAGTGCACCCCGAAAAGGATGAACGGTTGCGCCCTGTAAACCGGCGCGCGGGCGCAGTCAAGCCGCCCGCCCACCCCGGAGAAGGATAAACGGGCAGGCACGGCCCTCCCGGGCAGGCCCTCTTTGCTATGGTTGAACTGCGCGGCCCTGGCGCACCGTACACACTGCTCTTCGATGACGATGACGCCTCCGGCCCTGGTCTGCCGGAGACGTTTCGCGCCATCTATGGCGGCGACTGGCGCCTGCTCGAGCCTTCCGACCAGCGCCCCTATACCTACACCAACTTCGTCGTTTCCCACGATGGGCGGATCTCCTTCGATGAACCGGGGCAATCCAGCGGCACCCCGGTCAGCCTCGGTGCGCCCCACGATACCTGGCTCATGGCCCTGCTCCGCTCCCGCGCCGACGCCATCCTCACCGGCGCCGGGACCCTGCGCGTGAACCCGCGTCACCGCTGGACGCACTGGACAACCTTTCCCGCCGATCGTCCGGCGTTCGATGCGCTGCGCGTCACCGAGGGCCGCGCTTCACTGCCGATCTTCGTCGTGATCAGCGGCAGCGGCGATCTGCCCGCCGGGGCAGCGGCGCTGCGCGTGCCGGATCAGCAGGTGCTCATCGCCACCACCAGCGCCGGCGCCGAACGCGCCCGCGCTGCTCTGGCCGGCCTGCCCCGGATCAGCTACCACCTCAGCCCTGGCACACGGGTGGACCTGGCGGATCTGGCCCGTCACCTGCGCCGGCAGTGGGGCGTACGCACTCTGCTCAGCGAGGGGGGCGGCCATGTCTACGGCGCGCTGCTCGCCGCCGGCCTGATTGACGAGGTCTTTACCACCAGCAGCCCGGTGATCATTGGTAACCGCCCGGCCCCCGCCGCCGCGCGCCCTTCACTGGTCGAGGGAGTTGCCTTTCTCCCCAGCGCCGCGCCGCGCCTCCACCTGGTGAGCCTGCGCCGCTACGGCGACTATCTCTTTCAGCGGGCGCGGGTGCGCGCCCTTCCCGCCGCACCGTGAGACCTGATGTGAACATATGGGGACACCGGGTTTCCCCATACCCCTCCCTGAGGAGGGCTGCGCCCTCCCGGGAACATGGATGTTCATTCGGCCTGTGCGCCTCGCGAATGGCACCTGATGTGACCATCGGAGAAACCGGGTTTCCCCACCTGCGGTGAGCCTGTCGAACCGTGCCCCTCCCTGAAGGGGTGGGCAAACCCCGCGCTCCCCCTCGTCCACTTTTCAGATGACAGATTGTCGCGGTGGCGTTCCAGTACGCTCCGGCCAGAGCGCGTATCAGGGCGATTGCAACGTGCTGGTTTTCGCACCCTTCGCTCCGGCCTGCGCTTCGCCCTTCGCTACGCTCAGGACAGGCGTTGGCCTGCTCAGGATGCGCTCGCTTTCCAACGTTGCATTCGCCCCGAAGCGCGCAGGCAGCTTGTTCCATGCCGATTGGTATTATAATAAAGCCCGGCAGGGAACACAGCGGGAGCATCACCGCGCTATGGCCAGTGAAGAATTGCGCCTCGTCGAAGCCGGGCAGCGAGGCGACGTCGAGGCGTTCAATCAACTCGTGCGGCTGTACGAAGCGCGGGTCTACAACCTCTGCTACCGCATGCTCGGCGATGCCGACACCGCCGCCGATGTAACCCAGGAAACCTTCATCTCAGCCTACCAGAGCCTCCGGCGCTTCCGCGGAGGCGTGTTTCGCGCATGGCTGTTGCGCATCGCCACCAATGCGTGCTATGACGCCCTGCGCGCCCGCAAGCGCCGCCCTGCCGTCTCGCTCGACGCCCCCCAGGCGACCGAGAGCGGCGCCCCGTTCGACGTCGTTGACACCGCTGAAGCGCCCGACGAGACTGCGCTGCGCCACGAACTCGCCCGCGCCATTGAGCAGGGGTTGGCCCAACTGCCTGAGGACCAGCGTATCGTCGTTATCCTCAGCGATGTACAGGGTCTGGCCTACGAGGAGATCGCCGAAGTCACCGGCACCAACCTCGGGACGGTCAAGTCGCGCTTGAGCCGGGGCCGGGCCCGGTTGCGCGACATTCTGCGGGCCGGGGAACTCCTGCCATCAAAATTTCGTCATGATGATGGATAGCTGATACGACGCTGGCGGGCGCGCCTGTGATGGCTCCCGCACCGGTTGGTTGATATGAAGCCGTCACTCGCCAATAACCTGCCCGAAAGCGACCTGGAGTTGCTCTCGGCCTATCTTGATAACGCGCTGAGCGTTGCCGAGCGCGTCAACCTGGAGCGCCGGCTCGCAGCCGATCCGCGCCTGCGGGCCGAGCTGGAGGAACTGCGGGCCACGACGCAGCTCTTGCGACGACTGGAGCCTGCGCGCCCACCGCGCTCCTTTACCCTCGACCCGGCAACGGCGCCGCGACCTGCCCCGGTGTTCAGGCTCAACTGGTTCGTCCAGCTCAGCAGTGGCCTGGCCGGTCTGGCGCTGGTGCTGCTTGCCACCGTCCAGCTCCTTGCCTCGACCCCGGCGGCCGGGGTTGTGCCGGCAGCCTCGGCGCCCACGACGCTCGACGCCTCACCGATGGCGACAAAAACATCCCCCGACGCCGAAATGAACGCGCCTGCCGCCACCTCCGAGACGGGGGTCGGTGTGTCCTCGGCACCGATTGATGATACCGCCCCGCAGCCCGAGGCAACCGCACCGGCCGGCTCTGATGCGTCGCAGACTGGCGCGGCCGGCGCGAGCACGCGGGAATCTGCTCCTGAACCCCTGGTTACCACCAGCGCCGCCCAGGCCCCGCCAACCGCTCCGAGCCCTCCGGCTGCCGCCAGCCCTGCCTTCCCGGCGGGGCTGACCCTGGCTCTAGGCATCGCGCTGATCGCCCTGGCCATCGGCTGGCGCCTCCTGGCACGGTAACACCGATTGGCACTGAACAGGCCCCATCTGCGCGTCAGGCGCCATGCGCGGGGCGCGCAACGCCGCGATGAACAACGTCCCGGGAAGGCGACGCTCGTCCCCATCCGATGTTTGCGCCTGCGTGCTGAATGTTCTATCTGGCACAGCGCAGATCAGCGCTACGGCGTGGTATCATTGGGAGGCATTTGTCGGTTTCGGCACGTTCATGTTGATGAGATCCTCGGCCTCCCGAACTGACACCGCGTTGGGGATGGGCATGGCTCGGAGGGAGATAGCAGGCAACACCAGCGCCTCAAGCTCCTCCGCCCTCAACCTGCGGGTAGTCAACCTACTCCTGAGAGGAGCAACGTCATGGACATCGGCAAGGCATTCTCGTTCGTGTTCGACGATGAGCAGTGGGTTACCAGCATTCTGATCGGCGGCCTGATCGTGCTCATCCCTATCATCGGCCAGCTCGCTCTGCTGGGCTACACAATGGAGACGGCGCGCAACGTAGCTCGGGGCAATCCGCGGCCCCTGCCGCAGTGGAACACCTTCGGGGAGAAGTTGAGCCTTGGCTTCGCCGGCTTCGTCATCACTCTGGTCTACTCGTTGCCCATCATCGCGTTAAGCATGCTGGTGGTCTGTGTGCCGATCCTCGTCGCAGGGGGCGCCCGTAGCGAGGAAGGCGCCGCGGCGGCGATTCTGGGGAGCTTTGGCTGTCTGATGCCGCTGCTTATCATCCTGGCTTTGCTGCTCCAACCGGTGTTCCTGGCCGCGCATGTGCGCTACCTGCAAACCGGCAGCATCGGCGCAGCCCTGCAGGTTGGTGAGGTGATCGCCATGGTACGCGCCGATCTGGGGACCTGGGTGGTGCTCTGGCTGCTCTTGCTGCTGTGTGGCTTCGTCGCCAGTCTCGGCAGCATTATCATTATCGGGTTCATCTTCACCTACCCATACAGCCAGGCGGTCTTCGGACATTTCATGGGGCAAACGATGCAGCGCTTCAGCCCGGCCACGGCTACACCCTCCACGCCGCCGCCCTCTATGGTCTGAGCCGTGCGTGTGGGCGAAACGTCCTTGCCCGCTGATGTGATGAACATCGGGGAAACCGGGGTTCCCCATGCCCGCTCTCTGATGGGAGGGTTGGGGAGAGCTACGCTGGTATGAAAATCAGGGGAAACCGGGGTTCCTGGTATCCTTCCCGGACGGGAGGGTATTGCCCTCCGAGGATAACCCGGGTTTGCATTCTGTCGTCGTGCAGCACAGGCGTATGGAGGCTCGAAGCTGGCCCGGGAGGGTGTGGTGCCCTCCCGAGCCTCTTTTCAAGGGGTGGATGGGAAGCCCGGTTTCCTCGCAGCCCGTGCCTGCTGGAGGTTGGGAGCCTGGACCTTCCCGATCCTCCGCTGAGGATGATCATGGCACTGCGGAAAGCTTCGGCGATGGTCGAGCCGCGGGAGTTTTGCTACCCGTCGAATGTACTGACCCTGTTTCGGTTGCTGCTGGTGGCGCCAACCCTGTACTTCCTGGCGCGCCCCGAGCGGCGCCGGGCGGCGCTGCTCTGCTTTGGCGTGGGAATGCTCACCGATGCCATTGATGGACCGATCGCCCGCGCGCGCGGCGAGGTCTCGCGCCTGGGCAAGCTGATCGATCCGATCGCCGACAAGCTGCTGCTGAACGGTACGGCGATCATTCTTTCACGCACGCGGGGCTTTCCGTGGTGGGTCACCGGCCTGTTGCTCTTTCGCGACCTGGGCATCCTTGCCGCGGCGGCAGTACTGCTTCGCCGCCGCTCCCACCTCACGACCGCCGAGAGCGCGGGGAAGCTTACCACGGTGCTTCTCACCGTCACCGCCCTGCTCTACATCGCCGATGGGCCTCGCAGCGGCAAACCGGTGCTCTACCTGGCGCTCCTGCCGTTCACCCTGTCATTTTTCCAGTACGGGCGGCGCTTCATTGCGGTGATGCGCGCAGAGCCGGAGGGGTAAGGGTCGGGTATTCGTCGCCCGCGAAGCTTCGCTGCGCAGCGTCGCACGGTCGGGGGATAATGGGGAAAGCGGATTTGCCCATCCCTCTGCCCACCGGGGTGGCGCGTTTCCCGCACCGGGAGGATTTGGGAGGGCGTAGCCCTCCCGGGAACAAACCCATATTCATCCTGGCAGGGTGCGGCGCAGCCGTATGGGCGTCTGGCACGGAATTACTCTTCTTGCGGTTCGCCGCTACCCTGGCGAATCTCGTGCGGCGCTTCGATCCAGCCCCGGCGCAGGGCAAAGAGCACCGCCTGGGTGCGGTCGTTCAGCGAGAGCTTGCGCAGGATCGAGGAGATGTGGTTCTTCACCGTCTGGGTACTGATGTGGAGCGCATCGGCGATTTCCTTGTTGCTACCCCCGGCGGCGATGCGTTCAAGCACCTCGATCTCCCGTTCGCTGAGGGGCGTGAAGATTGGAAAATCTACCGCTTCAGAGTCGATAGTGGTAGCCTGGGGCAGGTTGCGGAACTGGGTAAGCACCCGGCTGGCCACTCGCGGCTCTTCCAGCACCACATCGTTGATTACATACTCCCCGCGAGCCACCCGCCGCAGGGTATCCGCAAGCGCCCCTGGCTCCACATCCTTCGAGCGATAGGCAGCAGCGCCGGCCCGCAGCGCGTTGAAGGCCCGCTCGTCGCTCTCGTGCATACTCAACATCACCACGCCGATGTTCGGGTACCGACGCCGAACCTGGCGGGTCAGGTCGAAGCCGTTCATCCCTGGCAGGTTCAGATCCACCAGCATGACATTCGGTTCCTGGCTCGGGCCGGCGCCCTGGAGCCACTCGAGCGCAGCCTCGCCGCTCGCCGCCTCACCCACGATCACGATGTCTTCCTCAGAGCCAAGCGCCCAGCGCACCCCTTGCCGGAAGAGCGGGTGATCGTCAACGATCAGCAGCCTTATGGTAGGGTAGGCGGGCATGGAAGCGGCTCCTTTCCCTGAAGCTGTAGCCAGTGACGGAAGGTCACGTCAGGATCGCGCAGGCCCGTAATGCCCGCGGCGGTCAGCATACGATACACATCGGGCAGTGGCAATCCTACCACAGCGGTGTAACTACCGCGCACCTCGCGCACGAATCCCCCACCGGCGCCCTGGAGTCCATATGCCCCCGCCTTATCGAGTGGTTCGCCGGTGGCCACATAGTCGGCAATCTCTGTGTCCGACAGGGGCCGGAACTCCACTTCCGCCGCCGCAACCGCCAGTTGGAGGGGCGGGAAGGGCGTGCCAGCGGGCCGCTCGCGAAGCGCCGGGAGCACGCACACTCCGGTGTAGACCATGTGACGGCGACCGGCGAGGCGCGCCAGCATAAGCCGGGCGTGCCCGGCGTCATCAGGTTTGTTCAGCACCTCGCCATCGAGCACGACTACCGTATCGGCGCCGAGCACCACAGCATCGGCTGCGCGCGCCGCGGCCGCGTGGGCCTTGCGCCAGGCACGCAGGGCCGGATGGTCGCCAGGGGGCAGATCGAGGGCCGGCAGCGCGGCAAGCACCTCGGCGGGCGGTGCTGCATCGTCCTCCTCCGCATCGGTCGCGAGGATCTCGAAACGCGCCCCCAGAGCTGCCAGCAGTTCGCGCCGGCGTGGTGAGGCGGAAGCCAGTACCAGCCGCGGCGGATCGGGGGGATAACGCACGGCAGGCGCAGGTTGCTCTGTTGCCATTGAAACAACCACGAAGCACGCAGGCCGTGTTGGCCCCATGCTGGCTCACTGCTACACTGGCTGACATAATCCGCCGGATCATAACACGCGACCCCCGAAAGCGCAAGCCTCCACGTCCAGGTAGGGGTTGAGTGTGGCGTTAAGGTTGTGCAAGCGCCGGTCCATCGGCAGATGCCCCCGCGCCCTGGACGCCCCGTTGCCCCGCGGCGGGGTCCGGGCCGAAGCATCCACGCCGGAGGAGGCCCGACCACCGCGCCACGGCGGTGGCGCATGCCCCACGGCGTTCCCGCGTGTCCGACGGACCTACCTGGTGTCGGGGGGCGATGCCGCCGGCGCATGCTTCGGCCCTACGGGGTTACCACGTTCCCCCCGGCCGCCCCTTCGCCCCGAGGTGGCGCGAGCCGCGTTCAGGCCACACGCGAGCGGCGCCAGCGCTGTAGCGGACCGTCCTGGGACCGCTCGCGCGCGAGCACCTGCGCCACCGCCTGCACCAGATCGGAGGACTCGACAGGTTTGGTCAGAAAGAGATCGGCCCCTACTCTCGCTGATCGAGTCGCGTCAGCTTCCTTGCCACTGGCGGTCACCACAATGATCGGCACGT
>JBDNDG010000480.1:0-3177 GCA_046719255.1 Chloroflexaceae bacterium
CCAGCCGCTGATCGAGACGGTCGCGCACCTGCACAGCGCAACGGCGTAGCGGGAGCGTGCGCCGCGCCTCGGGCAGGCTGTGCAGGGTGAGGGTCAGGCGATTGTCATCACGCTCGCGCACGCGATAGCCGCCGCGCAGGGGCGGCAGGGCCGCGCCGGGAAAGCCCCACCGGTCGAAGACATCCAGGCTCAAGGTCCCCAGAACGGCGCCCCGCTCGTCCCGGAGGCTGACCGGCGTGGTGGCTGCCGCCTGCAAATCACAGTCAGCATAAGGCTCCCGAGCAGCCGGGCCAGGCTGCCAGAGTGGCTCGGCATCGGGGAGTTGCACCAGCATTCCATGGCGTTCCAGGCGCTCGACGAGCGACTCCGCACCCCAGGCGGCCACTTCTGCCGCGCGCACCGGGAGTTCCGAAGCCGCGCAGACCAGGTGCTGCGCCTCGACGTAGACGTTGATCGGAGCAGCAACCCAGTGGGGCAGCGTTTCGATGAGCGGAACAGGTTTTGCCTCATCTCCAGCAGCGAGGTATTCGTCGGGCACGGAGAGGCGGGCCAGGGTCCGCTCGGCTGGCTCATCGCCGAGGAGCAGGACCGTCAGGGCGGCGCTTTCCAGGCACAGCCGCAGATTGGCGGCGGCGCGGTCAACCCCGCAGATGATCTGCACCGCAGCCTCCCGGGGCGCAACCCCCACCCCGACCTCGGGCAGGTCCGGGCCGATCAGCGCGCGCACCAGCGGAACCTCAAATGGCGCGGTGATCAGGTGCACGCGCGTGTGCGCCTGCGCCAGCCCCAGGGCCAGCGTCGCGGCCTCGCGCATCCGCTCGGCCGGAGCGTGCCAGAGGGCCAGGGCAGACGCAGGTCGGGGCCCATCATCAGTGGCAATGACCCGCCAGGCATCGCCGCTGATCGCCGCCAGGGACTCGGCGGCCCCCAGCACCGGCGCGACCGTGGCCACCAGGCGCGGCTGCGGCCCGCCCGCCAGCCGCCGCGCGCGATTGAGCAACCCGGCCAGATGCGCGGCGGCAACCCCGGCGTAACGCTGGGCATCGGTGAGGGCGATCAGGCTCAGGCGGGACCAGAAAGGGGCCCAGGCCCGCCCGTGGAAGCGCAGCAGACGCTCGTGCAGCGCTTCCGGCGTGGCAATGACCCCCCGGGCGCTCGCGGGCGCCCGCGACAGAGCGCCCCAGGCGACCCCAACCCGCAGCGAGGCATTCACCTCGCGTAGCAGCGTCGCCAGGACGGCGCGCTGCTCCTCACCGGCGGCCTCATCGGGCACGAGCACCAGCGCCGTGCCCGGCGCAGCCTCGTGCAGCGACTCGGCCACCAGGAGCGGCAGCGTGCGCCGGGCCGGCGGGCCGCCGAGCAACGCCACCGGCTCGCCACGACGCAACGCCGACAGAGCCAGGGCCTGGTGGGGACGAAACGGCTCACCAGTGGCCACCACCCAGGCCTGCGCCAGCCGCTGGTCAACCGGCAAATGGCTCACTCGTGCGCCCTCACGGGCAGGAAACCGGCGCACGGTAATCAGCGGGCCAGCCTCACGGCCCCGCTGCCGGGCAAGCGTGTGGAGAACATCGATCAGGCCGTTCATACATGCGCTCGCAACCCTGCGCGTGTTATGACAACCATTGTAGCACAGGGGAATCGCACCTGAACATCGGGGCAACCGGGTTGCTCCAGGCCTCTCCCTGTGGGGAGGATTTAGAAGGACTGCGCCCTCCCGGGTGATTTCCATTCCGGCGTTGTGCAGCGTAGCCGCACCGACCTCTGGTACAATGATTCGGAGAAAGCCATGGCTCCGGCCCCGCGGTTGGGGTCGCCCGGTGCCTCGCCAGGCATGGGCATAGGGCTTCGTCCTCCCAAACCTTCCCCCCGCTGGAGGAGGGAACCGGTGCCTCCCCCCAGCGGGGGAGGCTGGGAGGGGAGCAGAACGCCCCACACCCTCTCGCACACGGGCGATGTTCACATTGGAGACCTGACCCTCTCTGGAAGGGCAAACCCCGCGACCATGCACAGCCACTCTATCGCGATTGATGGCTACCGCCTGCACCTGCTCGAAGCCGGTCACGGCCCTGCTGTGCTGCTGCTCCACGGCTTTGCCGGCTCAGCCGAGGATTGGCGCCCAACCGGCAAGCTGCTGGCGCGCGCGGGGTACCGCGCCATTGCCGTTGACGGATTGGGCTTCGGGCGCTCCGACAAGCCCGCCGACGCGCCCTACTCGCTGGAGTTCTCGGCCCACCTCTACGCCCGGCTGATCGAGCGACTCGATGCGGGCGCGGCGCACCTGGTGGCTCACTCGATGGGTGGCAAGTACGCCATCGCCACAGCCCTGTTGCACCCCTCCGCCGCGCGTAGCCTCACCCTGGTGGGCAGCGACGGCTTCAGCGAACCCTCGCTGCTGACACGGGCCGGCGGCCTGCCGCTGGTCGGCCCGGGCCTTCTGTGGCTCTCGGCCCGCCCCTGGATGGTCCGCGCCTTCCTCAGCGCTGCCTTCTACGCCCCCGAGCGCCATATCACCGCCGAGATCCTCGAGCGGGGACGGGCCGCCCTCATCGGCGCCGACAACCGCCGCGCCCTGACCGCCCTCAGTCGCCGCTACGATGCCACCGACCTGGGGCGGACCGGCCTCCGCGACCGCCTCGGCGAACTGCGCGTCCCAACCCTGCTGGTCTGGGGCGAAGCCGACCAGGTTTTTCCTCTGGAGACCGGCCAGCGGGCGCTGGCCATCCCCGGGGCGCGTCTGGTGGTCTTCCCGCGCTGTGGCCACTTCCCGCAGATCGAGGCGGCGCGCGCCTTTCACGGCCTGCTGCTCGGCTTCCTCGCCGGCGTCGAAAGCGCTACCTGCGCCGCAAGCGGCGGGCGATGAGCTTGCGCCCCTCCACCAGCCAGAGCACGCTGCTGGCAACCCCCAGACACACCAGCCAGTCGCTCAGGCTCAGCGGCACGGTGCTGAACGAGCGCTGCAACCCGGGCAGATAGACCACCAGCGCCTGTAACGCGAACGACAGCGCCAGCGCCCCCCACAACCACGGGTTGCTGAACAAACGGTAAAAGGCGCTCCGCTCCTCCGAGCGCGCATTCAGCACGTTGAACAACTGGAACAACACCAGGGTGGTGAAGGCCATCGTCTGGGCGTAGGCAAGATCCCCCGTGCCCGCCAGCAGCCCGCCGGGCAAGGCC
>JBDNDG010000481.1:0-3172 GCA_046719255.1 Chloroflexaceae bacterium
CTGTTTCCCTGATCCACTGGCGGGTGATTTCCTGGATGGACTATGCTCTACGCCCTGCAAACCGTACCGGGTCTGGGGATGCTCGCCTGGCGCGAGGCAGAAGAGGTGCTATCGGGCGTACCTGCGCCAGCTCCGCCGCGCCTGGCGGGGATCAAAGCGGTGCCGGGGCGCGACGATATTGTGCTGCTCGATCACCGGGGCGGTCCAAAACCGCTGCTGGGGCTGCGTACGGTCGAGGATGTGTTCGTGGTGGCCGCACGAGCCTTTCGCGTCGCTGCCGACGAACGCGGGCTGCGGCAGATCTACGCCGCGGTGCGCTCCTCAGAAAGCGCTGGCCCGGCCCTTAACGTGTGGCGACGGGTGAGCGGAGCGCGCGGCGGCCACGGCACCTTCCGCGTGATCGCTCGCACCGTCGGGCGCCAGCAGTACCTGCGCCGCGATGTGGGCCGCGCCGTTGCTGATGCCGTCAGAGACGGGTGGCCCGGCTCCTGGCGCCTGGTTGAAGAAGGCGAAGCTATGGAGGTCTGGGCTACGCTGGTGGACCAGGAGCTGCTCTGCGCTATTCGGCTCTCCGACGCCTCTATGCGCCAGCGGGGCAAACTCCGCCACCTGCCCGCCTCGCTGCGCCCGGCGCTCGCTGCGGCCATGGTGGCGCTAACCCACCCCGCGCCCGACGATGTGTTTCTCGACCCGATGGCCGGCGCCGGTACCCTGCTGGTCGAGCGGGCCGCCGCCGGTCCCTTTGCCGAGTTGCACGGCGGTGACATCAGCGACGCAGCGGTTGACGCTATGCGGGCCAATCTGCGCGGCGTGGGTGGTCGGGTCGTCGCCAGCCGCTGGGACGCGCGCCGCCTGCCGCTGGAGGATCGGAGCGTGGACAAGGTGGCGGTCAATCTGCCCTTCGGCAAGCAGATTGGCGATCAGGCCGGGCTGCCCGAGCTTTACCGGGACGTGCTGGCCGAAATTGCCCGTGTCCTCCGCCCCGGTGGGCGCATGGTGGCCCTGGTGGGCGACGCGCAACTGCTGGAGTCGGCCCGTACCGGCGCGGCCCGCTCCCTGCGTCCCGGCCCGCGCCACCGCGTCTTCGTGCTCGGCCAGCCGGCGGTGATCTGCGAGTACACCCGGTCGCCGTGATCCGGGTCGTGCCGGAGCGTATGCCCCCCTCGGGGGTGGAGACGGCAGACGCGCGGGCGAATGCCTCGGTCCGAAGCTGGCCCCCCGCGCCCCTGCCCGTCACGCTGCGCGTTGCCCCCCGCAGGTTACGCAAACACCACATACTGCCGTAAGAAGGCCTCGAGGGCCGTGTAGTAGCGCTCGATCGTCTCGGCGCGGCGCCAACCGTGACCTTCGCCGGGGAAGAGATAGTAGACGTGGGGCACTCCCCGGCGCCGCAGGGCCGCGACGATCGCCTCGGCCTGACCCGGTGGCACCACACGGTCCTCTTCGCCCTGGAAGATCGCCAGGGGCGCGTTGATCCTTTCGGCGTGGAAGAGGGGCGAGCGCTCGCGGTAGCGCGCAGCCGCCGTGGGCAGCGGCCCCACCAGCCAGTCGGTGTAGTGGGCCTCAAACTTGTGGGTCTCCGCGGCGAGACTGAAGAGATCGGTCACGGCATAGAGGCAGACCCCTGCCCGGAAGACGCCCGGCGCCTGGCTCAACGCCTCCAGCACCGTGTAGCCGCCAGAACTGCCGCCCATTATCACGATCCGTTCCGGGTCGGCGATGCCTGCCGAATCCAGGTAGCGCGCCCCGGCCACGGCATCGGCGACATCGAGCACTCCCCACTGCTCACGCAGGGCCTGAGCATAGGCGCGCCCGTAGCCGGTGCTGCCGCGGAAGTTCACTTCCAGCACAACGTAACCGCGGGTCGCCAGAAACTGCACCTCGGCGTTGTAGCTCAGCACCGCCTGGCCCGTCGGCCCGCCGTGAACGCGAATGATCGCCGGGGGACGGGGGCCAGGCCCGCCCGGCACGTACCCCGGCGGCAGGTAGAGAATGCCGTAGACCGTCTCTGCGCCGGGGGCGGGCCAGGTGACTGGCAGGGCACTGGCCAGTTGCGCTGCCGGGATCAGCTCACCGGTGCTGCGCCGCAGCACCCGCGTCCGCTGGCCGTCGGCCACCAGCACCCGCGGGGAGATGGTCGGCGCTGAGGCGATGCCTGCCACGGCATCAGCCGTAGCCGAGGCAGCCGGCTGCACGAACCAGGTGTATCCCTCACCATCGCTCAGACTCTGCGCCGGGCCACCATCGACCGGTTGCACGTAGACGCGCCGCTGACCGCCCTCGTTCCGCAGGTAGTAGATCCGATGTCCTCCGCGCGACCAGGCCAGCGTGCGCATCCCCTGGGCCCAGGCGGGCTGGCCGTGCTCAGCAGCGCCGCTGGTGAGACGGCGCTGGGTAGCAGTCGCCAGGTCGTGCAGATAGATGTGCCACCAGCCATCCGCGTCGGAGACGTAGGCCAGAAAGCGCCCGTCGGGCGAAAAGGCGGGCTGAAAGATGCTCGTCGCCGGGCCGCCAGCGATCTGCTGGAGAGCCCGGACAACAGGGGCTGGGCCTGAGCGGTCGAGCCTGGCCAGATACAGCAGATTGCCATCCCAGGGCATGCGCGGGTGATCCCAGGCGACGCAGGCAACCCGATCGCCCGAAGGATGCCAGACCGGCCACATGTAGAAATCGTGACCGGTCAGCAACCGCTGGGGCCACTGGCGCCCCTCGGCGTCAACCAGAGCAACGCAATCCTCCCCCTCATAGGTATGAACAAAGAGCAACCAGCGCCCATCGGGGGAGCAAGCCGGCGCAGCGGCGGCGCCAAAGGCCGGCGTCATGGGACGGGGGCGGCCTCCAGCCAGGCTCTGGCGAAAGAGCCGCCCCGAGCTTGCCTCGGCAAAAAAGACCGTGCCGCCGATGACGGAGAACTCGCCGCCCCCGTACCCAACACGGCCACGCACACTCAGATCGCCGGGCGTCAACTCACGGGGCGCCTCGTCAGTGGCAGTGTCGGCACACCAGAGACTGCCACGACCATCCCGCGACTCCAGCCAGACGACATGGCGCCCGTCGCTGTCCCACTGCACATCGTCGAACCGCAGCGCGGTGGTCATCGCGCGCGGCGTGAAAGGACTCGGCCATAGCCCGAAGGGATACCTGGCGCTCATACGGATCGTGGGAGAGATCG
>JBDNDG010000482.1:0-3170 GCA_046719255.1 Chloroflexaceae bacterium
CGCGCGGGTCTCTTCAGCTGGCACGAAGTAACAGCGTCCCACACGGAAGCGCGGGTCCAGGTACCGGACGGCCAGTTCCATGGGGAGGGGCGTGCGGGCCATGCGCTCCTGCTCGCTCAGCGGAATGCCCGCGGCGGCGACGGCGCGAAGCTGGTCGGGCCGTTCCCGGTCGCTGATGCAGAAGATCACGGTGCGGAAATTGACTGACTCGACCGCGCTGTAGCCGATCTGCTCGAGCAGGCTGGCCAGGTTGAGGTCGGCGCGAAGGGCCTGCCCGATTTCGAGCACATTGTTGAGGATCTGAGCGCGCCCTTTCTGAACGCGGTAGAGGTGTTCGAGTTCGGCGTAGCGCTGGGCGTTGCCAATGCCCACTGCGGTCTGGTGCGAAAGGGCGCGGAGAAACTCAACGGCGTCCTGGTCAAAGGCGCGTGGGCGTGGCGCCAGCAGCAGCATCACGCCGTAGACGCCGGCCTGGTAGAAAATCGGCGCGGCCAGGGCCGAACGCGCTGCGGGGGCGCGCACCACCACCAGCTCGGCGGGGTCAAGCTCATGGCAGATTTCCGGCTCACGGCGGGCCAGGGCGTTGTAGGCCGTAAGCAGCCCGGTGGGGAGCGGGTTGCCGATCAGGCTGGCGCGGTGCGACTCGCCGAAGCCCACGGCCTCCACCACCACGTAGAGTTCATCCTCCGCGGCGCCCGCATCATCAAGCGAGCGCTGGTAGATCTCCGGAGCGTATGGTCCGCCGAGGGCATCGAGGGCCACCTGGCGGTCGGTGGCGCCCTCGGCGGCGCGCAGGGCGATCAACCCCTGGGTGGCGCCGGTGACGCGCAGGGCCTGCTCCAGCACATACTCGAGGATTTCGGAGCGATCCAGGGTGATCGCAAGCTGGCTCGAGACCCGTTGCAGGGCGCGCAGTTGCTCGATACGCGTGCGAAGACTGGCGTCGGTCTGCTCGTAGCGCGTGGCATTGGCGATCGCCTGGGCCGACTGCCCGGCGATAATCGTCAACAGGCGTGTGTCATTGTCGCTGAAGGCCGAGGGCCGGACCGAGAACAGCTCCAGCAGGCCCAGGGTCTCATCGCCGAGGCGCAGCGGTACGCCCACGTAGGCCCGCACCGGCAGCCCGTCGTCGAAGCGCAGGTCGCTCAGGTGGGCCACCTGCTGCATCTCAGGCCCGGGCTGCTGCAGATCATCCACCCGCAGCGACGACCGGCTGGGCGGGAAGCGCTCATCGGGCCCCATACTCTGCCACTCGGAACCCGACAGGCCCCAGCGTGCGCCGGGGCGTAGCAGGCGCGTGCGCCAGTCGTAGAGGCTGATCTGGGCGCCGCTAAAACGCACCAGGGACTGGACCCCTTCCAGAATGGCCGCCAGCGTTTGGTCCAGATCAAGACCGGCATTCAGGCGCTGGCTCATCTGCTGGAGCAGTTCGAGTTCACTGGCCCGCTGCCGTTCGGCCAGGTAGAGACGGCGATTGAAAATGGCCGTGGCCACCTGGGTGGCGAGCACCTGGGCCAGGTTGCGTTCAGCCGAGGGCAGGAGCCGGCGTGGGCGGGCGAAGCCGATGACCATCAGGCCAACCAGTTCGGCCTTGCCGCGCAGGGGTAGCAACAGGGCACTGCGGCAGCCATCGTCGGCCAGGTGGCGCGCCAGGGCGTGGTGCTCGGCAATGGCGGCGGTATCCTCGATGACCACGTGATCGCTCAACCCCACGTGGGCTAGCACGTCCGCGCCGCCGATCAGGCCCTCCCGCATACCCTTGCCACCGTGATGCTCAGGTCCGCTCTCTTTGAATGAGCCGGCCACGTACAGGCTATCGGCGGCGTGGTCATCGCGCAGCAGCACCAGGCAATAATCGGCCCCGAGGGCGGCGGCGATATTCTCGGTGGCCCGATTGAGCACGCTCTCGATCTGCGTATCGGTGTGGATCGCCTGGCTGATCTCGTACAACACAAACAGTTCGCGCGCCCGTTGTTGTTCCCGGCTGAAGAGCCGGGCATTTCGCACAATCAGCGCGGCCTGGGCGGCAAAGAGGCCGGCGAGGCGGCGCAGACGAGGCGGGGCGCCCGTGCCGGTGAGCAGGAGCGCCAGCACGCCGATCAGGCTATCCTGCACAAGGAGCGGCACGGCGAAGGCCGCCCGTTCCCCGTGGGAGGAGACGCCGCGGTGACGCCCCGCGGGGTGAATGCTCCCGGCTTCGGCGGCGCGCCTGGTTACCACACGGGTAAGGAGGCTGGAGGCGCTCAGAGGAAGGGCGCCGGGAAACTGGAACGTGCCGTCGCTGGCTGCCAGCAGCAGCAACTGGCCATCGGCCTCCTCGACTGTGTAGATGGCGCCGCTCTCCACCCCGATTAACGGTGCCGCCCGGGTCAGCAAGGCTTGCAGCAGGGTGCGGCTATCGATGGTGCCCACCCGCTCCAGGCTGACGGACACCAGGGCGCGGATCTGCTCGGCGAGGGTTGCCTCTTCGCCCCGGCGCCTGGTCTGCAACAGCAGGGCAAGCTGGGCCGCAAGGGCATGGGCAAACGCGGGGTCCAGGCGCGCGGCGCCTCCGCCGAGGTGCAACCGCCCGAGCAGTTCCCCCTCCACCTGCAGGAGCAGGGGCGCCGGGTCTTCGGGCGCAGCATCACCCCAACGTGCCTCGGTGACAATCAACCCGTCCTCGATCAGTTCGAGGCGTCCGCTCGGGGCGGGCAGGAAGCGCGCCACCAGATGGCCGAGATGACGCGCGTAGCTCTCGGCGTCAACGGCGGTTACGCCGTTCTGGGCGCAGGTGGCAAGTTGAGCGAGCAATTCCCAGCCGGTCGAGGCGATAGTCATATCCATAAGGCGTACCGCAACAATCCGCCGTGCCGGGAGCGTGTCGGCAGTGGATGTCTGGAACGTGCGGTCTGGTGATGCTACTGGCTGATCACGCTGATACTGCGGGATGGGCGGGCCCCCGCGCGGGCGCCCCTCAAGTCACGCTTCGGCACACCACAGTGGTGGGCTGCTGGTCCACGCTTTCGCTGGCGCGTAGGAGCATCGGGAGCGTGGGTAGTAAGCCCGCCCGGCGGCGCCCGCGCGCGGGCAGGCTCCCCGCGCACTCGGGTCACACCTCCTCACGGATGTCCAGAACGCCGCGCTAGCGCCGCCCGTAGGCGACGGCGCTCTTGCGACCCTGCTCGCGG
>JBDNDG010000483.1:0-3155 GCA_046719255.1 Chloroflexaceae bacterium
GGTCCGCCGGGGCAGGCAACCCCCCCATCGCGGTGGCGGTCAGAGCGGCCCGCTCGACGGCCCGGGCCAGCGTATCGGCAGCGATGCTGCCCAGCACCAGCATATGTGGCGCGGCGCGACGCCCGGTTGCCAGGGCAAACACCGTATCCCCATCAAACGGTGTGTGCACCGGGCGAATAGTCCGCGCCAGGCCATCGTGGGCCATCTGGGCCAGCTTGGTGGCCTCAGCCTTGGTCAGCCGCGCATCGGTGGCGACCACGGCGATGGTTGTGTTGCCGTGCTCTTCGCGACGGGCGGCCAGCGTTGCCTGAAACTGAGGATCGCGCAGCACGCGGCTGGCGTCGAGGAGGCGCCCATCCGGGCCGCGGGCGCCCGCCAGCATCCCTCCCTGCTCGCGCCAGACATCGCCAAAGGCGTTTACAACCGCCAGAGCGCCCACCACGGTGCCATCGGCCAGGGTCTCGCTCCACGTGCCAACACCGCACTTCATCGCCGCGCTCGGCCCCAGCGCCTTGCCCACCGTAGCGCCGATCCCTGCGCCCACACAGCCTTCGGCCATATCGGCGCCCGCGGCGCCACAGGCCGCATAGCCCATCTCCGCATCGGGGAAACGCTCGTGACTGCCCAGGTGCAGATCGAAGATCACCGCAGCCGGCACAATCGGCACCCGCGTGATCCCCACATCGAAGCCCACCCCCTGCTCGCGCAGCCACTGTACCACCCCATTCGCCGCCGCCAGACCCATGGCGCTCCCACCACAGAGAACCACCGCGTGAACCTCCTGCACACTATTCTCCGGAGCGAGCAGATCGGTCTCGCGTGTGCCGGGAGCGCCACCCCGCACGTCCACGCCGCCTACCGCCCCCGCCAGGGTGAGCACCACGGTCACGCCCGTCAGCGCCTCGGCATCGTGGGCATGGCCCACCAGCACGCCGGGAACATCGGTGATTGCCGGCATGGTTAGCCTCCGTGAACGTTCCTACGAACGACTCATCTCTTCGGCGCGCTGCAGCGCAGGATAACTGGTCGCCGGGATCGTCGGAGCCTGGCGCGAACCGTGGGCGCCATCGGCCCCGCAGTAGGGGCAGATGCTCCAGGTCAGGTCAATCACGCGATGGCAGGCATCACAGTGCCGGCGCAGCGCGGTCTGGCAGTGCGGGCAGAGGATAAAATCCGGCTCGATTGGCCGCTGGCACTCCGGGCAGACATACTTCTCCTCGATGTCGCGCCGCAGGTACTCCTGCTCCAGTTCGCGCTCGTAGCGCTCGGCGAGGGTCTGCGGCGGACGCAGGATCAGGTGTAGCGGAATACCCGCGAACGGCAACAGGAGCACCAGACTCACGGCCAGCACCTGCACCGAAACATCCTCGCTGCGCCGGCGAATATCGCGGTAGGCCCACAGCACCGACGCGGCCCAGATCAGCACCAGGTAGGCCCCGATCAGAATGCCCAGAATCTGCACAATTGGAATCAGGTTCGTCAACAGGTCCTGCAAGGCGTCCATGGTGTCATCCGTCTACGACAAGGTCAGCGGCGGTCTACAATTTCCTGGTCTCTGCCTTCAGCACGAACACCGTCGCGCCGCCCACCTGCACCTCCAGCGGCGCCGGCGGATAGAACTCGCCCGACTCGGCGATTGGCGGCATGGGTGAGACGAAGCGGGCGCGGGTCGAGCAGTGTTCGCGCACCACGTGGATCACGTGGTTGACCTGCTGATCCTCGACGCTGAGCATCAGTGTCACATTGCCTTCGCGCAGGAAGCCGCCCTGGCTGCTCAGGCGCGTCACCCGGTAGCCATGCTCCGTCAGCGCGTCCACCAGCATGGCCGCGTCCTGCGGCTGCACGATAGCGAGCACCAGTTTCATACCATAGAACCTAACCGCGGGACCGGCGCCAGCAGCGGTTCAACTTCGGCGTAGATCTGCGCGGCCACTGCCTCAACCGGCTGGTTGGCAGAGAGGCGCCGCCAGCGACCCGGCTCGCGCTGCATCAACTCGAAGAACCCCGCCACCACGCGCTGGTGGTAGGCCAGATCGCGAGCGTCGAGCCGGTTCCATTCAGCCCTGGCATCGGCAGCGCTCGGGGCCGTGGTACGTTCACGCTGGGCCCGCTTCCGACGCAGGCCCTCTTCCACGTCAATGTCCAGGTACAACGTCAGGTCGGGCATCAGGCCGCCGGTGGCGACGGCGGTGATTGCCTGGAGTTCGTCGAGGTCGCGTCCCAGTCCGTAGCCCTGGTAGGCGAAGGTGGAGTCGGCATAGCGATCGCACAGGACGATCCCGCCCGTGCTCAAGTAGGGCCGGATCAGTTCGCTCACCAGTTGGGCTCGCGCCGCTGAAAACAGCAGCGTTTCCGTCGTAGGCGCCATCTCCGTATGGCGCAGATCCACGAGGATACGGCGAATCATCTCGCCAATGCGCGTCCCCCCCGGCTCGCGGGTCAGAATCACCGGATAGCCCTCGGCCTGTAGTCGCTCGTAGAGCAACCGCGCCTGGGTGCTCTTCCCGCTGCCTTCCGGCCCCTCAAAGGTGATGAAGACGCCCATCGCTGTTGATGATTCACTCCTTATGTGAACGTCGGGGAAACCGGGTTTCCCCCCCATACCCCTGCCCACCGGGAGGGCACGGGAGGTCCGGGCCCGCCCTGAGGGGAGGGTTTGGGAGGGCTTCGTTCCCCCAGGAACAAATCAGTTCTGGTGTAAACATTGGGGAAACCAGGTTTCCCCACATCCCTGCGGTGTCAAACACGTCGTATTATACAGGCTTTTGACCCTGACACATTTTCGGCTTCGCCGGGCGCCACAGGGATAGAAAAGGTGCTGGCTGGGGCGAATGGCCGGGCAGGCGCCTTTCGTGGAAGCGCAGCCTCCCGCCGGGAGGGCCTAGGGACAGACAGAACAGCCGAGCTAACGCAGCCTGTACCGCATTGAAACACGCCCGCGCCCGCCTCTGGTCTCCCCTCTCCAACGTGCGGGAGAGGGGACGGAGGTGAGGGCTTCCAGGACGTCGCCAGGCCCCATCTTCATGCGCCCCATGTTCTGTCCGCCTCTTACGCCGGGATGGACACGGTTCAACAGGCTCGCCACGGGCAGTGGGCTCGTCGCGCCGCGGGTGGAAAACCCGGGTCCCCCACCCTTCGCAACGGTGCCGGGGGTG
>JBDNDG010000484.1:0-3147 GCA_046719255.1 Chloroflexaceae bacterium
CGCACAACCCCGGAATGAAAATAATAGTTATGTTCCTGGAAGGGCGCGGCCCTCGCACACCCTCCCTGCCGGGGAGAGGAAACCGGGCTCCTCCCCCCGGCGGGGGGAGGTTGGGAGGGGGGCGGTACGCTCCAAACCCTCCCACGTACGGCCTATTTTCACCTCAGATTGGCGCGATCTTCGGGCCATCGGGTCTAATCGAGCCCTTCCCAGCCGGCTGGCCCGAGCAGTTCCAGATCGGGATTCGCGGTCACCTCGGGCAGCAGCGGGGGGCTAACCAGCACGTGCTCAAGGTGCAGGGTATTCCTGATCCGCACCACGCGAGCCTCGGCGGGGTCGGCGCGCCCGCAGGTCCGGATCGCGGTGGCGACGGCGGCGTGGCCGGTGGGCAGGACAATCGGCAGGCCGCCTTTGCACAGCCCGACCAGGCCGGCAGTGAGCACGTTGAGGTACGTTGCGCGAAAGTCAACCTTGCTGGCGAAGCGCGCGGTGGTGATGTCGGCCAGACCCATACCGTTGGCATTGCCGTGGGTCTCCGGGGTGAGGTCGAGCACGACGATGACGTTGATCACCGGCGTGGCGGGCGGGGGCTGGCCGGGAATGGGCAGCCGACCGATCACATTGGTGTCCATCCCGGTGCCGCTGATATTCTTGCCGAGTTCATCCACCACCAGCACATCAATCTGGTGGAAGGGCAGGCGCGCCATCAACGCCTTGCTGCGCTGGAGAAGCCGCGCCTCGCCGTCGGCGCCGATCTCCTCCGGCGGCAGGGCCACCACCGCGGCCGTTTGCTCGCGGGCATCTTCAAGGATCGCCAGGCCGCCGAGGATCTTACCCGTGGCGATCACCATCCGCGCCATCGGCGCCAGGAGATGCCTCAGGCCGTCCACCGCGGTGCGGTGAATGATTTCGGCGCCGTGGCGCTTGCCCAGGCCCACGACGCACATCTTGGCCAGGCCGCTCTCGATCGTGCCCTGAAAGGAAGTGTGAGCCTTGACCCGGTTGATCACCAGCACACCGTCGGCCTCGTAGGCCAGGCGATCCATAAATACCGGTGTGCCATCGCCGAGGCTGCCGATCTGCACCACCTCCATCGAGCTGTGGATCGGGCAACCGATGCGCTCCTCGGTAATACCGAGCGAAGCCAGGAGCCTGAGCTGGCCCTCGGCAGTGGCGCCGCCGTGGCTACCCATCGCCGGTACAATGAAGGGCGAGGCGCCGGCCAGGCGCAGCCATTCCACTGCTGCCTGCGTAATCGGCACAATGTCGCGGATGCCGCGGCTGCCAGCGGTGACCGCAACGCGCATCCCGGGGGCAATGCGCGCGCGCAGGCCCAGGGCCTCGAGCTGCGCCCGGGTGGCGCCGGCCACATCCGCGAGCGGTCGCGTCTCCCAGCGTTGCCGCACCCGGAAGAGCGGCGGCAGCGGGACATCCGCGGTCATATCGGGAAAGGTGAGCGTGATGTCCACGGTCTCCATCAGTCGTATGAGCTTGCATTCCGAAGGCGCGAGGACCACGAAGCCGGGGAATTCGGAAGAGAGCGCCCGCCCCGATGAGCGCGGCGGATCGTCGCTCGGGGTGTGCTCACACAGGGCGCCCGCACACCTGCATTCATCACCGCGGTGGGCCACCAGGTCCTCGCGGGCCCGCTATGACGGGAGGAGCGGAGGGCGGGCCATCCCCTCAAAAGATCGAAAGGTAGCGCTCGACCTCCCACTGCGAAACGTAGGCGCGGTAGCTCTCCCACTCCTGTTGTTTCGCATCAACAAAACGTTCGTAGATGTAGGGGCCGAGGGCATTCTGGATCACCGCGTCATCGCGCAGGGCGTCGAGCGCGCTGCCGAGCGAGGTAGGCAACATCTCCAAACCGCGGGCGCGCGGATCGACGTGGAAGAGATCCTCTTCGGCGGCCTCGCGCAGCGTGAGCTTGCGTTTAATGCCATCGAGGCCCGCGGCGAGCATCACGGCGTAGGCCAGGTAGGGGTTGCACGAGGGATCGGGGCAGCGCAGCTCGATGCGCGTGCTCTGCTCGCGCCCCGCGCTAATGCGCGGCACACGCACCAGCGCCGAGCGGTTGGTGCGCCCCCAGGAGATATACACCGGCGCCTCAAAGCCCGGCACCAGGCGTTTGTACGAATTGACCAGCGGGGCTAGGATGGCGCACATCCCACGGGCGTGGGCCAGCAGGCCGGCAATAAAATGGCGCGCCGTGGCCGAAAGGCCGTAGGGATCGTGCGGATCGGCAAAGGCGTTACGCCCGGTGACAATATCCACCAGACTCTGGTGCACGTGCATACCGCTGCCATTCACTTCGGCAATCGGTTTGGGCATAAAGGTAGCGTGCAGGCCGTTGATCTGGGCGATGGCCTTCAGCGCGACGCGCGCGGTCACCGTCTGGTCGGCGGCGCGCAGCGCCTCGGCATAGCGCAGGTCAATCTCGTGCTGGCCCGCGGCCACTTCGTGGTGGGCCGCTTCCACCGCGATGTCAAGACTCTGGAGCGCGCGCACCATCTGGCGGCGGATGAGGGTGGCCAGGTCGGTGGAGACATCGAAGTACCCGGCGTGATCGTGGGGCAGGGGCAGGGTGCGGCCCTCGGCATCGGTTTTGAAGAGGAAGAACTCGATCTCTGGCGCAACGTTGAAGGCAAAGCCCAGCTCGCCGGCCTGCCGCGTGACGGCGGCGAGCACGTGGCGCGGATCGCCGGCAAACGGCTTACCGTCGGGCGTGTAGATATTGCAGATCAGGCGCGCGGTGGCCAGGCCCTCGTGCTGGTCCCAGGGCACCAGCGCGTAGGTCGAGAGGTCGGGCACCAGGTACATATCGCTCTCGACGATACGCGCAAACCCTTCGATTGACGAACCATCGAACCAGACGCCGTGATCGAGAGCGTCCGGCAGTTCATGGATGGGGATGGTTACATTTTTTACCATCCCGAGGATGTCGGTGAACTGGAGATTAACGAAGGCGACGCGCTGTTCCTCAACACGACGCAGCAGCGCCTGACGGGGATCGTCGCTCATGGGGGCGGCTCCTCACTTTGCAGAACGCCACCCGTATTGTACCACGCCGGCCCGCAGTTATCTGGAAGGGGAGTGAAAGGGCGAGTGCAACGCTCGTACAGGACGTTACCTGACGTGAAAATGGCC
>JBDNDG010000485.1:0-3134 GCA_046719255.1 Chloroflexaceae bacterium
TGCGCGCCGGCGGTTGCGCCGCGTGAGACAGTGACCACGGATTGCGCCTGCCTGAGCGCGCGGGAGGCCGCTGGAGGCTCGCCCGGGCGCGTTGCGGCGCATGCTAGAGGCGACCCGTTCGGTAACGATTATTTGTGTCTTATTTCACGATGTTTAATCCGTCCAGCGGAAGGGGGCCATCCCGATGAAAGCGCGTGAAATTATGACCCGTCAGGTCATCAGCATCCTCAGCGACGCTACGGTTGAAGACGCCGCCCGGCTGCTGGCCCGTAACCGGATCAGCGGCCTGCCGGTGGTCAACGCAGAGGGCATGCTCGTGGGCCTGGTGACGGAACACGACCTGATCGCCCGGTCCGGCCGCCTGGTGAGCGAGATTATGAGCCGTAGCGTGATCACCGTCAGCCCTGATACCGAGATCGAACAGGTGCAGCACCTGCTGACCAATCAGCGTATCCGGCGCGTGCCGGTGGTCGAAGATGGCAAAGTAGTAGGCATCGTCAGCCGCTCGGACCTGGTGCGGCAGATCGCGATGCGCTGGGTCTGCGGCATCTGTGGCGAGATTGTGCGTGGCCTGGAGCCGCCGACAAGTTGCCCGCGCTGCGGCGCAGACTACAAAGCCTTTGTTCACGATGTAGTCCCGCCGGGAATGTAATGGCCCCCTGACAGTGCGGGGCGTGGGGACACCTGGTTTCCCCGATGGTCACATCAGGTGCCATTCGCGGGGCGCACAACGCCGCGATGAACATACGTGTTCCGGGGAGGGTGCAGCCCTCCCCAACCCTCCCCCACCAGGGGAGGAAACCGTGCCCCTCCCCCCGGCGGGGGGAGGCTGGGAGGGGGCGGAACGCTCGAAACCCTCCCCACTGCGCGGGGCGTGGGGAAACCCGGTTTCCCCATATGTTCACATCAGAAACGGAGAATCTCGAATGGTAAAGGTGCAGGAAGCCGCCCGTGCCGGGCTGCAACACGAGAACATCGAGGACCTCAAACACTACTATTACCAGATGCTGCTGATCCGTCGCTTTGAGGAGCGTACCAGCGAGATGTACGTCAAGGCCAGGATCGGCGGTTACTGCCACCTCAATCTGGGTGAAGAGGCGACCATCGTCGGGCTGACGGCGGCCCTCAAACCCGAGGATTACATCTACACCAACTACCGGGAGCACGGCTATATCCTTGCTCGCGGTGTGCCGCCAGGACCGGTAATGGCCGAGCTGTTTGGGAAGGAAACCGGCGTGGCCCGCGGGCGCGGCGGCTCTATGCACCTCTTCAGCCGCGAACACAACTTTATGGGTGGCTACGCCATCGTCGGCGGCCAGGTACCCCTGGCCGTAGGCGCGGCCTACGCCCTGCGCTACCAGGGCAAACCCGGCGTGGTAGTGGCGCAAATGGGCGACGGCACCACCAATATCGGCGCGTTCTACGAGTCGCTCAATCTGGCCAAACTATGGCGCTGTCCGGTACTGTTTTTCATCGTCAACAACGGCTACGGGATGGGCACGTCGGTCGAGATGGGTTCTTCCGAGCCGGACCTGTGGAAGAAAGGCGCCTCGTTCCGCGTTCACGGTGAGCGCATTGACGGCACTGATGTGCTCGCCGTGCGCGACGCCGTGCGGCGCCTGCGCGAGCGCGCCGAAACCGAGGGCGAGCCGGCCATTCTCGATGTGGTTAGCTTTCGCTTCCGCGGCCACTCGGTTATTGACGCCGATCGCTACCGCGACCCCGAGATGGTGCGCGCCGGTCGCGAACACCACGACCCCGTGCGCAACTTCGCCACTCTGCTGCTCGACCACGAAATCGTTGATGACGCCTGGCTCAAAATGACCGCCGAGCGAGTTGAACGCGAGGTGCAGGAAGCGATTGATTTCGCCAATGCCAGTCCCGATCCTCGCTTCGAGGATCTCTACGAAAACATGTACGCCACCCCCGTGCCCAACACACCCGGCCGCGAAGATGCGCTAGAGGCGGTGCGGATCAACCGGGGCGAATGGTAGTTGCGGAGAGGTTGTTGCTATGCCCATTATTACCTACCGCCAGGCACTGAACGATACCCTTGGCGAAGAACTGGCCCGCGATCCCAACGTGCTGCTGATGGGTGAGGAAATTGGCGTCTTTCAGGGATCCTATCGCATTACTGAGGGCCTGTTGCAAGAGTTCGGGCCGAAGCGTGTGGTGGATACCCCCATCGCCGAGGAGGGCTTTGTCGGGGTAGCGATCGGCGCGGCCATGCTCGGATTGCGCCCGATAGTCGAGATTATGACCATCAACTTTATTCTGGTGGCGATTGACCAGGTTGTGAACCATGCCTCGAAGATCCACTATATGTTTGGCGGGCAGGTGCGCGTGCCACTGGTCATCCGTACACCCTCCGGCGGCACGGGCCAGCTCGCGGCCACCCACTCGCAGAGCTTCGAGAACTGGTTCGCCTATTGCCCGGGACTCAAGGTGGTGGCGCCTGCCACGCCCTACGATGCCAAGGGTCTGCTGCGTGCTGCTGTGCGCGATGATGATCCGGTGATCTTTATCGAGAGCCTGGCCCTCTACGATACCAAAGGCGAAGTGCCCGATGACGATGACTATGTGGTGCCGATCGGCCTCGCCGAGGTGAAGCGTCGCGGTGAGGATGTCACCGTCGTAGCCTATTCCCGTATGACTGCCGTTGCCCTCCAGGTGGCCCAGCGTCTGGAGAACGAGGGCATCAGTGTGGAGGTGGTTGATCTGCGCTCCTTGCGCCCCCTCGACCGTCCAACGATCATCGAGTCGGTCAAGAAGACCGGTCGGGCAGTGGTGATCGCCGAAGACTGGTATTCGTACGGCGTAACCGCCGAGATCGCCGCCACGATCCAGGAGCAGGCCTTCGATTATCTCGATGCGCCGGTGCTGCGCGTCGCGGGCCTGGAGGTGCCGTTGCCCTACGCCAGGGAGCTGTCGGCGGTTTCCAAGCCCAACGCGAATAGTCTTATCTACGCCATCCACCAGGTGTTGGCGGGATCAACGCGAGGTGCTGTATGGGCGAAGTGACGATGCCCCGCCTGTCCGATACGATGTCGGAGGGCACGGTCGGGCGCTGGCTGAAGCAGCCGGGCGATCCGGTCGTCGTGGGCGAGATCATCGCCGAGATCGTCAGCGAGCGG
>JBDNDG010000486.1:0-3097 GCA_046719255.1 Chloroflexaceae bacterium
CCACCGCCGCCGCGGCATTGTCACCACCGCCGGCCACCACCGGTAACCCGACGGGCAGGCCCAGGTCGGCAGCCACGTCGCGACGCAGGCCCCCCGTTACCTCCGGCCCCTCGTGGACCCGTGGCAGCCAGGCGCGCGGGATCTCCAGGGCTTCGAGCAGTTCCGGGCTGTAGTCGCGGGCGCGCAGGTCGAGCAACAACGTGCCGGCGGCGTCAGAGGCGTCGGTAGCCAGCTCGCCGGTCAGCAGGAACCGAATGTAGTCCTTCGGCAGCAGCACGTGGGCGACGCGGGCGTAATGGGCCGGTTCTTCGGCGCGAAGCCAGAGGATCTTAGGCGCCTGAAAGCCGGTCAGGGCGGGATTGCCGGTGATCGCCACCAGGCGCTCGGCGCCAACGCGCCGGGTAATCTCGGCGCAGGCCGCGGCAGTGCGCTGGTCGTTCCACAGGATCGCCGGGCGGATCACCTGGCCACCGGCGTCGAGGAAGGTTGCGCCGTGCATCTGCCCGGTGAGACCGAGGGCCGCCACGGCGTCGCCACCTACCCCGCCCCTGGCCAGTACCGCCCGCAGGGCCTCGCGCGCCCCGCGCCACCAGTCGGCGGGGTCCTGCTCGCTCCAGAGCGGGCGCGGCTGGCTGAGCGGATACGCCGCCGTTGCGGTGGCGCGCACGCCGCCCTCCGCATCTACAAGCACCGCCCGCGCGCCCGACGTGCCAAGGTCAAGACCGAGCAGGTAGCTCATCGCACCCCCAGCAGCAGATCAATCGTCAACTGGTCGAGACGCTCGTAGGCCAGTCCTCGCGCGCCCAGGGCCGCCCGATCAAAATTGCGGGCCTTCAGGGCGCTGGCATGCTCGCGGCTGTACACAACGGGCCCCTGGTCCCCGGCATTGATCTCGGCCAGCAGGGCCTGAATCTCCGGGTCAGCGTTCCAGCGGCGCGCTTTTTCCTTGAGGATCAGGTAGGTGCGGATACAACCTCGCGCAAAGTCCTTGACCCCCTCAAGATCTTCGGTGCGATAGGCGTGCGCGTCGAACTGTCGCGGGCCATCAAAACCCACATCTTCCAGAAACTTGACCAGGAAGAACGTCGCCTTCAGATTGGCCGAGCCGAAACGGAAATCCTGATCGTAGCGACCGATCACCTGGTCGTTCAGATCGATGTGGAACAGCTTGCCCGCCTCCCAGGCCTGGGCAACGCCGTGGAGCACGTTCAGCCCGGCCATGGTCTCGTGGGCCACTTCAGGGTTCACGCCGACCATCTCGGGGTGGTCGAGCGTGGTGATGAACGCCAGCACGTGGCCCACCGTCGCCAGGTAGATGTCACCCCGCGGCTCGTTGGGCTTCGGCTCGAGGGCGAAGCGCAGGGGATAGCCCTGGTCCTTGACGTAGGCGCAGAGGTAGTTGATCGCCTCGCGGTAGCGTTTGAGCGCCTCGCGGGGATCCCTGACGGCGTCGGTCTCCGTGCCTTCGCGGCCCCCCCAGAAGATGTACAACCCGGCGCCGCACTCCACCCCCAGGTCAATCCCGCGCATTGCCTTTTGCAAGGCATAGGCGCGCACCTGGGGGTCGTTGGCGGTGAAGGCCCCGTCCTTGAAGGCAGGATCGCTGAACAGGTTGGTCGTTGCCATAGGCACGACCAGGCCAGTAGCGGTGAGAGCGGCCTTGAAGTCGCGCACGATGCGATCGCGTTCGGCGGGAGTGGCGTCAATCGGCACCAGGTCGTTGTCGTGAAAGTTGACCCCGTAGGCGCCAACCTCGGCCAGCAGGTGCACGAGGGTCACCGGATCGTAACGCGGGCGCACCGGCTCGCCGAAGGGATCGCGCCCGGGATTGCCAACCGTCCAGAGGCCAAAGGTGAATTTATTAGCGGGCGTAGGGGTATAGGTCATAGAAACGTTCCTTTCTCGCGGACCTTGCCGCGCAGCCATGCGGCCCCGCCGCCGGTGGGGGTCGCCTGCCACCCCCGTGGGCAGGGGCACGGGGAACTATGGCGAGCCTGCGGCATCGTCGCGAACCACTGGTATCCACATTGTACAATGAAGAGGGGGAGAGCTAGAGCGACTTGCCCTCGCATACCCGGGGCGGCGAGGTGGAAAAACCCGGTTTCCCCGCGCATCGCCTCTGCCACACTGACGGCTGCGCCGCACCCTGACAAGATGAAAACAGGTTTTTTTTCCTGGGAGGGTGGCGCCCTCCCCTGTTCAATCAGGAGAGCAGGTATGACCATAACAGAGGAAGAGCGCGCGCGAACAGTACTGGTGGTGGTGGCGCACCCGGACGACGCGGAGTTCGGGTGCGGCGGCACCATTGCCGCCTGGGCCCGCGAGGGCTGGGAAGTCACCCTGGTGATCTGCACCGATGGCGGCTCCGGCGGCCCCGATGACGCCACCGAGGTTGGCCCCGAGGCCCGCCAGCGCATTTCCCAGCTCCGCAAAGCCGAACAGCAGGCCGCAGCCGCCGTGCTGGGCATCAAAGAGGTGGTGTTCCTCGACTTCCCCGATGGCCTGTTAATGCCGACACCGGAACTGCGCCGCGAGATCGTGCGCCAGATCCGCCGCACCCGCGCCTACCGCGTCGTCTGCCAGTCGCCGGAACGGGTCTGGACGCCCAACTATTCCCTCGGGCGCTTCCACCCCGACCACCTGGCCGCGGGCGAGGCCACCATCGCCGCTGTCTATCCCGCCGCGCAGAATGGCTGGGACTTTCCCGAACTCCTGGCCGAAGGACTGGCCCCCTGTCGCGTGCGCGAACTCTACGTTATGGGCGCGCCCCATCTGAATTATGCCGTGGACGTATCGGAGACCTTCGAGACCAAACTGGCCGCGCTGCGATGCCACATCAGCCAGCTTGGTGAGGACCAGAGCGAGCTGGCCGAACGGCTCCGAACCTGGTCGCGGGAGCGCGGCGAGGCCTTCGGCCTGCCCCTGGCCGAAACCTTCCACCGCGCCGAGAATTGAACTCCTCACGTGAAAACAGGCCGTGCGCGGGAGGGTTGGGGAGGGCTACGCCCTCCCGGGAAACAACCGGCCGGCGGAGAGGGTTGGGTTGCCGGAAAACCCCGAGGCACTAGGGAACTTTGTTGCGGCGCTGGCGCAACGG
>JBDNDG010000487.1:0-3095 GCA_046719255.1 Chloroflexaceae bacterium
GATAGAGGGCGAGGCCGGTATCGGCAAGACGCGCCTGGCCGCCGAGGTGCTGGCGCGCCACGCTGCCCACGGCGGCCTGACCACGACTGCCGCGGCCCGCGAACTGGAGCAGGGCCTGCCCTACCATCCCTGGGTCGAGGCCCTGCGTGACCTGCTGGTCCGCCCCGACTGGCCGGCCCTGCGCGCCGGGCTGGCCCTGGCGCCCTTCTGGATCGGCGAGGTGGCGCGCCTGGTACCCGATCTGGCGCCCGGCGCGGCCCCGGCGCCACCCCCGGCGCGCCCCGACGAGGCGCGCCTGTGGGAAGGCGTGACGCGGCTGCTGATCGCCCTGGCCGGGCAAGCGCCCCTGCTGATCGTGCTCGACGATCTGCACTGGGCCGATGCCAGCAGCCTGGGGCTTCTCGGCTACCTCCTGCGCCGGGCCGAGGGCGCGCCGCTGCGGGTCATCGGCACGGCCCGCCCGGTGGACCGTCGCGCGCCCCTGGGGACGCTGCTCACCGCCCTGATCCGTGAAGGGCGCCTGGAGCGACTGCACCTGCCCCGCCTGAGCTTCTCCGAAACCGAACGCCTCGCGCGCATCCTCAGCCCTCAAGACGCGCAACGGCTGGCCTCCTGGCTCCACCGCAGCGCCGAGGGCAACCCCTACATAATGGCGGAACTGGTGCGTCACATGCGCGCGAACGGCCTGCTCGGCGCCGATGGACACCTCAGCCCGGTCCTCCCCGACACCTCCCTCGTGCCGACCTCGGTCTACAGCCTCATTCAATCGCGGCTGGCGCGCCTCTCCGATGAAGCACGTCGGGTGCTGGACACCGCCGTGGCCGCCGGGCGCGTCTTTGCCTTCGAAGTAGTAGCGCGGGCGACAGCCCTCTCCGAAACCGCGGCACTGGACGCCCTCGATGAACTGCGCGCGGTCCGCCTGGTGGAAGCCCTGCCCGACGGACGCTTCCAGATTGACCATAGCCTGACAATGGAAGTCGTCTACCGCGAAGTGGGGGAACCACGCTACCGCGCGCTGCACCGGCGCGTGGCCGAGGCGCTGGAAAGCCTGCACCGCGACCGGTTAGACGAGGAAGCCGGGTTGATTGCCTGGCATTTCACCGAGGGCGGCGCCCCCGAGCGGGCGGCGGCTTATGCCCTGCGGGCGGGTCAGCGCGCTGCCCGTGTCGCCGCCTGGGCCGAGGCCATCGCCTTCTACGAGCAGGCCCTGGCCGCCACACCGCCAGCGCAGCGATCCGCCGTGCTGGAGGCCCTGGGCGAAGCGCTGCTCCTGGGTGGCTCGGCAGCACGGGCCGCCGAGCGGTTTCGCGAGAGCCTGGACCTGGCGCGTTACCCTGTCGAGGCGCGCCGGGCGCGGTTGAACCTGGGCCGGGCGCTGGTGCCGCAGGGTCGCTACGCCGAAGTGATTGACCTGGTGCGCGGCCTGGAGCAGGTCGGCTCACCCGCTGAACGCATTGACGCCCTGTTCCTCTGGGGCACAGCCCTCTCGCTTGAAGGGGCCGATCTGGCCGAGGCAGCCCTGCGCCTGCGCGAGGCCGAGCGCCTGGCGCTGGCCCAACCGGCGCCCGATCCAGTGGCCCTGGCCCGGGTGCGCTTCGAACTGGGCGGCGTGGCTGCCCAGCAGGGCGACCTGCCCGGCGCCATCGCCTGCTACCGCGACGCGATGCGTGTAGCCGACAGCGCCGCTGACGATCCCAACGCCCTTACCTGGCGCGTCCTGGCCCGCAACAACCTGGCCTATCACCTGCACCTGCTGGGCGAGCTGGATACGGCCGCGGGCTACGCCGCCGAGGGTCTGCGCCTGGCGGAAGAATGGGGCGCGTTGGGCCTGCAACCGTACCTGCGCTCCACCCGGGGCGAGATCGCCCTGGCCCGCGGTGATCTCGACAGCGCCGAGGCCGAGTTTACCGCCGGGTTGACCCTGGCC
Source organism: Chloroflexaceae bacterium (assembly GCA_046719255.1). Lineage (GTDB taxonomy): Bacteria > Chloroflexota > Chloroflexia > Chloroflexales > Chloroflexaceae > JACAEO01. The sequence goes on from JBDNDG010000487.1 coordinate 1,928, forward strand.
GAACGCCTGGATGTGCCCGAACGCGTGGCCGGGATCACTGCCAACCTGGGCCTGGTGGCCCTGCGGCGCGGGCAACCCGCTCTGGCCATCCATCGCCTCTCTGCCGCCCTTGCTCGCGCCGACGCCCTGGGCACGCGCCACCTGGCAGCCCAGATCCGTGTCTGGCTCGCGCCCCTGCTTCCTCCCGTCGAAGCGCGCAAGGCCCTGGCCGAGGCCCGCGCCATCGCCGAAAGCGGCGGGCGCCGCCGCCTGCTCCAGGAACTGGACTGCCTTGAGGGAGCCAGCTAAACGGGGGGGGCTGCGCCCTCCCCAACCGCCTGCACAGCCAGGGGCGTGAGGAACCCCGGATCGCACCTGTTCACCTCAGCGCTGAAAGCCCCGGCCATCTCGATTCAAGGGTTGATCTCCACTGCTCATCCTGCCCGGTTGTTAACGCCCCTGTTCACGCTGCTGTTGATACGCTGGCGCTACACTGCCAGACGGGTCTACAGACGGGGCGCTACTCTCCCACACCCTCCCTGCCCGGACGGACCTGGGGAAACCCGGTTGCCCCGTAGTTCAAAACGAAGGAGAGCCACACATGACCAGTTGGGTAATCGACAACAGCCACTCGATGATCCAGTTCACCGTTCGCCACATGATGATCTCGAAGGTACGCGGGCGCTTCGAGCGATTCAGCGGCAGTGTTATGTTTGATGAGCAGAATCCGATCAATTCCTCAGTCAACGTGCAGATCGAAGCCGCAAGCATCGAGACCAGGGACGCCAGACGCGATGCCCACCTCACCTCGCCCGATTTCCTCGATGCGGCCAACTACCCCTACCTCACATTTGCCAGTAAGCGCATCGAGGTGCTCGACGAGAGCCACGGCCGCATCATCGGCGACCTGACCATTCGCGGCGTCACCCGCGAGGTCGCGCTCGATGTGGAGTACAACGGCCAGGCCAGAGCACCGTGGGGCACGACCAGCGCGGGCTTCCACGGCAGCACGGTCATGAACCGCAAAGACTGGGGGCTGAACTGGAACGTGGGCCTGGAGACCGGGGGGGTGCTGGTAGGCGAAGAGGTGCAGATCGATATTGAACTGGAGATCGTCAAGCAGGAGGCCCAGCCGGCGCTGGCCGCCACCGCGGCGTGACCCCGATCGCCCTGCAACGGTACCGGCCGG
>JBDNDG010000488.1:0-3093 GCA_046719255.1 Chloroflexaceae bacterium
GCGCGGCAACAGGCTCCGTTCAGCCCTGGCGCTTCCCACCACCTTACCCCATACATACCCATGCTCAAATCTCGCTGCGCGCCGTTCCTCCTCGTTCTTCTCGTCGTGGCGCTGCTGCCGGCGCTCCCCGCGGTTGCGCCGCCTGCCGCCGCCCAATCCGGCGGGCCGGTTCTCAGCGGTTCTCCCGATACGCTGGCAGTGAGAGTCGCCCTGGGCGCGACGGCCACGCTGCAATTCTCCCTGCGGAACGACGGCGCCGTGCCGGTGGCGCCGCGGCTCTATGAGGCTCTCCCGCCGCCCGCCCGGCCCGCCAGCGCGCCGCTCGAGGCTCGCGCCGCCCTGCCCGCCCAGGCTGAACGGGTCGATCCCGAGATTGCCCGCGAGCAGGCTGCCACCGCCGATGGGCAGACCGAGTTCCTGGTAGTCCTGGCCGACCAGGCCGATCTCTCCGCCGCCTACACCATCGCCGACTGGGACGCCCGTGGCGCGTATGTGTATCGCACCCTCCGCGATCACGCCGAACGCTCCCAGCGCGACCTGCGCGCCGCGCTCGATGCCCGTGGCCTCGCCTATCGCCCCCTGTGGATCATCAACGCCCTCGCCGTCCGGGGCGCCGCGGCCGCTGGGGCCGCCATCGCCGCGCGCGCCGAGGTGGCTGCGGTGCGCGCGAACCGCACGCTGGCCCTGGAGGGCCAGCCCGCCAACGTTCCTGCCCAGGTCGATACTTCCCCCTGTAATGCCGGCAGCGATGGCGTCTGCTGGCATCTCAGCCAGGTAGGCGCCAACCGGGTCTGGAACGAGTTTGGCGTGCGCGGCGAGGGGATTACGGTGGCGAACATTGACAGTGGTGTGCGCTTTGACCATCCTGCCCTGATAGAACAATACCGCGGTTCGACCGGCGCGGGCGTGGACCACAACTATAACTGGTACGACCCGTTTGGCGCCTCGCCTGTGCCGGTGGACTCGGGCGATCACGGGACCCACACGATGGGCCTGATGGCTGCACGTGGCCTCTCACTAACCCGTCCGGCCGTGGGCGTGGCCCCTGGCGCGCGCTGGATCGCGGTACGCGCCTGCTCGGCTCGCGAGTGCAATGAGGTGGACCTGATCCGCGCTGCTGAGTGGCTGCTCGCACCGACCGATCTGGCCGGCGCGAACCCCCGGCCAGAGTTGCGGCCCCATGTGGTCAACAACTCGTGGAGCGCGGGACGGAACGCCAACTGGTATGCCGGCTACGTGGCCGCATGGCGCGCAGCCGGTATCTATCCGGTCTTTGCGGCCGGTAATAGCGGCAACCAGACCTGTAGCACGGTGCAGTCGCCCGGCGATTACGCCACGGTTACGGCCGTTGGCGCAGTTGATGCCACAGGGAACCTGACCGGGTTCAGCGGTGTCGGGCCGACAGCCGATGGGCGCACCAAGCCCGATCTGACTGCGCCGGGCAGTGGGATCTACTCCACGGTTACCGACCCGGGGCGGCTCTACGGGTCGAGCAGCGGCACCTCGATGGCCACGCCGCACGTTGCGGGAGCGGTGGCCCTGATCTGGTCGGCTCGTCCTGACCTGATCGGCGACTACGACGCGACCTATGCCCTCCTCACTGCCTCGGCCACGCCCCGCACCGGCGATTCGCGCTACCTGGGGTCAGCCCACGCCGCCTGCCAGCCGGTGAACGTGCCCAACAACATCTACGGCTACGGAACCCTCGACGCCTACGCCGCTGTGGCCCGCGCCAGGGTTGATGTGCCCTGGCTGGACCTGCCCGCCGAAACGCTGGCCTCCCTCGGCCCGGGCCAGAGCGTGACCCTGCAACTCCGCGTTGATGCCAGGCGCGTGCCCGGGCCGGGACTCTACCAGGCCCGGGTGCTTGTGCACGGCCCCGACCTGAACCGGGCCCCGCTGATCGTCCCGATCATCCTCGACGTGCCTGCCGACGCCAGCCATGCCACGATCACCGGCCGCGTCACCCGCAGCGTTGACGGGCAGCCGCTTCAGGCGATGGTGGCGGTTATTGACGGCGCCAGTGTGAATACCGACGCCGAGGGACGCTACCGGATCGTTCTACCGCCTGCGGCCTACACCGTGCAGGCCACGGCGCGCGATTATACCCACCGCAGCCAGCAGGTGGCCCCCGGCCCCGGCGCTCAGCTCACCCTTGACTTCAGCCTCGACAACGCCGTGCCGCGCCTGGTGGCCGAGTCAGCGCCGCGCAGCGTTGCCCTGGGGTTCGCAGAAACGGCGCTCGAGACCTTTATGATGCGCAATGAAGGCACACGCACGCTGACGTACACGATCAGGATACCCGACGAACCCTACGGCGTCTGGCGCAGCGATGAGCCTGACGGACCCGCGCCGGCGTGGACGGAGCCGCCTCCCGATGCGGTGCGGCTCAGCCTCGCTGATGACGGGGTCAGCGCACCGGTACCCATCGGCTTCGCCTTCCCCTACCGCGATGGGGTCTACGAGACGATCACGATCGGCGCCAACGGCTTCCTCAGCCTGCAACCGCTCACCGGGGAAATCCCCTTTACGCGCGCCTGCCTGCCCGTGCCCGAGACCGGCAGCGCGGCGATTGTACCGCTCCGGGTGGATCTCGACCCGTCGCGCGATGGCGCCACGGTGAGTTATGCCCACCTGGCCGAAGGCTTGCTCGTGAGCTGGATCAACGTGCCCCTTTACAGCGATCCAGCGACGCGTCTGAGCTTCCAGGCCTTGTTGATGCCCGACGGGCGTATCAGCCTGCGCTACCGTCAGGTGGGCCGTCTCCCCGCGGTTGAGTCGGCAAGCTACGGGGTGCAGTATCACTTTCGCCAGGTGCAAACACTCGGCTGTAGCAGCGACCTGGGACTTGCCGACGGGGTAACCATCGAACTGCGGCCCCAGGCGCCGGGCGCAGCGTGGTTGCAGGCCGTGGCGCCGGGTGGAACCTTGACGCCGGGAATGGTAGGGAGCGTGTCGGTGCATGTGCGCTGGACCTCGCCGTTGGGAGCGTGGCCCTCCAGTGGCGTTGTGGAGGTACGGACCAACGATCCGGCGCGCCCACGGGTGCGCTTCACCGTGCGTCTTACCAGTAGTGACGCGCCATATCAGGTG
>JBDNDG010000489.1:0-3079 GCA_046719255.1 Chloroflexaceae bacterium
TCTCTCCAGCGCCTCGGCGACGCTCAGCCGCTGCTCGGGATACCAGCCACCCTCGGGGTAGCCATTGGGGCGTTGCCGGGTCACCGCGGCGTGGAGGCCCATCCAGGGGTTCATCGTCTCTACCGGCGCATCGGAGCCAAAGGCCAGGGTTGCCCCGCTGTCACGCACGCTGCGCCAGGCGTAGGCCAGGGCGCAGCGTGCGCCCCACAGGGCCTCGGCCATCTCCATATCGCTGGTGGCGTGGATCGGCTGCATCGAAGCGATGACCTCCAGTTGGGCCAGGCGGGACACGTCGCGGGGGTGGAGTACCTGCACGTGCTCGATACGGTTGGGCAGAGACAGCGGCGCCACGGCGCTACCAGGCGCACGCCGGTCGGCAGCGGCGCGTTCGAGTGCGTCGAGCACCCGCCGGTTGGCGGCATCACCAATGGCGTGGACCGCCACGGCGATGCCGTGGGCGTTGGCGCGACGAATGATCGCCTCGAGCGTCTCCGGCTCGATAGTGGCGATGCCGGTATGACGACGGCCCTCGTAGTGGGTAAGCATCTCGGCACTCTCGGAGCCGAGCGAGCCGTCGGCGAAGAGCTTGAGTCCGCCGATGCGCAGCCAGCGATCGCCGAAGCCGCTGCGCAGGCCAAGGGCAATCGCCGACTCCAGGTGGGGTTGGGCCAGGTGGAGTAGACAGCGTATGGGCAACTCGTCCCGTGCGCGCAGGGTCTGCAGATCGCGTAGCGTGTCGGGAGCAGTGGCGTGGTCGGGAGTTGGGGGCACGTGGATCGAGGCAATGCCGTAGCTGAGCGCCTCGTGGATGGCCAGCCGCAGGGCATTGAGACGCTCCGCTTCAGTCAGTTCGGGTTCAACCCTGCGTACCAGATCCATCGCGGTCTCGATGAGAATACCGGTCGGCTCGCCGTCGCGGTCACGCTGGATCATGCCCCCGGGAGGATCGGGGGTCGCGGCGCTGATACCGGCAAGCCGCAGGGCCATGCTGTTGACCCAGATCGAATGCCCGTCTTTGCGGAGGAGCACGGCGGGATGCGCGGGGCAAACCGCGTCGAGATCGGCCCGGGTGGGCCAGCGGCGCCCCCAGGCCACGTGATCCCAGCCGCTGCCGCGCAGCCAGGCCCCCGCTGGCAGCATAGCGGCCCGGTCGGCAATCAGGCCGAGAGCCTCCTCCAGGCTGGCGACGCCGGCCAGACGCACTTCCATACTGGCCAGGCCCTGCAAGGTAATGTGCACATGCGCGTCGGTGAGCGCCGGCACCACCGCGCGGCCCTGGAGGTTGAGCGAGTCGCCGCGCAGACCGGCCACCGCTGCCTGCACCCGTCCAACACTACCCACCGCGTAGATGCGCCCATCACGGATGGCCAGCGCCTGCGCGGTGGGCGCCTCAGCGGTGAACGTGTAGATCGGTCCGTTGTACAGCACCAGAACTGAAGCCATAGCCTGCTCCGGGCCCTGAGACGAGCCTTCGCGCCGTAGGTACGCTGTATCGTACTCCCGTTGGGAAGAAGCTGTCAAACCGGGGCGACCAGGATACGTTTTCACACCGCTCCCGGAAGCGCGAGCAGCCTGCCCTCGAACGCCGACGAGGGCGTCCCGCCCTCGCTCCCCGGCTTGCGTGGTTACCCCAACGCTGAACACGTATGGCATACGGTCCGCGTGCGCGCAAGGACGTTGCATCCGCCCCCGGGGCGGCGCCGGACCTGTGGTATGATTCCTAGGGACGAGACACGGGGAACCCGGGGTTCTTTACCCCTCCCGGCGAGTTGGCACACCCTCTGTACCGGGAGGCTGTGAAGGGGCGCGCCCGCCCGGGAAACCACCCACCGGCGGGGAGGGTGTCGAAGGGCGCAGCACTTCCGGAAGAATGCTGCTACGAACTGTTGAAGTATGCCTCAGGGCGCCGGATGCGCCACACGAGCAGGAAAACACTCGATGCAAACCACTGTCTACCTGATCCGCCACGGCGAAACCGACTGGAACCTCACCGGACGCTGGCAGGGACATACCGATGTGCCGCTCAACGCCATCGGCTGGCGCCAGGCGCAGTTGCTCGGGCAGCGTCTGGCCCGCGAAGGTCTGCGTTTCGATGCCCTCTACAGCAGTGATCTGGCCCGGGCGTCGCAAACCGCCCACGCGGTGAGCGCGGTCCTCGGCGCACCGGTGCGGCTCACCTCCGGGCTGCGCGAGATCGATCTGGGCACGTGGAGCGGCCATACTAACGCCGAGTTGCAGGCCCTCTACCCCGATGACTTCGCCCGCGTGGCCGCCGGCGAAGATCTCCCCCGCGGCGGGGGCGAGTCGATCCGCGCCATGCGCCAGCGCGTCGTAACCGCCGTTGAATCGATCATTGCCGAGCATCCCGGGGCGACCATCGGCGTCGTGACCCACGGCGGCTGCATCCGCGCCCTGCTGTCGCACGCGGCCAGCCTCGACGGCTATGAGTTCCAGCACTTTCCGCACATCGGCAATACCTCAATCAGCGTGGTTCGCATCGGCGCTCGGGGTTGGGAGACGCTCGTCGTCAACGATATGGCCCATCTCGAGGCGACCCACGATCCCGAGATGATCTCCACCCCTCCCGATGACGCCGAGCAGCCTCAAGCGCTGTAGCCGCCTGAGCCGCCTGGTATGGACGACCGTTGCTACTACGTCGAAACCCCCGAGGTGGTGCCCATCAGCTACACGGTGGCCGGGGCCGCTTCGCGTTGTCTGGCGGCAACGGTTGACACGCTGCTGATCCTGCTGTTACAGATCGTCCTGAGTGTCATTGCCCTCTTCCTGGACACACTGAACGATGTGTTTGCCAGGGCTGACACGGTTGTGTTCGCCGTCTGGGCCATTCTGGCCTTTGTCATGGTCTGGGGTTACTACCTGTTCTTTGAACTGCTCTGGTCGGGGCAGACGCCCGGCAAACGGCTGATCGGACTGCGGGTGCTGCGCGAGGGTGGTCGGCCGATCGACTTTAGCGCCTCGGCCGTGCGTAACCTGGTGCGTGCGGTGGATTTTCTACCGTTCGCCTATGGCCTGGGCGTCCTGGTTATGTTTGCCGACCCGCGAGCGCGGCGGCTGGGCG
>JBDNDG010000049.1:0-16751 GCA_046719255.1 Chloroflexaceae bacterium
GACTCTCGATGCTTACCCACTCTTCATCCGAATGAAGGCCCGCGCCGACCGGCCCGACACAGACCGCGGGAATACCCGCGCTGGTGTAGTAGCGCGCGTCGGTGGCGTAGTGCTCACGAAAAAGCCGCGGCGGGCGCCCCAGGCGCCGTTCGAGCAGGCTTGCCAGCCGCGCCACCGCGGGATGCTCGGGGTCGGTGTACAGCGCCGCGCCGGTCTCGATCACGACTGGCGTTGCGGAAGGAAAACACCCCGTTAGCGTGGCGAGCACCGCTTCGGGCGTCTCATCGGCAGTGTAGCGAATATCGAACGTGACCGAGGCGGAGGCAGGCACCTGATTGCGCGACCCGGCGCCCGCCCGGAGCGCAGTCGGGGTGACGCTGGTGCGCCACTCATCGGGGCTGGCGGGTGGAGGATAGCGCGCCTCAACCGCCAGCAGGCCACGCACGAGGTCGCCGATGGGATTGTGGCCCTCCCAGGGGTGCGAGCCGTGAGCCGGGCGACCGGGGAGCGCCAGTTCGACCCACATGCAGCCCTTGTGTGCGTAGAGAATCCCCAGGTCAGTCGGCTCAAGGCAGAGCATCAGCGCGCAGTGCCACCCTTCGGCGAGGAGGCGGCCCGTGCCCGCAGCGCCGCCGATCTCCTCATCGCTGACGAACTGGAATCCCACATCGGGCCGCTCGGAAAGCGCCGCCAGGTCGCGTAGCAGGCGCAGCATCACCGCGCAACTGCCCTTCATATCCTGGGCGCCCCGGCCATAGATCCGTCCGTCGCGCACCTGCGGAGCGAACTGCTCCGGCCGGCCCACAACCACGTCCAGGTGACCATTCAACATCAGCGCAGGGGTGCGCGTCTCGTGCAGGGTTGCAACGATGGCCGGCTTGCCGCCAGACACGCTTCGTTCAACGACGAGGCCAGGGATCGTCGCCAGATAGGCGGCCACATAGTCCATGCAGGCCACGAGCTGATCGGGCCGGTCGGCAGTCGACTCGAAGCGCACCAGATCCGTGGTCAGCGCAACAAGCTCATCGCGGAGGGGGCGATCCATGGAGACTCCTCACGCAGGCGAATACTTTGATGGTCTATTGTACCATCCGGGCGGATATGTAAAGAGGAAAAGCTGGATTTCCCCAATCCCCTGCCTGTGGGGTGGCGCGTCCTCCTCCGCCGGGAGGGTTTGGGAGGGCTGCGCCCTCCCGGGAATACATCCATTTTCATCGTGTCAGGATGCGGCTGCGCCGCATGGGCTTCTCGTGTGCGAATGGGGAAACCGGGTTTCCCCAACCCTTGCCTGTGGGGTGGCACATCCTCCTCCACCGGGGGAGGGAAGCGGGCGCCTTCCCCCGCTGGGGGAGAGGCTGGGAGGGGGCGAGAACGCCCTGAGCCCTCCCGCGCACGGCCTGGTTTCACGGGAACTACCCGGCCGCCAACTGTAAGACTCGCGCCGATAATTCATAGACACCTGCAGGGGTGGTGTCCACGACACGCCAGAATGACAAGCATTGTTCCTGGGAGGGCTACGCCCTCCCGAACCCTCCCCTCAGGGAGGGGTATGGGGAAACCCGGTTTCCCCGAATTCTCACATCAGGAGGTAGGATGCGATCATCGGGCGGGCGGCCGGGGTCGCGCAGAGAGGAGGTGCGGCCATGCTGCGCAGAGTTCGACGACAGCGGGATACGGAGATAGTGTTTCGTCGCTTTCTGCCCTGGGTGCTGGCCGAAGTGGGGCTCTACGCGGGGGTACTGATCGGCTTGCTGACGGTGACAATTATCCTCGGCAACCTCCTGATTGGCCTGAGCGCCCTTGTGCCGCTCTTCATGGCGGGCAGGGTGCTGATCCGCTACCACACTGAAGCGGTGATTGTGCGCGGAGCGCTGCTGGTCATGCGCTATGGAATACTGGCGATGGACGAATACAGCGTGCCGCTGTGGGGCGCGGCGCCCAGGTACCAGCACGGCCTCCTGGCGCGTTTGCTCAACTACGGCACAATCCAGGTGATCTGTGAGGGGCGCATGCTGCGTATGCGCCAGGTGGCCAGCTTTCGGACCCTGCGCGCCCTCATCGCCTCACGCCAGGCCACATTGATGACATCGGACACGCGGCTGCTGGTCGTTTCACGCTAGGCGCTCGAGCCGTCTGACCACGCGCCAGCGGTGTGAATGCGGTTGTTCTTGAGAGGGCTGCACCCTTCCGAGCCCTCCCCGTGGGGAGGGCTTGCCGCCCCCACCGGCAGGGGCGTGGGGAAACCCGGTTTCCCCATCTGTTCACGTTAGGCGCCATGCGCGGGGCGCACAACGCCAGAATGAACATATGCATTGTTCCCGGGAGAGCGAAGCCCTCCCAAACCCTCCCGCGCGCGGGCTATGTTCGCATCAGGGGATAGAAGGATATGGACCCCTATCGCACAACGCCATTGCGCGGCCATCCCCGCGCCGACAGCCTGCCCCCTGGCACGCTTCTGGGCGAACGTTTCCTTCTGCAGCGACGGCTGGCGCGCACTGCGATGAGCGCAGTCTACAAGGCCTACGATGCGCTCGACGATACCTCCTGCATCGTCAAGTGCCTGGCGCCTACCCCGCGGGGGCTATCGCCGGTCGTAGCCCGCGACGCCTTCATCCGCGAGGCCTGTGCCCTTGCCCGCCTCAACGGTCCCTTTCCCTCCCTGATCTGGCTCGATTACGACAGCTTCGGCTGGTATCTGGTCGAAACCTGCTTCGACGGCCCTACGCTGGCGCAGGTCCTTGCTGGCGACCGGCCACCCCTCGCGACAGGGCTGGAGGTCGCGGCCGGACTGGTCGAGGCGGTTGCCGCTATCCACCGCGCCGGTCTGATCCACGCGGATCTGCATCCGGGCAATATCATTGTGCAGGACAAGAACCAGGTGAAAGTGATCGATCTGGGCCTGGCGCGGCCAATCGGGGCCAGACTGCCGGAGCTGCGGGGCGCGGGTGTGCCGGGGTATGCTCCACCCGAACAGCTCGCGGGAGAACCACTCGACGAGTCGGCTGATGTCTACGCTCTGAGTATCGTTCTGACAGAACTCCTGGACCTTGACCGGCTCCCCGCCTATCTGCGCGTCATTCTCGACGAGGCGCAGGCGCCGTTGCGGGCCGACCGGCGCGTCGGTCTGGCCGATGTGGGTCGCGCGATCCGCCTCAGTCGTGCCAGGTACACAACGACCCACGCGCCACCCCGCGAGAGGACCCGCCCGATGCGCTTCACCCGGCGTCAGCGCGCCATCCAGGGCGCAGCGATCCTCAGCGTGGCTCTCGTATTGCTGATCATCACCCTGGTTGTCTTGAGCACGATCATCGCCACACTACTCTGACAACACGATGACGGATAACGCCCGCTAGACATGCGGCTGCGCCGCGCAACGCCCGATTGAAGTTCCGGGGAGGGCGAGGCCACTCAAAGGGTTTCATCTGCTCTGGGATGGGCTTCCTGATGCGGCAACACGCCGCTACTGCGCCAACGAGTGGGAAACGAGTATCGGCAGGCTCACCGCAGGTGGGGGAACTACGTTTCCCCGTGTTCAACAACCTGGCCGATGGGCCACGTGGCCCTGCTTACGACCGGCGGGCAAAAAACTGGTGCACCATCTCAGTATGCAGGGGAAAGGCCAGTTCGGTGGGCGCGGTGATGATGACGCGCGCCTCTGCCTCACGGTTGGGCACGAACGGCTCCAGGTCCGCCTCGTAGACCTGAGGACCGAGACCAAACACCAGCAGGTAGCCATCGGGCGTCGAACGAGCGCCAAAATCGGTGATGAGTTCAGGGGCCACGATCACGCCCGCCTCTTCGCGCAACTCCCGCGCCGCGGCGTGCTGCCAGCTTTCGTGCATCTCCACAAAACCACCGGGGAGAGCTAGCTGGCCCTGCCTGGGCGCCGCGGCGCGACGGATCACCAGCAACCCATCATCAACCGGCAGGAGTACCAGCGCAACCGGGAGGGGGTTGCGGTAGGTCGTGCTGCCGCAATGACCGCAGATCCGCGGCCAGCGCTGGCCTTCCTGGAAGGGACGTCCACAGAACGAGCAATACGTATGCTGGCGATACATGCGCAAGGCTCCAAGTCACAGCCGGCGGGCGAATACGTTCGTGCATTATACGCTATTCTGTCGCAGCCCGGCACAGTGCCAGGGGTATGCGCCAGGGCCGAGACAGTGTTGGGGTCGCCCGGCACCCCGATGGGCAGGGGCGTGGGGAGAGGTGGGCGCCTCCCCCGCCGGGGGAAGGCCGGGAGGGGAGCGGAACGCCCTCCCTGTCTCCTGGTTCAGTGCGTCGTTCAGAGGAGCAAGGATATGGTATCGTACCAGAGAAGGATAACGCCTCAGCGGCTCGCAGCAACGCGATCGTGCAACCGGGCGATGTGGATGCTCGTCATATCGCCGATACTGCCCCTGTACGGCCCATCCGGCAGGTTCTCTCGCGCCCCTAGCAGGGGAGAGGGTTGCCGGGAGGGCGCAGCCTTCCCGGGTGCTCCCGTTCACGAACCTGCGCGGTGCACCGCTATGATCCTTGCGATTCCGCGTGATCTTCGCGCCTTCGAAACATGCCATCACCTCAGGAGTTGACAGCTATGACATCCGGGGAAAGCCCCCGCAAGCGAACGCGCAACCGCCGGCGCGCTATGTGGATCATCGGTGGCAGCGCGCTGGCGCTGGCCCTTGCCGTCGGAGTGATCTTCGCATTGCAACCGCGCGGCCCGGCGCCGGGTACCCTGCCGGAGGGTTGGCAGCGCGCCGCGGTGGTCATCGGCCCCATCGCCGCCAGCGTAAGCGCCACGGGCAACGTGGAGCCGGCTGCCGAGGCCCAGGTGCGCTTCGAGACCAGCGGCACCGTCCGCGAGATACTGGTTCGGGCGGGAGACCAGGTAGAACAGGGCCAACCCCTGGCACGGGTGGATCTCGTCGATCTCCAGTTGCAGGTGGAGCGTGCCCAGGCCGATCTGCGGCAGGCGCAGGCCGACCTGGAGGCCCTGCTGGATGGCGCGAGCGAGCAGGAGATTGCCGAGGCCCGTGCCCGTGTCGCCCAGGCCCGCAGCCAGTTAGCGCAAGCGCAGAGCAGCGTTACCCAGGCCGACATTGACGCCGCGCGCGCCGATCTGGAGAGCGCCCGCGCCCGCCTGGCGCGCCTCGAGGCCGGCCCTGCCACCGATGAGGTGAGCAGCGCCAACCAGCGCGTTCAGAGCGCCCAGACGGCGCTGGAACAGGCCCGCGTGAGCCTTGCGGCGGCCAAGGAGCGCGCGCGGATCGATCTTGAGACCCGCGCGAACGCGCTACGCAACGTTCAAGACGAGTACAGCCGCATCTACTGGGAGAATCGCCAGCTCGAAAAACTCCCCGGCGAACTGCCCCGCGAGCGCGTCGATCGCGAGACCGCCGCCCTGCGAGCGGTTGCCGACGCCGAGGCGGCGCTGGAGGCCGCGCGGATCGCCTACGAACAGGCCCGCGCCGACGAGATCAGCGTGCTCGCCGCTCGCGAGGCCGACCTGACCAGCGCCCTTGATGCGCGCGATAAGCTCCTCGCTGGCGCGAGGCCCGAAGAGCTTGCCAGTGCCCGCGCCGAAGTGCAGCGGGCCCAGGCGCGCCTCGACCAGCTTACTGGCGCTAACCGCGCCAGCAGCCTGGCCGCCCAGCAGGCCAACGTTGCCATTGCCCAGTCTGCGCTCGACCGCCTGCTGGCTGATCCCTCCATCAGCGCCCTGACCGCCCGCGAGGCCGCGGTCGTGCGCGCCGAGGTTGCCCTGCGCCAGGCCCAGCGCAACCTGGAGCTGGGCACGCTCCGGGCGCCCTTTGCCGCCAGCGTGGGCCGGGTGGGCATGCGGGTGGGCGAACCGGCCAGCGCCACCGCCTTTATCACCCTGGTAGATGTGAGCAGCTATCATGTAGATGTGCCGGTTGATGAACTCGACATCGCGCAGGTGGAGATCGGCCAGCGGGCCGAGATCAGCCTCGATGCCCTGCCCGGCCAGACAATCGGCGGGCAGGTGTCGACCATCGCCCCCCAGGCGACGCGCAGCGAGACCGGCACCACCAGCTATACGGTGACGGTGACACTCGACGGCGGCAATCCCGACGTGCGGCCGGGGATGACCGCAGTGGTGGAGATCATCACCGCTGAGAAAGACAACGCGCTGCTGGTGCCGCGGCGGGCGCTGCGGGTCGAAGGCGGGCGCAGCTATGTTTACGTGCCCGACCCCACCCTGCGCCCCCAGCCGGCCCCCCCTGGTCAGACGGCACCGCCTCCCGGCACTCGACGCGAGGTAGAGGTCGGCCTGAGCAACAGTGAGTTCATTGAGATCCTCAGCGGCCTCAAAGCCGGCGATGAGGTGCTGGTGCAGGATGTCGTCAGTACGTTTGTGCCAACCGGGCGACCGAACCGCTGATAGGGACAATGGGGAACCCGGGTTTCCCCATCCCCCGCCCCGCTGGCGGGTTGTTTCTGGGAGGGCCGCGCTCGCCCCGTGGGCAGGGGCATACGGAAACCCTGGTTCCCCATACGTTCACGTTAGGCGCTATGCGCGGGGCGCACAACGCCAGAATGAACATATTCATTCTTCCTGGGAGGGATTCGCCCTCCCAAACCCTCCCGCACGCGGCCTATTGTCAGGCCTATTGTCACATCAGCTATTTAACGACCAGAGGGATCGCGCATGTCGGATTTGATCGTCGTAAAGGACCTGACCAGGGTCTACCGTATGGGCGACGTAGAAGTTCACGCCCTGCGAGGCATTACTCTGACCATCCGCGAGGGCGAGTTTGTGGCGATTATGGGGCCATCGGGCAGCGGCAAATCCACTCTGATGAACATCATTGGCTGCCTGGACCAGCCCACCGGCGGCGAGTACTACCTCGACGGCATCAATGTCGCCGAGCTGAACGACAACCAGCTAGCCGAGATCCGAAACCAGAAGATCGGCTTTGTCTTTCAGCAGTATATGCTGTTGCCACGAACGACGGCCCTGCGGAACGTCGAGTTGCCTATGCTCTACGGCAGCAAGGGCGGTAGCCGCCACGCGCGGGCGCGGGCGGCGCTGACTGCGGTGGGGATGCAGGATCGCATGCATCACAAGCCCAATGAACTGTCGGGCGGGCAGCAGCAGCGTGTCGCCATCGCCCGCGCGCTGGTGAACGAGCCGCGCATCATTATGGCCGATGAGCCAACCGGCGCGCTCGACACCCGCACCGGCGAGGAGATTATGGGCATCTTTCAGAAGCTCAACCGCGAACAGGGCATTACGGTGATCATCGTCACCCACGAGCACGATGTCGCCCACCACGCCGAGCGGATCATCAGCATGCGCGACGGCCTGATCGCCGGTGATGAGCCGGTACCTGAGCGTATCATCGCCGAAGCGGTCCGCGCCGTGGAACCTGCGCCAGCGGGTTGAGAGGCTACGATGTACCTGCTCGAATCCTTCCGCGTTGCTCTGCGGGCGCTGGCCAACAACAAGCTCCGTTCGGCGCTGACGATGCTGGGCATCGTCATCGGCGTTGGCGCCGTCATCGGCATGCTGGCCCTGGGCAACGGCTTTCAGCAGTTCCTGAACGACCAGTTCGCCCAGCTCGGGGCGGGCAACTTCTACGTTGCGCCCTTTGTTGACAGTAACCGGGTAGATGCGATCACGGCCGCGCGCCTGAGCGCCGCCGATGCCGAGGCCATTATGGCCCCGGGGCGGGCGCCAGCGGTGGCACAGGTCGCCATCGAGTTCAGCGGCGAGGCCCAGGCCAGCACGGGCCGGCAACGGGGCAGCTACAGCGTGCGCGCGGTGAGCCCTTCCTGGTTCGAAGTCACCCCTCAGGACCTTGCCGGTGGGCGCCTCTTCACCGCCGACGAAGATCGCGAACGCGCCAGGGTCGCGGTGATCGGCAGGCTCGTGGCCGAACAGCTCTACGGCGACACGACCAGCGGCGTCGGACAACGCCTGGCCCTCAATGGGGTTGGCTTTGAGGTCATTGGCGTCCTTGCCACCGAGCCGGGGTCGGTCTCCGTTGGCGCCGACCCGGCTGAGGCCATCTTCGTTCCCTATACGACCGGTATTACCCGCCTCTACCGTAACCAGGTGAACGACCGGGTCAACGTCTTTATAATGACCGTGCGGGCGCGCAGCGTGGCCGAGATTGACGAGGCCATCCGCCAGGTAACCCTGGTCCTGCGTGATCAGCACCGGCTCACCTACCAGGATAACGATTTCACGATCATCAACCCGGAGCAGATCGCTGCCCAGCTTAACGTGGTGGTGGGCGGCTTCAACGCCTTCCTGGGCATCGTCGCAGGGATCTCGCTGCTGGTGGGTGGCATCGGTATCATGAATATTATGCTGGTGAGTATTACCGAACGTACCAGGGAGATCGGGCTGCGCAAGGCCGTGGGCGCAAAGCGCCGTGATATCCTGCTCCAGTTCCTGATCGAGGCCATCACCCTCTGCCTGATCGGCGGCGCGGTGGGGATCGCCCTGGGGTTCGGGCTTTCGCTGCTCGGCACGTTTATTCTGGTGAACGTGTTTGAGGCGGAGGGCGCCGTCGCCGCGGTGCGGCTGGAGAACATCCTGCTCGCCACCGGTATCGCCGCCGCCGTAGGAATCGCCTTCGGCTTCTTTCCGGCGTTCCAGGCTTCGCGGCTTAACCCGATCGAGGCCCTGCGGACAGAGTAGGTCGGGGTCCGCGTCACCCCGTATGAAGGTAGTTTTCCTGGGAGGCCCGCACCCTCCCGCGCACGGGAGCCATTCGCGCAACAGGACGATCCGATGTCCCTCACTGAAGCCTTTCGCGTGGCCTGGGAGGCCATGACCAGCCATAAGCTGCGCTCACTGCTCACCATGCTGGGCATTATTATCGGCGTGGGCGCGGTGGTAGGGATGCTGGCCATTGGCGATGGCTACTCCCGCTGGATTGACACCGAGTTTGAGCGCCTCGGATTGGGCACATTTTATATCAATCCACAGGTTGACAGCCCCGATCCCGAGGAGCCGTTGCAACCCCGGCTGACCGCCGCCGATGCCGAGGCAATTATGCAACCGGGGCGCGCGCCGGCGGTGGAGTTCGTCGTGGTGGAACTGAGCCGTAGCGGGGTGATCAGCGCCGGTGGCGAACGTTACCTCTTCGGCATCAAAGGTGTGACGCCCACCTACTTTGCCGTGGGGGCCCAGGAACTGGGTGACGGGCGCTGGTTCGACGCTCAGGAAGAGCATACCGCCGCGCGCGTAGCGGTCATCGGCCAGTTTGTGGCCGAAACGCTCTTCGGCGGCATCGAGGGCGCCGTGGGCCGGCGCATCACCGTTAACGGCGTGCAGTTCGCGGTTGTCGGCGTCGCCACGACCAGACAGAGCCAGGCCGCGGGCGCCGTCGGGCGCTTCGGCGACCCGCGCGAGCAGATCTATATCCCCTACAGCACGGCGCGTAGCCGGCTCTTTCGCAACGATGTGACCGAGCGGGTGGACGTGTCAACGATGACGGTCAAGGCCCGCGACCTGCTGAACGTGGATGAGGCCATCCGTCAGGTAACCGCGGTGCTGCGTGAGGAGCATCGCCTGACCTACCAGCCCAACGATTTCTCAATTACCAATCCCGCCCAGCTTGCCAACCAGTTCCGCGCGGTGACCGTGGGCTTCAGCGCGTTTCTGGGTACTATTGGCGGCATCTCGCTGCTGGTGGGCGGCATCGGCATTATGAACATTATGCTGGTCTCAGTAACCCAGAGAACTCGCGAGATCGGGTTACGCAAGGCGGTGGGCGCCAAACGGCGCGATATTCTGCTCCAGTTTCTGATCGAGGCCATTGTGCTCTGTCTCTTCGGTGGATTGCTCGGCATCGGGCTGGGTTACCTGCTGTCGCTCCTCGGCAATGTCTTTCTGGCCAGCCTTTCGCCCAACGGCGGATTGCGCGCCACGGTCTCGCTCTTCTCGATGCTCCTGGCTACCTCGATCTCAGCGGGCGTCGGGCTGTTCTTCGGCCTCTTCCCCGCGATGCGCGCGGCGCGCCTCGACCCGATCCGGGCGCTCCGCAACGAGTAGCGTGGCCCGCCGTGGGCGGGGCCATGGGGAAGCCTGGTCCCCATCCTCTGGCACGATGAAGCCAGATTGTTTCCTGGAAGGGCGTGCCGTCCCACTGGCAGGGGCGTGGGGAAGCCTGGTTTCCCCACGGTCACAGGAGAGATTCTCCTGGGAGGGCGTAGCCCTCTTTTCCCTCTACGTACATAAGAATGCCATGAACGTACAGGTCATCTGCGACTGCGACAACACCATGCCCCTGCCGGGCATGCCAGTGGACGACGGGCAGACTCTGCTCTACCTGCTCGGGCGGCCGGACGTGGAACTACTCGGCGTCACCACCACCTTTGGCAACGGAAGCATTGACCAGGTGTACGCGGCGACGCAACGGCTGCTACGCGCCGTGGGACGCGCCGATCTGCCGCTGCTGCGCGGTGCGGAACGGCGGGGCGCGCCGCCGACCGAGGCGGCCCACTTTCTGGCCACGATGGCCGCCGAGCGGCCCGGTGAGATCAGCCTGCTGGTGCTGGGACCCCACGGTAATCTGCGTGGGGCGGCGGCCCTTGACCCGGCGTTCTACGCCAATCTGCGCCAGGTGGCCTGTATGGGCGGCTACCTGCGCCCGCTCCCCGGCCCGTTCTGGAGCACCGTGCGCGAACTCAACCTCTCGGCTGACCCCGAGGGCGCCTGGATGACCCTCAATGCCCCCTGCCCGGTGACGCTGATGCATGCCCAGGTGTGCCTCGATGCGCCCTTCGACGCCGCCGAACTGGCGCCGCTGGCGGCCTTTGACCCGCAGATCTACGCTGCACTGGCCGACTTTGTGCACCGCGGCGCCAATCAGGGCCGCGTACCAGCCGATTACCTCTGGGACCTGCTGCCGGCAGTGTTCCTCTCGCATCCCGAACTCTTCTCCAACGAGCGCGTCTGGCTGCGCTCCACCGTCGCCGACCTCGAAACGGGGCACCTTGTCCTCGGCGCCCCGGGTGAGGGCGCGGAGATCGCCATGCCCGAGCGCATCCGCGACCGCGAGCGCTTCTACCAGGTGCTCTACGCCGCCTGGGAGCGGGTCACCACCGTCGCTCCGCTGCTTTAAACATCGGGGAAATTCCCCGCCGCCCTCCCTGAAGGGAGGGTTGGGGAGCGCAACGCCGTGCCCCGGCGCCTACGCTCCCTCGACCCACCCCGGAAACAACCTTGCCAGTTCCCCGGGTTGGAGATACTCCTCGATCCGCGCCAGTGTATCCACGTGCTGGATCGCCCGTCCGGGGCCGGTGTAGTCTACCCAGGCGCCAGCGCACCAGCTCACGGCGCGCAGCAGAATAAAGGGGCGGCGGATAGCCAGTCGCTCGCGCAGGTCCAGCGGGTCGAGATCCGGACGAGCGGAAGCGTAGGCGGCCAGAAAGTCATCAATCTGCGCCGGGCTGAGAGTCAGCCCGGTCTTCCAGCGGGTAGTGGTGGGAATGGTAAAGTGGGCCAGGTCGTAGGTGGGGTCGTCGAGGAGCGGGCGCTCCCAGTCCACCAGCCGGCAGCGCGGGCCATCGGGCAGCTCTTCGACCACAAAGTTGTGCGCCTGTACGTCAGTGTGGACGAGGGCGAAGGGCGTGGGGAAGCGATGAGCGTGGCGCGCGGCGTCGTCTGCGGCGCGTTCGAGCAGGCGCGCCAGACCATCGCGCACCGCTGCCGGCGCGCGCCGGCAGTCCAGATAGGGCGCCAGCCAGCCGCGGGCCTCTTCGAGATCGTCAACCAGGGCCTGGCGGACGATAAAGGTACCGTGGGGCGCGGGTGTCTGGTGCAGGCGGGCGAGGGTGCGCGCTGCGGCGGCGAGGTGTGCGGCATTATCGTAGCGTAGGGGCCCGCCGGGCAGGTACGCCATCACCAGCACGCCGTAGGGTAGCAGCGCGAGGCTATCGTCCACGTAGTGCAACCGGGGGGCCACGTCCACCCGTTCGAGCAGGCGCAGGGCCGCCGCCTCATAGGCAATCTGGGCGCCGCCTGGCTTGCCGATCTGCGATCCGGTGTTGATCCGCGCCACCAGGGGTGGCCCGGTGTCGCGTTCCAGCAGGTAGTTGATGTTGTACTCGCCCTGGGCCAGAAAACGCAGTGCCCAGTCGCCGGTTAGATCCAGCCCGGGGTGCCCGGCCACTTCTGGCCGGCGCAGGTAGCTCTCGACACGTGGCAGAAGATCGGCTGCGAGCATTGGTGCCAGACCTCGTTAACTAGCAAATGCCTGTGCGGCTGCGCCGCGACCCACCGGCATCATGCTCCCCGGAGGGCTGCGCCCTCCCAAACCTCTCCTACTCGTCCCGCGCCACCACCCACAGCCGTTCCGGCGGCAGGGTCAGACTGATCGGGTTGCCGGGGTGGTAGGGCGCGGCGGCATCGGCCAGAGCCTCCAGAGCCAGCGGGCCGGCCTGGATCTGGTAGCGCATCCGGGCGCCCAGGTAGCGCGCCGCCGTCACCGTACCGCGCAGGCGGTTGACCGGGCCGTCGCAGCCGAGCGCAAGCGCTTCAGGACGAATGGTCAGGGTGGCCGCGCCCTGCACTGGCGGTTCCGTCGCAAGTTCAAAAGCGCCCAGGTCGCTCAGGAAGCGCCGACCTGCGACGCGACCGGGGATAAAGTTGCGCCCGCCCAGGAAGCGCGCGACGGCGAGACTGGCCGGACGTTCGTAGAGGCCCCGCGGGGTGTCGTACTGCAACAGGCGCCCCTGGTCGAGCAACGCGATGCGGTCGGCCAGGAGCAGGGCCTCTTCCTGGTCGTGGGTCACCAGGAGCGTGGTGATGCCCAGGCGTCGCTGCAAGCCGGCGACCAGTTCGCGCATCTCGGCTCGCAACCCGGGGTCGAGCTGGCTGAAGGGTTCATCGAGCAGGAGTACCCGCGGCTCGACGATGAGCGCCCGCGCCAGGGCCACCCGCTGCTCCTGCCCGCCCGAGAGCTGACCCGGACGACGGGCGGCGATTCCCGGCAACTGCACCAGCTCGAGCAGTTCGTCTACCCGGCGCCTGATGCGCGCCGGGCGTTCGCCGCGCACCCGCAGCCCGAAGCCCACGTTCTCGCCGACGCTCATATGCGGCAGCAGCAGCGGCTTCTGAAAGACCATGGCCACACCCCGGCGCTCAGGCGGTATCGCCAGTACCGACTGCCCATCGAAGCGCACATCCCCGCGGCAGGGCATGAGCAGCCCGGCCACCAGGCGTAGCGTGGTGCTCTTGCCGCATCCCGAAGCGCCCAGCAACGCAACCAGCTCGCCCGGGGCCACGTCGAGCGACAGATCGCGCAGCGCCGGAGCGGACGCGCCAGGGTAGGTCTTGGTGAGGTTGGAGAGTTGTAGCGCGGTCATATTCGAGAAAACCGGGTGCGCCACGACGGTGCGAAGCTCGCCTCCTGCCGTAACGCGCCCCGTTGGAATGCCCCAACGCATGGCTCCGGTCTCCCCTCTCCCGGGCGCGGGAGAGGGGACGGGGGTGAGGGCCGCCAGGGCATCCCTCTGCCCGCTCTCCCGCATGCGCCCACATGTCCTGTCGGCCCCTGAAGCGGGGGAGGCCGGGAGGAGGCCGTGCCGCGAGCGGCGCTTTCTTTAAGGGTATGTGGATCTAGAGACCCCGGACGCCGCCGACAGCCGGGGCAGCGCCGAGGAAACGCGCGATCACTGCCAGGAGCAGCACCGCCGGGGCAATGAACACCAGGCTAAGGGCAGCGGTGACAGCGTTGTCGCCGCTACGGGCAAAGGCGAAGAGCAGCATTGGCAGCGTCACCAGCCGCCCACCGCCGATGATCAACGTCAGTGCGTACTGGCTCCACGAGATCAGAAAGACGAACAGCGCGCCCACCACCAGCCCTGGCAGCACCGCTGGCAGGGTCACCAGGCGCCAGACCTGCGCCGGGCGCGCGCCCAGGGTGCGCGCCAGATCTTCGTACTGCCGGTCGAAATTGGCAAATACGCTTGCCATCACCAGGGCCATGTACGGTGTGGCAGGCACGAGATGCACCAGGGTAACCCCGAGAAAGGTGTCGGCCAGGCCGTAGCGGATGAACACGATCTGGATGCCAAGGGACACGGCAAACGCCGGGACGATCAGGGGCGCCAGGATGAGCATCTCGACCAGGGCGCGGCCCCGGAAGCGGTACATACCCAGCGCGCGCCCGGCGGGGACGCCGATCAGTGTAGCGAGCAGGGTTACGGCCCCGGCGAGCAACAGGCTGTCGCGCAGCGCGGGGAGCACCTGTGACTCGGGGGCGGCCAGGTAGCGCCAGGCCCGCAGGCTCCAGCGTTCCGGCAGCAGGTCGGGAAAGCTCCAGCGAAAGGCAAACGACCAGAGCACCAGTGGCACCATGGGGAGGAGCATACTGACCACCATCGCCGCCAGGATGCACCAGCGTAGCAGGGGCGGGCGCGGAGCGAGTCTGGAAGAAGCACCACGGACGGGCATCGTCAGTCTGCCTCGCGGCGCAGGTAGCGCCGGCTCACGTGGAGATAGGCGACAATTGCGGCGCTGGCAACCAGGGTGATGATCACACACAGGGCCATCGCTTCGGCGCGTGCGGCCAGATCCACCGCCGTGTAGCGCTTGTAGGCCAGCACCGGCAGCGTCTGCGGGTAACTGGCGCCGAGCAGATAGGGCACCTCGAAAGCGCCGAAGGAAAAAGCGAAGGCGATCACCGAGGCCGCCAGCACCCCCGGTAACATCATCGGCAGCAGCACCAGGCGAAAGCGTTGCCAGCGGTTGGCCCCCAGCGAGCGGGCCAGTTCCTCATACTCCGGTCCGATAGCATGGAGCACAGCCAGCACCGTCACGCCGATAAAGGCGGTCTCTTTCCAGACATACTCGGCAATGATCCCCGTGCCCCAGCGGTCGAAGACCAGTACGGGGAACTGGCCTGGATCGTCAATCAGCCCGAAGGCGGCCGCGATCCGGGCAAGCAGGCCACTCTGGCTCAGCAGGTCGGCGACGGCTATCGCCCCGACCAGATGGGGAATGGGCAAGTTGAACTGGAAAATGAAACTCAGCGCCTGACGGCCCCGCGTGGTGGCGCGGATGGCCAGGGCTACCGCCACCGCCAGCGTTGTGGCGACGACCGTCGAGGCAGCGGCAATATACAGCGTCAGCCCCAGTGAGGCAAGAAACGAAGGTTGCCGCAGGACTGTGGCATAGGCCCCGAGACTGACACCGGTCTGGCCGATCAGCGGCAGATACCCAAACGACTGGATCAGCGCGAAGAACAAACCGCCACCGAAGAGCAAGATCACCACCGCCAGCATCGGGGCGAGCATCAGCCAGATCCGGGGTCGCTCCGGGTCAGCGCTCCAGAACATTGGCGATCCAGTCCTCCTCGATGCGCGTCAGCCAGGGTGCCTGCAACTCGGAGAGCTGCCGCGCAGCAAGTTCATCGGCGGGCAGCACCGCCTCAGGGCGGGGTAGGGCGTAGAACTTCTCGACCCACTCCCGGGGTAGTTTGGCGAAGGAGAGGGGCGTGCTCCAGCCCACCACGTCGGGCTTGGCAGCTTCATACTGCGCCTCTGGCGAGAGCAGGAAATTCGCCACCACCATGGCTGCGGCCTTATTTGGCGAATTGTACGGGATGGTCACGTAATTCGTATTGGCGATGGTGCCGCTATCGAAGACCCAGGTACGGGCAGTGGCGGGGTACACCCCCCGGGCAATCTGGTTTGCCGCGTGGGTCGGGCTGTAGTTCATCGCGATCCAGACCTCGCCGCGAGAGAACAGGTCGTAGAGCGCGGTACTGGTCTGGGGATAGGTTTCACCACTGCGCCACAGGCACGGCTCCAGCGTATTGAGCATCTGCCAGGTCTTTTCGGCGATGGGGGCGTAGAGCGTCTCATCGAAGGGGCCAAGGAGTTGCGTATAATCGCCGGCGGCGGCATAGAAGACGTGGCGCACAAAAACGCTGCCGGTGAAATCGGGCGGCGCGGGGTAGGTAAACTTGCCGGGATTGGCGCAGGCCCACTCCAGCAGCGCCTCGATGGTACGGGGCGGTTCGGGCACGCGGGCGCTGTCGTACTCCATCACAAACTGGGCCGACCCCCAGGGTGACTCATCGTACTCGACTGGAAAACCGAAGTCGTAGGCAATCGCCGGATTCTCCCAATCTACAAACTGATTGCTCGGCAGCAGGTCGGCCCAGTTGCGGAACACCGCGCCGGCTTCCTTCAGGGTACGGAAGTTCTCGCCATTGATCCAGATCAGATCCACCGAGCCATCGCGATCCTTACCGGCCTGTTTCTCGGCCAGCACCTTGTTGATCGTCTCGACGATATCGGTAACCGGCACCTGCCTGAGCGTAATATCATAGCGTTCCTTGAGCGTACCGGCCACATAGCCGTTGATGTAGGCATTGATCGCGTCGGATCCGCCCCACATGAACCAGTTCACAGTCTGGCCGCGGGCGGCTTCGACGATCTGCTCAAAGCTCATCGAGCGGTAGCGCTGCTCGAAGGGCTGATTATCAGCAGAGGTCGCGCCAGAAGGCACGCCGGGTTGACCCCCACAGGCGACCAGCAAGAGCAGCGCGAGGATCACGGCAAGCGATAGGCGTCCTGGGCGCACAGATACTCCTTTCATCGGGGCAATCATGGGGAGTATAGCACGACTCGAGCGCACGAACGTGAACATATGGGGAAACGGGTGTGATGTTATGTTTTGCGCGCAACCCGCGCGACCGTGACCCTGCCGGCGACGGTCGCGCGCCACCCGGGCGCCCGTAACGACGTTCGCGCCATGGGGTGCCGTAGAGACGGCC
>JBDNDG010000490.1:0-3062 GCA_046719255.1 Chloroflexaceae bacterium
AGAACGGCCGCGGGTTATCAGCGCTTCGCCGCGCAGCCGCGCCGGCAGATCGGCGCGGCCCAGGAGGCGCTCGAGGATGTGCTCGCTCTGCCCATAGGCCTGCTGGCGGAAGGCGTGGTACGCCTCCAGCAGCTCCAGCCGGTCCGCCAGGTCGGGTTGCAGGTCGAGGGCCAGCGCCCGCACCCGGGCGATCATGGCGCTCATTTCGTGCCAGCGCATGTAGTCGAGGTTCAGGTCACGCAGGGCCTCCAGGTGATGCAGACAGGCCGCGGCGAGCCAGGCGGCCCCGGCGTCCGCGCCGGCCAGGCGGCTGATCAGGTGATCGAAGGCCCGCCGGTGCAACACCCGCTCCTCAGGCGCCGCCTCGGCCCGCAGGCGCGCCAGCAACTCGCGCCGCGCCTGCGGCTGAAGCGCGAAAAGGTCGGGGCCACGACGTTCAACCTCTGCCAGTGACAGAACCGCGTCTACCTCGGTGGCATCGAGGCCGAGTACCACGTGAAGCATGGCCCGGTCGAAGTGTTCAAAGACAGCGCAGCGAACAATGGTCAGGGACGTTGGACCAGACATGGCACACTCGTGAAAATAGCTCGCGTACGGGAGGGTTTGGGAGTGCTACGCCCTCCCAAGGATAGGTATGTTCATGCTGGCGTTGTGCGGCGCAGCCGTATGGACGGCTGATGTGAATATATGGGGAAACCGGGTTTCCCCACGCCCCTCCCGGAGGGGAGGGTTTGAGAGGGCTGCGCCCTGGTCATCCGGCACGTCATGCTAAGCGTAGCCACCACCCTGAGCGCAGTCGAAGGGGAAGCATCTCGGCCAGAACCCTGCGCTGCGTTCGGGGTGATACGGAACCTGGCGGATACGCCCCTGAGGAAAGGTATCGACATGGACAACGAGCGCTATCTCCTGGACCTGCCGTTTCAGTTCGACGCGGCCAGCCACGGCGAAGCGGCAGCGCGCTGCAAGGCGGTTAGATTAACCTATCTGCACGACCCGAACATGGAACGCACCGCCGCCCAGCAAGCGGCTTTCTTCCAGGCTGATCCCGCTGTCCTCGACCAGCAGGGCGCGCTTCCCGGCACCGTACCTTTCCGCGAGAAGTGGCTGGCCTATGCGCCCGACGAGCGCGCCCGCGCGCTGACGGCGATCAACGGCGAGCCGCTGTTCCGATCGGTGCTGTATCTATTTAACGTGGTTGTGGCCCTCGAATGGCAACCGTCGGCGGCGACGTACCAGCAGATCCGCGTCGCTATGCAACGGGCCTCAGATTTTCTCTACGATGCGACCAACGGCTACATGGCCTTCGGTCAGGTCGTGATCGGCGGGCCGGCCCTGCTCGGTGGCGCCGACTTCCAGGTGCTGGCCTCGAACCGGGTGCATCCCCGCGCCTGGAACAACGGCTTGCACGAAGACCGTAAGTTCAAGAGCATCCGGGTCGGGCGCGGCATCTGGCAGAAGGACCCGGGGCTCCTTTCAACCTGGGATACACCGGAGGGGTATCGGGCGCTGATCCACGAGTGGGGCCATTACGCGCTCAACATCAACGACGGCTATCTGGAGGATACCACACTTGTCCAGCGGCGGCGCCAGCGGCGCTGGCAGGCGAGCGCGCAGGCGCCGGCAGGCGCGACGGCGGTCAGGGCGGTGCTGCCCGAGGTGGCGCTGCCGATTGACGCCAGCCTGATGGCCACTACCCAGATCAGCGAACTGCCACCCTGGCGCACAATCTTCGACACGCTGCGGGCCAATTTTCCCCTCTTGCCCGCCGACGACCCCTGGGATCAGCGGCCGATGGAGGGACCGCTGGCCCTGCCGTTGCCCCTGCCGGTCTTCGTCGATCTGCCCGCGGAACGCTACCGCCCGGGCGTGGGCATCGCGCTCGACCAGGCCCGGGAAGCGTACCTCGACGTGGGGGAGGCGCTGGCCCGGGCGATGAGCGGCTCGGCCCGGCGTCCCGATGCGGCCCACTGGCTCTACGTGCTGAAGCCCCGGGGCGAAGACGGCATGCCCGGCGGGCTGATCGCCCAGGGCAAGGTCTCCGAAGCTGACCAGCGCGAGGGCTTTCACCTCTTCGGCGCTGAAGCCGGTGATGAACTCCTGCTCATCAGCCAGATCCGGGACAGGGTGCGGGTGCAGCGGGCGGCCTTCGTTGCCCCGCCTCCCCCGCCAGCGCCGGGGCAGCGCGCCCTGGCCCGCCTGGCCTGGAACGATGCCACCCCGCCGGGGCTGGAGGGACCCTTCTTCGTGGACGTGCTGCCCCAGGCGCTGGAAGGCGCCGCGCGCGACCCCGTGGCCGTAGCGGCGCGGGTCGAGACGCGCGGGCCGAAGCCCGAAGCCGTACAGATCTACCCCTGCGGCCCCCGCGGCCCACTCGCGCCCCTGGCGTTGCACCACCTCGACCCCACCACGCTGATCACCGAGGCACGCCCTGTGCCGCACCTCGATGGCCACGTGCTGCTGCGCTGGGCCGGCGAGGCCCTCTTTGTCGCCAGCTACTCGCAGGGGGGCGGGCCAAACTCCACAACCGGCGGACGCTTGCCAATCACCGCCGGCTCCGCCGATGGCAATGCCATGCTCTTCTTCGTCGAACCAGACAACCGGCAAGCGCGGCATGCCTCCGCCCCCGACACACCACCCGACGATGACGAACGGGTGCGCATCGTCACCACAACGCTGATTGTCGGCCCGCAGCGCCTGCCCGAAGGCCCCGAGGCGCGCAGTTACATCTTCAGTCTTGCCAGTAATGTTTCACTTATGGATTATACCGCCACGCTTGTTTTATACTATGACCGGGACGCGCGCGGGCGTCGCGGTGATCTCTTGATCTACCGCTGGGACGCCCGGGAGCAACGCTGGGTCTGGCACGTCACCTTTACCCCTGCGCTGCCCTACGTGGCGCTCCCGCTGCAGAAGGGCCTGGGAACTGCCCCGGCGCTGACCGGTGAAGGAGAGGCGCTTCCGGTCGAGCGCTACCGGATCTACTGGACCCCCGGCGGGTAATGACCCGGGCCCGTGGTATAAGACGGGCCTGCGCTGCAATGCAACGCCCTAGCAAAGGTATC
>JBDNDG010000491.1:0-3054 GCA_046719255.1 Chloroflexaceae bacterium
ATCTCGGCAGGAAGGGCGGGGCATTGGCCTGTTCAACAAACTGCGAGCCTATGCCCTTCAAGACCAGGGGATGGACACGGTCGAAGCCAACCTGCACCTTGGTTTCCCCGCCGACGGGCGTGACTACACCATCGCGGCCTGTATCCTCCGCGATCTGGGCATCTCGCACCTGCGCCTCCTGACCAATAATCCAGCCAAGGTGACCGCGCTCGAACGCAACGGAATCGCCGTAACCGAACGAGTACCTCTGGTCATAGCGCCGACCAGGGCCAGCCAGCGCTATCTGACCACCAAACGCGAGAAGTTGGGGCATCTGATCCCGTGGTAGGTTTGCCGTGCAGGTTGTGCACGCGATTGCGCTTACCCTCACCGCCCCGGCGGGAGGGTAAGCGGAAGCCGGGTTTCCCCACCCTCAAACCGTTGCCGAGAGCGCCTGGCACCCTGATGGGCAGGGCGTGGGGCAACCCGGTTTTGCCACAGGTTCACGTCAGGCCCCATGCGCAGGGCGCGCAACGCCGCGATGAAAACAGGTGTATGTTCGGGGGGGTTACCACCCCGTGGGCAGGGGTATGGAGAACTCGGGTTTCCCCATAAGTTCACATCAGCCGTTCATGCGGCTGCGCGGCACAATGACAGTAGAGACGCAGCGGCTCTGCGTCTCTACGCCCAGACCTTCCCCTCAAGGAGCGGCGTGGGTAAATCGGGTTTCCCCCAATTTTTGCATACCGGGATTGTGCCCGGAAGGAGCATTATGAGCGCGACATTTGAAGGCCACCTCATTGGCACCGGTCTACGCTTTGCCATCGTCATCTCCCGTTACAACGATACGATCGGTAACGAACTACTGCGCGGCGCTCGGCATGCTCTCATCCAGCACGGTGTTTCCGCCGACGCAATTGACGTAGCCTGGGTGCCCGGCGCATTCGAGATCCCCCTGGTGGCAAAGCGCCTGGCAGAGCGGGTGGGCGATACGCCTGACCGCCCCTACTACGATGCCATCATCTGCCTCGGCGTGGTCATTCGTGGCGCTACGGCCCACTTCGACTACGTGGCGGGCCAGGCCGCAAGCGGGATCGCCACGGCAGCGCTTGCCACAGGGGTACCGATCCTCTTCGGGGTATTGACAACCGACAATATCGAGCAGGCCATCGAGCGTTCCGGCACTAAAGCAGGAAACAAAGGCGCTGAAGCGGCAATGGCCGCCATCGAGATGGCCAACCTGCTGCGCGCTATTGCCCAACCGTCACCGATGCCCGCCGCGGCGCCGGCAGATCTTCGCCGATAAAATGCACCGCGCTCTTCGCCGCCTCCAGAATGGTCATCAGTCCGCTGCCGGGGTGTACCGCGCCACCGATCCAGTAGAGATTTCGCGCGCCCCGGTGGCGGATGTGCGGGCGCAGGGGACCGAGTTGCTGCCAGCTATGGATGAGGTTGAACACCGCGCCGAGGTAGGTCCGGTGCTCATCACGCCAGGTCTCGGCGGTGTAATGGTGCTCGACCACAATGTGGCGCTCCACCTCCTCGAAACCCAGCTTTGCCATCTGCCGCAGGATCAGGTCCCGGTACGGCCTCGCCTGCACCGCCCAATCCACCGGGTAGCGCAGATTGGGTACCGGCACCAGCACGAAGAGCGTACTGTGCCCTTCCGGGGCATTGGCCGGATCCACAATCGTCGGATTGCAGACATAGAAGGAGGGGTCGTCCACGTCGAGCACGGCGCTCTTTGCCCACAGCGGGTCGGTGCGACGGATGTGCTCGGAGAGGTACAACTGGTGGTGTGGCAGGTGCTCCCAGCGCCGGTTGACACCCAGGTAGAGCATGAAGGTCGAGCAGGAGAACTCCTTGCGGTTCAGCCAGCGGTCGGTGTAGGGGCCCCGGGCATGCGCGGGCAGCAGCGTCTGCACAGCGTGGCCAAAGTCGGCGTTGATCACCACCGCGTCGCCCGCTATGCGCTCGCCGTCGGCCATCAGCAGGCCCCGCGCGCGCCCCTCCTCCACAATCACCTGGCGCACCGGGCGGCGCAGGTGGATTTCCACGCCCAGGTCCTCGGCGGCGCGGGCCAGCGCGCGCGCCAGGGCGCGGAAGCCGCCCTCGGGATGCCAGATGCCGTAGTGAAATTCCAGGAAGGTGACCAGGCTGAACACACTGGAGCAGGCGGTAGGGTGCATGCCCAGGTACTTGGCCTGATACGCCAGGGCGTAGACCAGCCGCTCGTCGGGGAAGAAGCGCTTGAAGTGGTCGTAGAGGCTCTCCCAGGGGCGGAAGGGCAGGGCCGCTGCCACCTCTTCGGGCTTGAGGTAGCCCAGGGGCGGACGCACCGGCGTGCCCAGGTAGGGGCCGTAGCCGACTTTGTCCTTCCGCAGGTGCTCGATGTACCAGCGCTCAAAGGCCGCCGGCAGGTCTGGCCCGAAGTGGGCCAGTTGTTCCTTGAAAGCGGGGATATTCGAGGTAAGATCGAGGTGCGTGCCGTCCCAGAACGCGATGCGCGTATTCGGCTCCAGACGGATCAGCTTGATGTAATCGTATACATCGAGGCCACACGCACCGAAGAGTTCTTCGTAAACCCGCGGCACCTGCAGGATGGTCGGCCCGGTATCGAAGGCATAGTCACCGAGTTCGAAGCCGCGCATGCGCCCGCCAACCCGGTCAGCCGCCTCGTAGATCGCCACCTGGTAGCCTGCGGCCGCCAGGCGCATCGCGGTGGCCATTCCGCCCGGTCCGGCCCCGACGACAAGGATTTTCATGGACACGTTCCCCTCCGGGACTTCTCGTGATACGCTCTCGGTGTTCCGCACCGCTTCGCCCCCAGCACGGGGAGCGCAAGCGGCTTATCCTGGGAGGGCGCCGCTCTCCCAAACCCTCCCCCGTCCAGGGGCGCGGTTCGACAGGCTCGCCACGGGTGGAGAAGCCCGGTTTCCCCTTGCTCCGCGTGCGCCCTTGATTTCAGTATAACAGGACTGATGTGAAAATACGGGGAAACCGGGTTTCCCCGCGCCCCTCCCTGTGGGGAGGGCCTGGGAGGGCTACGCCCTCCCAGAAAATAAACCAATTTTC
>JBDNDG010000492.1:0-3048 GCA_046719255.1 Chloroflexaceae bacterium
CTCTTTGATACTGAGGATCAGAAGGAAGG
Source organism: Chloroflexaceae bacterium (assembly GCA_046719255.1). GTDB lineage: Bacteria > Chloroflexota > Chloroflexia > Chloroflexales > Chloroflexaceae > JACAEO01. The sequence goes on from JBDNDG010000492.1 coordinate 30, forward strand.
CATGCGCGCCTTTATCGAGAAGCGCCCGCCAGCGTTCCAGGGTCGTTGAGGGGAAACCGGGTTTCTCCTCACCTCTGCCTGCCGGGGTGGCAGGCCCGCCGCACCGGGAGGGTTTGCGCGTTCCGCCCCCTCCCAGCCTCCCCCCAGCGGGGGGAGGCGCCCGGTCCTTTCCTCCAGGGGGAGGGTGTGAGAGGGCTGCGCCCTCCCAGCAATAAACCTGTTTTCGTCTTGTCTATGTGCGGCGCGGCCGCAGGGACGGCTGGCACAATGTACGAAGGGATCCCATATGGATACAACCGTCCTCTACGCAGTCTCAGACCGTGTTGCAACCCTGACGTTGAACCGTCCCGAGGTGTTCAACGCGCTGAACGCGCACCTGCACGCCGATCTTCTGGCGGCCCTGCAGCGGGCTGAGCGCGACCCGGAGGTGCGTGCCGTGGTGATTACCGGTGCAGGGAAGGCGTTTTGCTCAGGTCAGGATCTGCGCGAGTTTCCGGCCGAGGGCGCCGCGACGCTGATTGGCCAGCGTCTGCGCCAGAGCTACAACCCGCTGGTCACCAGGCTGCGCACCCTGCCGAAACCGGTGATCGCCGCCATTAATGGCGTGGCCGCCGGGGCCGGTCTCAGCCTGGCCCTGGCGTGTGATCTGCGCCTGGCCGCCGAGGGGGCGCGCCTGGTGGTGGCCTTTGCTCGCATCGGCCTGATTCCCGATTGTGGTATGACCTATACCCTCCCCCGGCTGATCGGCCAGGCCCGCGCCTTTGAACTGGCGGCCCGCGGCGGTGAACTCGATGCCGCCACCGCGCTCCAGTGGGGCATGCTCAATCGGGTGGTGCCCGAGGCGGAGTTGCCGCAGGCGGCCCGCGACCTTGCCGCGGAGCTGGCCCGGGGTCCCGCTCTGGCCATCAGTCTGATCAAGCGCAGTCTTGAGTTTTCGCAGCACGCCACACTCGAAGCAGCTCTGAACTACGAGGCTATGGCCCAGGAAGCCGCCGGCGCTCATCCGGACTTCACCGAGGGTGTGGCCGCCTTTCGCGAGAAGCGCCAGCCACGATTCGGCTGATCTCCCGTTGATTGTCTGGAGCTACTCCAATGAACCAGCGTGTCCCCGAGCGTAGTGAGATCCCCGTTGAATACACCTGGGACGCTGCCAGCGTCTTCGCCAGCGAGGCCGACTGGGCCACAGCGGTGGGCAGGGTCACCAGCCGGCTGGAGGAGCTTGCCATCTACCGTGGTCGCCTCGCTGATGGCCCGGTAACCCTGGCCGATTACCTCGACCTGGCCGAGGAGTTGCTCCGCACCACAGCGCAGATCGGTGTCTACGCTCGCATGTTCTACACTGTCAACACTACCGACGCGGCGGCCCAGGCCCGTGTAGACCGGGCCACGACGCTCACAACACGGCTGGGGGCTGCACTGGCCTTTGGCGAGCCAGAAATGCTCGCTATCGGGGCGGAGCGGCTGCGCGAATGGACCAGGAGCGAGCCGCGGCTGGCCCACTATGCGCATTACTTCGAGCGTCTTGCCCGCCGTGCCGCCCACGTACGCTCGGCCGAGGTCGAGGAGTTGCTGCGCCAGCTCAGTGAGCCCTTCATAGCCGCCAGCGCCACCCACGCAATCCTCGCCAACGCCGACCTGCGCTTCACTCCGGCGCAGGATGCGCAAGGCGAATCCTTCGAGATTGCCCAGGGTACCATCAACGCGCTGCTAACCCACCCCGACCGACAGGTGCGCCGGAGCGCCTGGGAAAGCTACGCCGATGCCCATCTGGCGCTTAAACACACCCAGGCCAGTTGCCTGTCCACGGGGGTCAAACAAAACGTCTTTACCGCCCGCGCGCGGCGCTACCGCTCGGCGCTCGAGGCCGCCCTGGCGCCCAACGATATTCCGCTGGAGGTCTTTCACAATCTGATCGCCACCTTCCGCCAGCACCTGCCGGTGTGGCACCGCTACTGGCGTCTGCGCCGCAAGGCCCTGGGCCTGGATGCGCTACAGGTGTATGACATCAAAGCGCCGCTGACCGCAGCGCCGCTCCGCGTGCCTTACTCCCAGGCCGTTACGTGGATCTGCGATGGGATGCGGCCGCTGGGCGAGGAGTACGTGGCCGTGATGCGCCGCGGCCTCACCGAGCAGCGCTGGGTGGATGTGTACCCTAACCGGGGCAAGCGCGCTGGCGCCTTCTCGATGGGATCGCCGGGGACCCACCCGTTCATTATGATGTCGTACAACGACGACATCTTCAGCCTCAGCACCCTGGCTCACGAACTGGGCCACTCGATGCACTCCTACTACACGCGGTCCACCCAACCCTTCGTCTATGCCAATTATGGCCTCTTTCTCGCCGAAGTTGCCTCGAACTTCAACCAGGCCCTCGTGCGCGCCCACCTCCTGACCCGGCTCCAGGAACGCCACGCGCAGATCGGCATTCTCGAAGAGGCCCTCTCAAACTTCCATCGCTACTTCTTCGTCATGCCCACCCTGGCTCGCTTTGAGCTCGAGATCCACGAACGGGTCGAGCGGGGTGAGGCCCTCACCGCCGACAGCCTGATCGCGTTGATGGCTGACCTCTTTGCCGAGGGCTACGGCGATGAAGTAGTTATAGATCGCGAGCGCGTTGGCGCGACCTGGATGCAGTTCTCCACCCACCTCTACGCTAACTTCTACACCTACCAGTACGCCACCGGCATCTCCGGCGCCCACGCCCTCGCCGAAGGCGTGCTGGCCGGCGCTCCCGGCGCTGCCGAACGCTATCTCGACTTCCTGAAGGCTGGCAGCTCGCAGTACCCCCTCGACATCCTGCGCCACGCCGGCGTGGACCTGGCCTCCCCAGAACCCGTGCAACGGGCCTTTGCTGTGCTCGAAGGGTACATCGCGCAGCTCGAGACACTGGTATGAATTTGGGGAAACCGGGTTTCCCTTCCCATCCTCCTGCCTGACGAGCGGGTGTGGCGCGTTCCGCCCCCCTCCCGGCCTCCCCCCGCCGCGGGGAGGCCGCCGGTTCCCTCCTCATCCTCCTGCC
>JBDNDG010000493.1:0-3025 GCA_046719255.1 Chloroflexaceae bacterium
TATGAACTCCAGCGATAGCCTCAGCCGCATCAGCGCCCTGACCCATCTGTACGGAACGAAGGACCGCTGGCACCACCTGAGTGACCTGATCTTCCCGGCTCGCTGGCCGATCTTCGGTGGTACCAGGTGGAACCAGGCTCTGGCAAGCGGCAAGATCGAACAGGTCTGCCTCGGCCCGATGTGCCACACCGGCCGCGGCAGCTACCTCGACGCGACGCGCCATGTCGAGGATGGACGTAGCTACCTGGACGTGACCGCTGATACGATTGCCGAGCGGATCGGACGCCTGATGCCGGTGGCGCGCGAGGTGTAGTACCCGCTCAGCCATCCATGCGGCTGCGCCGCACAACAACTAGATGAAAACAGATTTATTTTTGGGAGGGCTACGCCCTTCCACACCCTCCCCGCCAGCGGGAGGGTGTGCCACCCCGTGGGGGGATGGGGAAACCGGGTTTCCCCTCCACTACTCATCCTCAACGCAGATCCTGCGCTGCACAATCGCCGCGGCCGTTCGGACCAGCAGCGTAAGAATCAACGCCCCCAATCCAACCAGCAACACATAGGCCAGAACCTGGAAAAAGAGCAGGTCGGTACGGTCCGCCATCAGGATCGTTGCGATGGTGATCGCCGCCGTGGGGAACGAATAGGCCCACCATGAGATATAGAACGGGAGCCTCACAAACTGACGCAGTTGCGCCAGGAGCAGGAGAAAGATGAACAGGGCCACATAGTACAGAATCCTGGCAAACCCATCCAGTGCCGGGGCGCCACCTTCCTGTTCCATCAGCCTGAGATAAGAAACGAAGCCAACCGCCGGTGGGGCGACCAGGATGAACAGCGTCGGCATCAGGCGCTCAGCCAGGGGAGGGTAAAATATCACCCGGTAGAGCACAATGGTCAACAGCACCAGCCAGAAGATCAGGCCAATGCTGAAGAAAAACCAGGAAACCTCAGCCGGAGCATGCGCAACTCCGGCGATGGGGACGATGATGTTGCCTACAACCGGAATGAACCACGCAGGGTTGGCATGCTGGATCTGAAACGTCGTTCGCTGCTTCCAGGCGGAGAGAATGACGATGGTGAACACAAGGTGGATCGCCGCGCCCACCATCCAGAGCACGCGCGACAGATCGTTGTTCAGGCGCAGAAAGGCGATGGCAAAGAGCAGCAGGCTGATCGAAATGGTTGGAAAGAAATTGATCTTGACAGGATGAGCGAACTCGCGCTTCATGGCATCGGGAAACCGTGCTGCCTTTAGCGCGTAGAGGACGGCAATCACCAGAAAGATCGCCAGCGACGCCACCAGCAAGATACCGCTGAGGGCCAGCGGGAACCCCAGGAAGCGCTCTGCGCGCTGCAGGGCGATGGTTGTGCCGGTCATGCCGAGCACCGCCGCGAAGAAGGAGATGGGAAAGTACTGCAACCGTGGACGGGCCGCAACACGTTCCTGATCGCCTGTTGGAACGTGGAGCGATGGTTGGTCCGTCATAGCTGGAACTCCTGAGGTGAAAATAGGCCGTGCGCGGGAGGGTGTGGGAGGGCGCAGCCCTCCCGGGAAACAACCCGCCGGCGGGGAGGGTGTGGGAGAGCTGCGCTGTCTCGGGAGAGTTGCTTTTCACTCCTGTGGTGTGCGGCGCAGCCGCATGGACGACTGAGGTGACAACAGGGGTAACCACGCAGGCCCGGAAGCGCGGGCGTCCCACCCTCATCAGCGTTCGAGGGCGGGACGCCTGTACTTCCGGGAGAAGGGTGAACCCATGCCCCTTCGGAAGCGCAAGATCAGCGCTGATCTACCGGCACGTAATCGCGGCGGGCCGGGCCGAGGTAGATCTGCCGCGGGCGGGTGATCTTTTGCTCCTCGTCGTTGAGCATCTCCTGCCACTGCGCCAGCCAGCCCGACGCGCGGGGGATGGCGAAGAGGAAGGGGAAGTACTCGATCGGGAAGCGCAGCGCCTGATAAATCAGGCCGCTGTAGAAGTCCACGTTCGGGTAGAGCTTCCGCGAGATGAAATATTCATCCTGCAGGGCGATGCGCTCCAGCTCCACCGCGATCTCCAGCAGCGGGTTCATCTCCGTCGCCTCGAAGACCTCATAGGCCACCTTGCGAATAATCTTGGCGCGCGGGTCATAGTTCTTGTAGATCCGGTGGCCGAAGCCCATCAGCAGTCGCTCGCCCTTCTTCACCTTTTCGATGAAGGCCGGCACATTGGCCCTGGTGCCGATTTCCTGCAACATGCGCAGCACCGCCTCGTTGGCACCGCCATGGAGCGGACCGTAGAGCGCTGCTGTCGCCGCCGAGAGGGCGCAGTAGGGATCCACCCGGCTCGACCCGACCCCGCGCATCGTTGAGGTCGAGCAGTTCTGTTCGTGATCGGCGTGCAGGATGAACAGCACATCCAGGGCCTTTGCCAGCACCGGGTTCACCTCGTAATCCCGCTGGTTCATGTAATCCATCATATACAGCAGGTTGGCGGTGTAGCTCAGCGAGTTGTCGGGGAGGTTGAAGGGCCGACCGATGCGGTGGCGGTAGGCGAAGGCCGCAATCGTCGGGATCTGGCCGATAATGCGCCAGATCTGCTTCTCGCGCACAGCCGGGTCAGAGACGTTCTTGGCTTCGGGGTACAGGGTCGACATCGCCGCGACCGAGCTGATCAGCATGCCCATGGGGTGGGCATCGTAGCGGAAGGCCTGGATCAGTTCGACCAGGCTGTTGTGAAGGAAGAGATGCCGGCTGATCCGGTACTTCCACCACTCCAGACGCTCTCGGGTTGGCAACTCGCCGTAGATCAGCAGATAGGCCACTTCAAGGTAGGTGCTGTGCTCAGCCAGTTGCTCGATCGGGTAGCCGCGGTACTCCAGAATGCCCTTGTCGCCGTCAATGTAGGTTATCGTGCTCTTACACGCCGCGGTGTTCATGAACGCCGGGTCATAGGAGACCAGCCCGAAATCTTCATCGGAGACGCGGATCTTGCGCAGGTCGGTGGCCCGGATCGTATTATGCTCGATCGGGATCTCATACGTCTTG
>JBDNDG010000494.1:0-3021 GCA_046719255.1 Chloroflexaceae bacterium
CACGGTTTCAGTGGGCATCGGTTCCTCCTGCACAGCAGCGGCTACGCAGGATTATACCAGCTCTCGTTGTAGTACTAATGACCTTACGCTCTATTTTCGCGCACAAAGAGCACGTTCCCTGCGTCGATCCAGGGCAATACTTCGCGCTCAACGCGGAACCCTTGCTCTGCCAGCCATGCGCGCACCTCCTGGTAGAGCGGAACCTTGAGATAGCTCTCCTTAAGAAAGACCTCAGTGTAGATCGCACATACCTTCGAGAGTATGCGTGGGGCCGCCTGTAGCACGCTGAGTTCGAACCCCTGCATATCGAGCCAGAGGAAGTCAACTCGCTCGATCCCATGGACAGCGGCCCAACTATCAAGAGTAGTGACCTGCACCTCGATCTGCTGACTAAACGCCACATCAGGATGATCAAGGAGGTGCTCCTTCGGCTCCATAAGCGAACTGGATGCATTGGAGGCACCGCTGCTGACAAAAAACGTGGCGAGACCATCGTGAGCACCGAGAGCCAACGGATAGGTCACCACATTCCGCTGCCATCTGGTGCGAGATCTCAGGCGTCGGTAGAGGACAGGCACGGGCTCAAAGGCATGCACTGTGCCCTTCTTCCAGAGGCGGGCCAGCTCGAGCGTATCGAGCCCAACGTGAGCACCAGCCTCGACGATGACCGGATTGTCTGGAAGAAACGGAACAAAGTCCACCTTAGGGATCTCCCCGACAGACGAGCGACGAACTGCTAGCTGTTTAAGTCGACTGGATATACGCTGTAGCATAGGTTGGGTCTTCTCCCCCTTAACGTGTTGAGCGGTTCAGGGGCAACGACAGTGGTGAGCAGTTCCTTGCTTGATGGTCCAGCGGTGGTAAGTCAAGCCCGCCTCCATCGCCGGCGTCTGCCGCTGCCAGCGGCGGCGCCCCTGCTCGTCCCGGTCGGGGATCGAGAGCGTATCGACGGGTCGGGCCAAGTTGTAGACCCAATCCTCCCAGGCACAGGCGGCTTGTAAGGACTCCAGCTCCTTGGAATACAAGAGGGTCTTGCGCACTAGACGACCATTCATCTGCCGGGCGGTGAGGTTCGTGCGCTCGACATAGCAGGTATGCCCGCCCGCCTGCGCCAGTACCTCGTCGGGGTCACCGTACACGACAGTGATGTGGGCCGCGGTGAGGCGATAGCCCGAGCGCTCTTTGACCACCTGGACATACTGCCAGTCGGCTTGCGGCTGCTTGAGGGTCGGCGGACGTTCCTCCCGGCCAGTGTAGTTTAGAACCTCAGGTCTCGACCAGGGCAGTGCGATAGTCGCCTTTGCCATCCGTCACCATCGGCAGCGGCGCATCAGGATGCCCACGCTTCTTGAGTTGGGCCATCAGGTCGTGAGCCACCTCCTCTTCGGTCTTGCCAATCGCGCATCCGACCCGCAAGCGGGTATCCGAGTCCAGCATGATGCCGCGCCAGAAGCTGCCACGTTCCACGTCTCCTCCGCGCGCCCCCTGTTCCGCCCTGTATCCGTTCAGGGGGTTGGGAACAGTGACGGACAGGGTTGCCCCGACCAGTAGGCGGTAATCGCATTGGTGACAAACGGGAGGAGGGGACGTTGCTGCTGCTGACAGGTCGCGCTTACCATCAACATCCGCTCCGCAAAGCGGCTGCCAGCCTCACTTTGGGTACCAAAACACCCTTTGCGCCACAGCACGGCTGGACGCAACGCTCGTTCTGCCGCGTTGTTCGTCGGCTCAACTTCTTCGTGATCGAGAAACGCCCACAACGCCTTCCAGCGCGGAGTCAGATCCGCGCACAACGACCCAAACGTGTTTTTGGTGTGTCGGCCTCGCTCCACATGCATCCACATGGCCTGTTGGATCGGCTGAAGCATCAGGCGCATCGTGGCCCGATCGATTTCCCCCGCCTTGAAGCGCCCCCAGACCGCCATGACCATCTCCGCCAGGGCCAACACATCCAGTGCTGCTGCTTGCCACGGACCACGGGCTTCTCCCCGCCCTTTCAGCGAGCGCAGGAGATGCGCCCAGCAGAGCTGGCGCCGCGACGCAGGGATCTGGTTATAGGTTGCCAGACGATCCGACGTGACCCGTCCGGTGAATGCAGCACCCAAGATGGCGGTCAACCCCTTCGCACCACGGCTTGCGTAGATCACGAACAGGGTGGCGAACACCGTCACCGCCGTCCACAACCACGGTTTGCGTGTCCCCTCACGCCACCTCGTCTCGTCGACGTTCGCATGGGTGCTCGCTTCCACGGCCTGGCGCACTTCCTGATGGGCGGGGGCCAAGGCCTCGCTGGCGACCTGCTGCAGGGCAACCACACTGCCGAGACTGATGGGCAGATGGAAGATGTCGGCGCAGATCGCAACGATTTCCCGGTGGCTGATGCGGTAGCGACCATGCAAGACCGCGATATGACTCGCCACCCGGGGACCAAACGCTCCTGGTGGAATATCATCTGGACGGGGAGCCATCACCGCAGCAGCACAGCACGGGCAACGCACGCTGAAATACTGATATTCGGTAATCTCAGGCTCGATGATGGGCAGATCCCACACCTGCTGCCGTCGTGGTTCCCCAATGGGTGGGAGATCCTCAGCAAAGGGGTGACGACACGCCGGGCAGCCAGTGGGGTGGAGTTCCACGACGCGGGTCACGTCCTCGGTTGGAACCAAGGGACGTTGCTGGTCGGGGTGACCGGGTTGCGCCCCTTTGGTTTTGGGCTTGCCACGGGGCGTTTTGGCCGGACGGGGCGGGGCCGATGGAGGATCAGCCGAGGGTGGCTGAGACGAGTTCTGGGAATTTTGGTTGAGGCGTGCTTCGAGGGTCGCAATGGTGGTGCGCAAGTCGTTCTGATGGGCCTGTATCGTGATGAGCGTAGCCTCGATGTCTGCCTGTCGTGCCAGCAATGCGAGCACCAATGTCTGCACCCGCGGTGGGGTGGCAGCCCATTCTTCTGGCGTCAGATCTGCTGGTGGCATCAACACATCCATAGGTCAAGTATGCTCGCCGATGCTCCCTACCGCA
>JBDNDG010000495.1:0-3017 GCA_046719255.1 Chloroflexaceae bacterium
GGCTTGCGTGGATGATGCCTGCCGTCGGGCTGAAGCCCTCGGCTAGCGGGGCGATGCCCGACGGCGCGGGCTTGCGGGCAGGCGCGTTACCTCGAAGCGCCGGGCCAGGTCAGGGTACTCCCGCGCGTCCACCTGAGCGATCAGGGCCTGCCCGGCGAAGTCGGCGGCGAGGCGGTTGAGGGCCGGCCCGAGTTGCGCGCAGGTCTGGCAATCACGACGGGTAAAGACGAGCAGGACCGGCACTCCGGCGTTGAGCACGCGGTCAATGCTCTGGGGGTTGGTGTGGATGGGGGTGGAGATATTCATAGGTACTCCTGGCTGGGCCTGCGCCCGGCGGCGCTCTCTGGCGCGGGGAGGACTTTCCTTACCAAACTCTTACGAAACACTCGTGCGGGCCTTACATTGGAGCGCTACCATTAGCCCCAGAAATTCTTCGTTCAGAATTGTACAAGAAATCAGGAGTTGCCACTATGACCATCACCGAAGGGCAGACCGCCGTAGCCGCGTTTACTCCGGCTGAGCTGTACGCTCGCATTCTGCGCAACGAACCGCTGTTCATCCTCGACGTTCGCAACGAGGAGGAGTTCCGGCGAAGCCCGATCGAGGGCCGCGCGAACCTGACCACGGTTAATATACCCTACTTCGAGTTCATTGAGGATGAAGAGGCCGCTGTGGCCCGCGTCCCGATGGACCAAGAGATCCTCGTGGTGTGCGCCAAGGAAGGCTCCTCGCAGTACGTGGCCGGGGTGTTGCACGAGCGCAGCTACCAGGCCCGCTACCTGGAGGGCGGCTACCTGAGCTGGGGGAATTTCTACGACGCGCGTGACGTGATTGCGTCCGACTGGGGTCGCATCGTGCAGATCGCCCGTCCGGCGCGCGGCGACCTGAGCTTCGCCGTGATCAGCGGTGGCCAGGCCGCGCTGATTGACCCGATGCGCCACACCGGCGTGTACCGCGACCTGATCGCAGCGGCCGGCGCCACGCTGACCCACATCTTCGACACCCATGTACACGCCGACCACATCAGCGGCGGTCCGGCTCTGGCCGAGGAGACGGGGGCCACCTACTACGTGCATGCCTACGACGCCATTCATCCCATTGATATGCTGCCAGCCGTCATCACCTACACCCACGTGCAGGAGGGTGACCGGTTCCAGATTGGCGCCGTGACCATCACCGCTCGCTGGTTCCCCGGCCACACCCTGGGCCAGGTCAACTACCGCCTCGACGCACCCGATGGCCGCAGCGCTCTGTTTACGGGCGACGGCATCTTCCTGCGCTCATTCGGGCGCCCGGACCTCGGCGGCAAGGGCGAAGCCTGGACGCCGATCCTCTACCGCAGCATCACCGAGCGGCTGCCGCGTATGGCCGGCGACGATACGCTCATCCTGCCGGCCCATTTTAGCACCCTCGACGAGGGTAGCGCCGAGGGGATCTTTGCCGCCCCCTTCGCCGAGGTGCGCGCCACCAACGACGCCCTGCGTCCGCGGGATGAGGCCGAGTTTACCAGCTATGTATTGAGCCACCTGCCGGTCTTCCCACCGGAGTACGTTGAAATCAAGCGCGTCAACATCGGCCTGGTAACACCCTGCGATGGCACGGCCAACGAACTGGAACTGGGCAAGAACATCTGCGCCTTGAGCAACGTATGAACCGTACCGGGCAGCAGCGTGGGGAACCCGGCGCTCCCCACGCGCCGCCCCGCAGCGCCGGGAGCACTGATTGCCCCGGCAGCCGGAACAGCAAACAATTTCAATTATAATAGTCATGATTATCGCGGCGACGAGCCGCTTCGTATGGAGGAAAGAACCATGTCCATCGCCTATGATCAGACCCTTGACGTGAAGGGCGCCAAGTGCCCGATGCCGCTGGTCAAGAGCCGCAAAGCGGTCAACGAACTCCCGGTGGGCCAGGTCCTGAAAGTGATCGCCACCGACCGCGGCTCCGTGGCCGACTTCCAGGGCTGGGTGAAGACGGCAAAGAACGTCGAGTTGCTGGCCCAGGAGACCGTCAACGAGGGCGGCCAGGAACTCTTCGTCCATTACCTGAAGCGCACCGCATAGAGGAGCGGCTGGAAGCCCCGCGCCCCCCGCGCCCCCGGGGCGGGAGGAGGCGTGGGGAACCCTGCCCGCACCCGCAGCTGCCGGGCGTGGGGGCCATACGCTCCCGCGCGCCCTGCATTCCCATGCCTGTTTCATACGGTGAGCGCGTACAATGAGAGGAACCCAACCAATGACCATAGAAACAAGTGATCAGAAAGATACCCGGATCCTGCTGGATCGCATTGCCGCTCTGGAGGCCCGCGTCGCCGCCCTGGAGGCTCACCCGTCGCAGGGGATCGAGGACCGCCTGGCGATGGTAGTCTTCTCCGGCGACCTGGACAAAGCCATCGCGGCCTTCATCATCGCCACGGGCGCGGCCTCGATGGGCCTGGAGGTGAGCATGTTCTTCACCTTCTGGGGGCTGAGCGCGGTGAAGAAGCAGAAGGTCTTCAGCGGCAAGAGCCTGCTGGAGCAGGGCTTCACGGCCATGCTGCCGGGGAAACTGGGCGAACTGGGCCTCTCGCAGATGAACTTCTTCGGCGCGGGCGCACAGATCATTCGCGGCTTGATGAAGAAGCACGACGTTTCCTCACCCGAGGAACTCTTTGCGCTGGCCCGTGAACTGGGCGTGCGCATGGTCGTCTGCGACATGTCGCGCGAGTTGCTGGGGATCAAAGACGAAGAACTTGTGGACGGGCTGGAGACCGGGGGCGTGGCGACCTTCCTCGGCGACGCAGCGCGGGCCAAGGTGACGCTATTTATCTAGAGGAGGGCCTCCGACGTGACCAACGAACTCCCCTGTGGAGCGCTGCAGCAGCGCACCGCCAGCGCCGCGCTGCTGAGCTACGCCATCACTCCTGATGTGCTGCTCGCGGCGCAGCCGCAGCCCGAAGACTGGGCGAAGCTGGTGGAGGCGGGCTATACGACGGTCATCAATTTGCGGAGCGACCCCGAGCGCTCGGCTCGTTGAAGAGC
>JBDNDG010000496.1:0-3011 GCA_046719255.1 Chloroflexaceae bacterium
CCCGCGGTTTCCCCCCCCTCTCGATGGGGAGGGTTTGGGGTGTTTCGCTCCACTCCCGGTTTCCCCCGCTGGAGGAAGGCGCCGGGTTCTCTCCTCGCCGGGAGGGCGCAGGTAAGAAGGTTTCACGAAGAAGGTGCGCCAATGCTGCTCTTTGATCCCTATGCCGTGCGACCGTTGTTCCCCGCGCTGGCGCAGCAGTGCGGGATGCGCGAGGCGGTGTTTTTCGACGGGCCGGGTGGAACGCAGGTGCCGCAGCCGGTTATCGAGGCCATGGCCGGCTACCTGGCGACCAGTAATGCCAATACCCACGGAGCCTTTCCTACCAGCCAGCGTACCGATGAGACCATCGCGGCGGCCCATCGAGCCGTAGCCGACCTGCTTGGCTGCGCGCCCGACGAGACCGTCTTCGGGCCAAATATGACCACGCTGACCTTCGCGGTCAGCCGGGCGCTGGGCCGCGACCTGCACCCGGGCGACGAAGTGGTTGTGACGCGCCTCGATCACGATGCGAACGTTGCCCCCTGGCGCGCCCTGGAGGAGCGTGGCGTGATCATCCGTGAGGTGGATATCCACGTCGAGGATTGCACACTCGACATGGCCGATCTCGCGGCGAAGGTGCATGAACGCACGAAGATCGTGGCGGTGAACTACGCCTCGAACGCCGTTGGTTCAATCAGTGACGTGCGGAGCGTGGTACGCCTGGCCCACAGCGTTGGAGCAATTGTCTACGTTGACGCGGTTCACTACGCGCCCCACGCGCCGATTGATGTGCGCGGGCTGGATTGCGATTTTCTGGCGTGTAGCGTCTACAAGTTTTTCGGCCCGCACGTGGGGGTGCTCTTCGGGAAGCGTGAATGGCTGGAACGGCTACGGCCCTACAAGGTACGCCCTGCCCCGGAGCATCCCCCTGAGCGCTGGATGACCGGCACGCAGAACCACGAGGGCCTGGCCGGAACCACGGCGGCGATTGAGTACCTGGCGTCGCTGGGAACCACGGCGGATGCCGGGGAGCGCCATTCGCGGCGCGCTGCCCTGGTGCGGGCGATGACAACGATCAAGACCTACGAGCGCGGTCTGGCTACGCAGTTGATTGAGGGCCTGTTGCGTATCCCCGGGCTGACCTTCTACGGCATCCGCGAAGCGACGCGCTTTGATGAGCGCACTCCGACGGTGGCCTTTCGCCTGGCGGGCATGCCGCCACGGGCCGTGGCCGAAGCCCTGGCCGAACGGGGTATTTTCGTCTGGGATGGCAACTTCTACGCGCTGGGCCTCACGGAACGGCTGGGGGTCGAGCGTCAGGGCGGCCTGGTGCGCGTGGGGTTGACCCATTACAATACGCCTGAGGAGGTAGATTATCTGCTTGATGTGCTCGATGCCCTGGCATCGGCACAGTAGGCCGAAGCGGCTGCGTCGCACACTACAAGAATCATTCTCTGGGAGGGCTGCGTCCTCCCAAACCCTCTCCGCCAGTGGGGTGTTTCCCGGGAGGGCGCAGCCCTCCCAAACCCTCTCGCTGGGGAGGGCTTGCCGTCCCAACCGGCAGGGGGATGGGGAAACGGGGTTTCCCCATATGTTTGTTCAGGTTGCTACGGGCTGTTCGGAGGGCAGGCGATCCCATATCACGAGGCCCGGGGTGTGGCTGAGCTGGATGCGGTCGGGTGAGGGGCGGGCAACCAGCGGGTTGGCCAGATCGGCGGGGCCGAGGGTGCGCCGGCTGTGATCGGGGGGCATAATGCTGATGAGGCCCTCGTCGTTGAAGAACAGGCGCACGCAGGAGAAGGCGAAGGTCAGGGCGTGGGGGCTTTCCAGGGTCATCTCGATCTCGCCGTCGTTGGAGGCGTTTACGTGGCCGCCGAGTTCGGCGAGCATGTGCTGGAGCGCGGAGACGTCAACGTTGAGGCGCTGGCCCCGGGCGCCGGTGAGTACGACGGTGATGTGGCGACTGATCAGCACCGAGTCGATCAGCAACAGATCGTAGCGCGGGTGCTCAAAAAGGATGGCTGCGGCGGGATTGGTGCGGTCAATGCACCGGCCGGCTATGGCCCAGCCCAGCGCGTTGACGTCGAGGGCCAGGCGGCGCACGTCGGGAAAGGCAAACTGGATGTGGGCGGCACCCTCGATCCCGGCGGTCAGTTCGGCAGCGGGCACACCGAAGCCCTTGAGGAAGCCGCGCAGGATGTGCAGCCCCAGGTCGAGGGCCACCCGGCGTGAGCGCCGTCCAGAAATATCGGTGAGTTCGGTTTCCTCAGGTGGGACGCCCAGGGGCCGGCTGTCGGTGAGCAGGGGCAACAGGGCGCCGCGGAAGAAGTTGCGCCCGTCACGATGTACCACTACGGTTAGCGGGCGCACTCGTGCGTCAGGCACGCGCACGATGTTGGCACCAAACAGTTCGTACACCAGGCTTACCAGCGGGTCCTCGCGGCAGAGGCGGATCAGGCTCATTGTGGACTCCTTGCAGCTTCGCTGCACATAGACATAATGGCAGAGGAGCTTCCCGGGAGGGCTGGGCCCGCCCACACTCTCCTGTCAGGGGCGTGGAGAGCCTGCGGAGGTGTGGAGATGGTGCAGGGATAGGTGTTCTGTTTTACAGCTCCACAGCTCCACAGCTCCACAGCTCTACAGCTCCACAGCTCTACAGCTCCACAGCTCCACAGCTCCACAGCTCCACTTTTGTTTGACACCTCGACAGCTCCACAGCTCTCCAGCTCCGCAAAGCCCTGTGGGGAGGTGTGGCACTGCAGAGATGAGCTGGACAATGCGGTGGCTTCAGTTCCAGCTGGTATTACATCCCCGATGGATCGGCGAAGCCGGTGGCAACCAGCGTGACCTTGACCAGGCCGGAGGTCAGGGTCGGGTCAATGGTGGCTCCGAAGATGATGTTGGCGTCGGGATCGATGGTGCGGGCCACCAGTTCGGCGGCGTTGTGCACCTCCAGCAGGCCCAGGTCGTTGCCGCCGGTGATGTTGAGCAGCAGCCGGCGCGCGCCTTCGAGGCGGCCCTGAACCGCCACC
>JBDNDG010000497.1:0-3004 GCA_046719255.1 Chloroflexaceae bacterium
ACGGCCCTGCGGGCGTGGCTGGAGGGGTTGTAGGAGGCGAGTCCTGCAGGCCGGGGCACGGGGAACCCCGGGTTCCCCGCTGTTTCTGTCAGCAGATGCGGCGCCCCGGCCCCCTTCCACCCCCCCCGGCGGGAGGGAGCGCCGAACAGGCGCCCCCGGCAGGGGCAGTGCGCAGCGGGTCGGTCACCTTTGCCGGGCCGGGGCGCGGGGAACCCCGGGTTCCCAGCTGTTCCTATCGGAAGAATAGGGTTTTTCCCGGGGATCTACCCCTCCCAACCCTCCTGCGCGCAGGCTATTTTCACCTCAGAATCACTTCCCAATACAAAAGCGCGAAAAAATCACATCGAGCAGATCATCGCCGACGGTCTCGCCGGTGATTTCGCCGAGGGCATTGAGAGCCGCGGTCAGATCGCCGCCAATGAGGTCGGTGGGATGCGCGGCCTCCCAGCCGGCCAGGGCGGCGCGGAGGTGTTCGTCGGCGCGGCGCAGGGCATCGCGGTGGCGGGGGTTGCTGACCAGCCGGGCCTCGGCGGCAGCGGGCGGCACGCCACCAAGGAGCGCGGTAGCCACGGCCCGGGCCAGCGCCGCAATGCCCACACCGGTGCGCGCCGAGGTGGCAACGCTGCCCAGGAGCCGCGGATGGGTCAGCGGCGCCACGGGCGCTCCCGCTTCATCCGAACGGGCGTCGATCTTGTTCCACACCAGAATAGTCGGCTTTTCCAGGGTGAGTCGGGCGATCTGCTCGTCGCCGGGGGTGAGGGGTCGTGCCGCATCGAGCACCAGCAACGCCAGGTCGGCACTCTCAAGGGCGGCCCGCGCCCGCTCGATACCCAGTTGCTCGACCGGGTCAGCGCTCTCGTGAATGCCCGCGGTATCCACCAGGGTCACCGGAATACCTTCCAGGTTGGCCGCCTCTTCCAGCGTGTCGCGGGTCGTGCCGGGAATGGGGGTGACAATGGCCCGGTCGGCCCGCAGCAGGGCATTGAGCAGGCTGGACTTGCCGACGTTGGGCCGGCCCACGATGGCGACCCGCGCCCCCTGACGGTAGATGATGCCCTGCTCAGCCCCGGCAAGCAGGCGCTCTACGGTGGCGAGGCCGGCGCGCAGGCTCGGGCCGAGATCCCGGGGTTCCACCTCGTCTTCGGGAAAATCCACCACCACGGTTACGTAGGCCAGGCATTCCAGGAGGGCGGCGCGGACGCTCCGCACCTCCCGGGCAAGCCAGCCCCCCAACTGGGCTTGCGCCAGCGCCAGACCGGCGGCGGTGCGGGCGCGGATGACATCGAGGGTGGCCTCAGCCTGCGAGAGATCGATCCGCCCGTTAAGAAAGGCGCGCAGGGTAAACTCGCCGGGGCGGGCCAGGCGCGCCCCGGCGGCCAGCACCAGGCCCAGGGTGGTC
Source organism: Chloroflexaceae bacterium (assembly GCA_046719255.1). Classification (GTDB taxonomy): domain Bacteria; phylum Chloroflexota; class Chloroflexia; order Chloroflexales; family Chloroflexaceae; genus JACAEO01. The sequence continues at coordinate 1,400 of JBDNDG010000497.1, forward strand.
TGGAGGGGTTGCGGCCCGCCGTGACAGGAGATCTCCACCACGTCCTCGCGGGTGAAGCTGTGGGGCGCGCGCATAAATGCCACCAGCACCTCGTCAATCACCGCGCCGGTGGCCGGATCGACCACGTGGCCGTAGCGCAGGCGAAAGGGACGCAGGGGGCCGGGACGGAGCGGGCGGAAGACCCGGGCGACGATAGCGCGGGCGCTGGCCCCGCTGATGCGCACGATCCCTATGCCACCCTCGCCGGGTGGGGTTGCGATGGCGGCAATGGTGTCCTCGTACACGGCTTACTGGCTGGAGTGAACAGGGTGTTATGCTATGTCCACCGGCCCCACCGCCGGTGGGAGGCGCCCGACCCCGGCGGTGGGTGGCGTCGCCGTCCTCGACCCTCCACCGGGAGGGGCGCGGAAACCGGGTTTCCCCACCCGCCAACCGGTGCGCGGCTGCGGGTCACCCTGGTGGGCAGGGGCGCCCCACATCAGGGCGCGCGTCTCTCGCATCTCTATTGTAACAGTTCCTGATGTGAAAATAGCCCGCGCACGGGAGGCTTTGGGAGGGCCGCCCCGCCGCGTGAAGCCCGTGCGCCATCATCCTGCGCTCGACTGGCGTCGCATGCCCGACTTCTGGCGCGCGCTCGCCGAGGCGCGCGGGGTCGCCGCCGAGGCGCTGCGCTTCGCGATCCTGACCGCCGCGCGCTCGGGCGAGGTGCGCGGCATGCGATGGCGCGAGGTGGATTGGGCGGGCTCGGTGTGGACCGTGCCGCCCGAGCGGATGAAGGCGGGCCGCGCACATCGCGTGCCCCTGTCGGGCGAGGCGCTGGCGGTGCTGCGCCGGATGCGCGCGCTCGGCGAGGCACCGGAGGGTTTCGTGTTCCCCGCGCCCCGGCGCGGTGCGCCCCTCTCCGACATGAGCCTGACCGCCGCGCTGCGCGACCTGCCGGGCGAGTGGCGCGACGCACTCGGCAACGCGATCACGGTGCACGGGTTCCGCAGCACGTTCCGAGACTGGGCCGGGGAGACGCAAGCGGCGCCGCGCGACGTCGCCGAGGCCGCGTTGGCGCACGTGGTGAAGGATGCGACCGAGCGCGCCTACGCGCGGGGCGATCTTCTGGAACCGCGCCGCGTGCTGATGGAACGCTGGGCACACCACGTCGTGGGCGAGGCCGGGGCGGTGGTGGCGCTGCGGCGGCGGAGGCCACAACGATGATGACCCTCGCCGAGGCCGCCGAGGCCTGGTTTCCTGACCTCTGGCGAGTCGCTTCCGACACGACCTTCTCTGACATGCCCGGCGCGCGCGAGGCGTGGATGGCGCGGCGGCGGCTCGATCCCGAGGAGCCGATCGGCCGGCTTCTCGCCGATCCCGACCTGCCGCCCGACGTGATCGCCGCGCTCGAAGCCGTGGCCGACAATGTCGCCAATGCCGCAACCCCTGGCTATGTGCGCCGGGTTCCAAACCTCGGCACCACCCCGGGCGGCGGCGCGCTGTCGCCGCTCGAGCGGGATCTTCTGACCGGAAACGGCGTGCAGCTAGCCGGGCTTGCGCGCGCGACCGACCTGCTGCGCGCAGACAGTCTGCGCCGGGCCGAGGGCGATGTCTTGGCGCTCA
>JBDNDG010000498.1:0-2998 GCA_046719255.1 Chloroflexaceae bacterium
GGCCGCAAGCGTAGCTTGCGAGCATTCAGGCGGCAAAGGCCTGCTGCAGGCCGATGACCACGAACCCGATCAGCATGTTCACCACACCGATCATAACGGCGCCAGCAACCGCCCCCACAAAGCCGTTGACCTTCAGACTGGGCAGGATCCTGTCACTGAGCAGGAGCACGACGACGGCGATGGCCAGACCCACGATGCCGCTCCAGACACCCGGCGAGATGCCGGTCGCGACGAACACAGAGCCCAGCAGGAAGTTGATAATCGTTGTGAGCACGACGATAATGATTGCCGCCACGATCGCGCCGCCGAACCCGGCGACGGTCAAACCGACGTTGATCTTGCTCACGATCCAGATGGCCAGTGCACCGAGCAGCGTTTGATTCGCTGTATGTCAGCGTGTGTCGCATACGATTTGAGGTGTTCAGGCCCCGTACTGCGTGGATAAGCACGATGAAACTATCGTGCTCCGGTTCAGGTTGTGAGGCCCGGAACACCTGGAGGTTCCATCCGGACGCAGCGCGCCGCGTCCTTACGGGCTTCATTCAGTGTGTCAGCTCCGAATCAGGGGCTCTTCCCTTCGATCAGGTCGATCAGGACGGGGTAGACCAGTTCAATGCGCTGTTCAGGGTGGTTCGGATCAATCACATCGTGGTCGAGAGCCAGATCGGCAGGAAAGGTGAAGCTGCGAACGGTCGCGCCATTACGGGCCCACAGCGCGCCGAAGGCCGCGGTAGCGCTGTTACTGATTGCGCCGTCGGCGGCGTTGTTCACCAGCACAATCTCGCGGGTGGCCGGCGGGCGGCGTTCGGCGCCATCCTGCACGGCGAAGCTCAGGCGCAGCAGCGCGCCCACGGCATGCACCGGGTAGCGCGGGTAGGCGTAGGGTGGGCCAATCGCCCGCTCGCGCGCCTGGTTGTCCCACCACATGTAAAAGTTCGGCGTCGCCAGGATCGTGCTTGCCGCCGGGCGGATCGAGAAGGGCGGCAGCCCCACGATGTGGAACAGGGGCGCGATCAGCACGGCCTGCGCCACATCGTCGCGCTGCTGCGCCACCCAGGCCGCCAGCGTTCCACCAGCCGAGAGGCCGGCGACGGTCACCTCTGCGCCGAGGCCCGCAGCAAGATCGAGGCTGCGCGAGGTGAAGCGGACAAGCTCATTCGCGGTCAGACCGGCCAGGTTGTCGGTCAGGCGGTCGGCGTAACCGTGGCGGGGCAGGCGCGGGATGTAGACGGCGTAGCCGTACGCCGCTAGCCGCTCGGCCAGCGGAACGAACTGGGCCGGGCAGTTGGTGAAGCCGTGGAAGAAGACCACCACGCGCTCGACGCGCTGACCGGGTGTGTACAGCCGGCTCGCGCAAAGCTGGTTCAGATCGGGGTCGGCCAGCTCCGCGGCGATCTGATCATTGATCGCCGCGACGCTCGCCGCATAGTCGGCCACCGGCGCGGGTGTGGCGACCAGATCGCCCACGAAGAGCGGGCGTGTCCAGACCCAGGTCCCGAGGCTGATGATGATCAGGCCGGTTACGAGCAGGCCGCTGACCATAGTCAGGACCAGCGGGCGGCCACGCAGAACCGCCGCCGCGCTGCGCAGGCGCGGGGTCAGGGCGCGATCCACACCCGGCGCCAGCGCGATCTGCCCCAGGGCAAGCAGGGCGCCGCTCAGGGCAAGCAACGGGACCATAAACCACCCGCTGAAGAGCAATGTCACCAGCGCGAGGATCAGGCCACCTGTGAACCGATCCGCCAGGCTCTCACCGTAGAACCCGGGGGACGCCAGGCCGTAGACCAGGTGCGAGACCTGGAACACCAGCGGGTAACCCAGCAGGGCCGTGAGCGCGCCGGCCAGCGCCCCACGGCCCGCGCTGACCCGACGTCGGCGCGTGATCAGCAGCCACCAGTTCAGCGCCCCCACCACACTGACCGAGATAAACACGATCACGCCGGTGACGGTCAGGTCGGCAGCCGGCTTCCCGCTCTGGAAGAAGCGCGCGACACCGGCTGCCAGCGCACCGAGGGTCAGCCCGGCCATCGCCGTCCATAAGGCGAACGCGGATGTGCGCCAGACGCCGGCTGCCGACACAGCGATGTCTGATCCTGGATGCAAGGCCATTCTCTCTGGACCTTCCTGAACTGATAGCCAATTTGACTCAGGCCGTGACGTTGAGCACCCTGGCGAGATCGGCGAGGGCAGACTGCTCCTCGGCGCTCACCGGCGTACCGCCGATCCCCAGAAACCCGCCTTCCTTGTTGGCCTCGGCGACCTTTACCGCCGCCTGGTACAACCACTGGCGAAAGGCAGACGCCTCGCCGGGCACCTTGCTGTCAACCAGCGCCAGCGCGGAACCAAGCTCGGACAAGATCGCATCGTTCGACTTCGGGGTGCTCGCGCCCTCGCCGGAAGGCGCCGGCTTCTGCTCCTGCATGTCGGCCATCAGATCCTTGATGATCTGCAGGCCCCCGGCGCTTTCCGCTTCGCCCTTCAGGCTGCTGACGACGGCCCACACCTCCTTAATGGTCCCGATCGGCACCCTTCGACGCCTTGCTAACGTACTCCGCGACCAGCATAGGCAGCTTCGCAACCTGCTGCCACTCCTCCGCGCTAAAACTCGCCTTGCCTGCCATTCTGTTTGCCTCCTTCTTCCGGGCGCAGTGCGCCCTATTGAATACCGCCTTTGCAGCGGCTTGGGAAGAGCGTACTCCAGCGCCCTGTCAAAAACATGTCAGACGCCCTTGCGGCTGCGCCGCACAACACCGGAACAAGAATAATCTGTTCCTGGGAGGGCTAGGCGCTCCAGGCGTGCGCCTCGCTATGCGTTTGGTAGGGCTGGGCCAGCGCTTCAGCCTCAGCGATCAGCCGTGGTACCAGGTTGTGGGTGTAGGCCAGAGCAACGGCCTGGGACCGGCTCTGCACCCCTAGCTTGGCAAAGATCTGGCCACAGTGGAACTTGACCGTCGCGCGGCTCACGTAGAGGCGCGCGCCGATCAGCACCACTCCGCCC
>JBDNDG010000499.1:0-2973 GCA_046719255.1 Chloroflexaceae bacterium
GATGGTGGGACCGCTCGCGTCGCCCAGGTCGGCAACAACGCCGGTCCTGGCGATGCCAGTGTGTACCGAGATTCCGCCGATCTCCGCGAGCGTCTCGGCAACCAGGGCAGCAGTGCGCGTCTCGCAAAACCCGAGTTCGGGGTGGGCGTGAATGTCGCGCCGGAGGCGCACCAGTTCGTCGTGCAGGGCGTAGGCGCGGTCAAGCATAGGTTGTGCTCCAGTGCCAGCAACGGCGAGAGAAAGGGGCCGGGCAAAGCCAGTGCTCCAACAAGGCCGCGTTTCCAGAGGATGAGCCGCAAGCGCCGCTTGTGTCCGTAACCTCAGTATACCATTCGCACAGGCGCTCGAACCGCCTGTTACGTCAGGCGCCCACGCGGCTGCGCCCCGTCCGGCACTGGGGCGCAGGGGTTGCCCTACCGACATCGCATCGGCCCTGCGGACGCCCGGCCTCTCCTCTCGCGGAGCGACGCGTGGTACAATACAACAGTTTTATGTGAGAAGATGATCACGTTTGAGGAGGCCGGTATGGGACGGCGGGTCGTGGTAACCGGGATGGGCGCCGTTAGCCCCCTCGGGCTGAGCGTGCCTGAGCTGTGGCAGGGTATCGTCGAGGCCCGCAGCGGCGTCGGGCCGATCACCCTGTTTGATGCCTCGGGCTTCGAGACGCGCTTTGCAGCCGAGGTAAAGGGCTTCGACCCCACCCACTACATGGATCGGAAGGAGGCCCGCCGCACCGACCGCTTTGTGCATCTTGCCGTTGCCGCGGCACTCGAGGCCCTGCGCACCTCTGAGTTGCAGATCACGGCCGAGAATCGCGACGAGGTGGGAGTGTTCATCGCGAGCGGCATCGGCGGCATTGCGACGCTGAGCGAACAGTTCGATGTGTTGCGCGCCCGCGGGCCGGGGCGGATCAGCCCGTTCCTGATCCCGGCGATGATCACCAATCTGGCCGCCGGGCAGGTCTCGATCGCCACCGGGGCCCGAGGACCGAGCTACTGCATCACCTCGGCCTGCGCTTCCTCGGCCCACGCCATCGGCGAGGCCGCCGAGACCATCCGCCGCGGCTGGGCCAGGGCGATTATCGCCGGCGGCAGCGAGGCCAGCATCACGCCGATCGGGGTGGCCGGCTTCAACGCCATGCGTGCCCTCTCGACGGCCAACCACCACCCCGCCACGGCATCGCGCCCCTTCGACGCCGACCGCGATGGCTTTGTGATGGGCGAGGGTGCTGCTGTGCTGATCCTGGAGGATCTCGAACACGCCCGTGCCCGCGGCGCGCACGTGTTCGCCGAGGTTGCCGGCTATGCCGCTACCTCGGACGCCTACCATATCAGTAATCTTGCCGAAGACGGCGAGGGCATTGTGCGGGCCATCAGCCTCGCCCTCCAGCGTTCCGGCCTGCAACCTGCCGACATTGATTATATCAACGCCCACGCTACCGGCACACCCGCTGGCGACCCGGTTGAAAGCGCAGCGATCCGGCAGGTCTTTGGCCCCCGGGGCAAGGCGCCGCCGGTAAGCTCCAGCAAGTCGCAGTTTGGCCACCTCCTGGGCGCCGCTGGCGCGATCGAGGCCGTGGTTAGTGTGCTGGCGATGCAGCACGGCCTGCTGCCGCCGACCATCAACCTCCAGCGCCCCGATCCTGCCTGCGATCTCGACTACGTCCCCGGCCAGCCACGCCCCGCCGCCGTGCGCGCGGTGATGAGCAATTCCTTCGGCTTTGGTGGCCACAATGTTTGCCTGGTCTTCCGGCGGGTTGAGGAGACCGTGACCTGACTCCGGCTGTGCCCGGGCCAGGGCAAACCCGGCCGCCCCCGCCAGCAGGGGCATGGGGGAAACCCGCTTTCCCCGAATGTTCACATCAGCATATGGTAACCAGACTGGAAGAACTCATCGGTGTACCGTTCCACGATACCACCCTCCTCCAGAGCGCCTTCGTGCATCGCTCGTTTATGCACGAACATCCCGAACGGACCCCCGGGTTGACCTCGAACGAGCGACTGGAGTTTCTCGGCGATGCCGTGCTGAGCTTTATCACCGCTGCCTGGCTCTACGAGCGGTTTCCCACCTACACCGAAGGCGAGTTGACGGCGCTACGCGCTGCTCTGGTCAAGACCTCTACCCTCGCCGATTTCGCCCGCAGCCTCGATCTCGGCCAGTATATCCGTATGAGCCGGGGCGAAGATACGCCCGTGGCCCGCAACCGCGCCACGCTGCTCGCCGATGTATTCGAGGCGGTGCTCGGGGCTATTTACCTCGATCAGGGGCTGGAGGCGGCCCGCGCGTTTGTGATGCCGTTCCTCGAACGTCAACTCGAGGTTGCCCTTAGTGGCCGTGACGTGGACTATCGCACCCGGCTCCAGGAGGTGACCCAGGCGCGCTTTAATCAAACCCCGGCGTACCGCACCGTCGGCGTCAGCGGCCCGGACCATCAACGCGAGTTCAGGCTCGAGGTCTTGCTTGGCGATCAGGTGCTCGGCGCTGGCTGTGGCTCCAGCAAGCAGGCAGCGGCCCAGGCCGCCGCCAGGGCCGCCCTCGAACACCTCGAGCGGGGATGGCCCTCCCGGGCCTCGGACGAGCTGTAATGGCCGTCCGGTGGGGAGGGATCTGGGAAGGCGCAGCCCTCCCAGGAAACAACCCGCCGGCGGGGAAGGCCTGGGAGGTCCAGGCCCCTCCCAGAAAAAACCAGGTCGAACCCTATGGCGCGAATCTTCATCACTGGCGGCACCGGATACCTCGGACGGGTGCTGACGCGGCAGGCCAGTCTTGCCGGTCACAGAGTGATGGCGAGCTACCACACCCGGCCGCCACCCGCGGATCTGGCAGACTGGCTGCCCCTCGATGTGCGCGACGCGCTGGCGGTGGAGGAACTCCTGGAGCAGCTACGACCCGAGGTGGTGATCCACACCGCCTACCGGCAGGGCGGCCCCGATCTCCTGCCGGTGACGGCCGTCGGTGCAGGTAACGTGGCAC
>JBDNDG010000005.1:0-32448 GCA_046719255.1 Chloroflexaceae bacterium
GAGACACTGGTATGAATTTGGGGAAACCGGGTTTCCCTTCCCATCCTCCTGCCTGACGAGCGGGTGTGGCGCGTTCCGCCCCCCTCCCGGCCTCCCCCCGCCGCGGGGAGGCCGCCGGTTCCCTCCGCCAGCGGGGAGGGTTCGGGAGAGCGTAGCCCGCCCGGGTGAGGTCCTCGTGGAAGTGCCTGCCGTACCGTTTGAACTCGACCGGTTGTAGCACCGGAGAGGACTATGGTACCGGGCGCGCGCATGGCGCGCGCCGCCGAAATGTGCTTAACTGGGGTATGCTGTGGTGAAAATGAGTTAAGGACGATCGTTAATGACCCACATGCTACGTGCCGTACTCCTCATGATGGCTGCACTGTCAGCTCTGGGAAGCCTGGCCACAAGCGTGGCCCAACCGCGTAATACCGTCCATCTGCCGCTGGTCACTGCCGGCGCTCGCCCACAGAACGAGTTGCGTACCGGGCGCGCAACGTACTATGAGGCTACCGGTGACGGGAACTGCTCGTTTGGCCCTTCGCCCGGGGACTTGCTGGTCGCCGCAATCAGCCACCAGGACTATGGCAACCCCGATCCCGAAGGCAACCCGGCCGCCGGTCCGGCTGCGGTGTACTGCGGAGCCTATGTCGAAGTCTTCGGTGAACTGGGCAGCGTCGTGGTGCGGATCGTTGACAAGTGCCCCGACGCCCTGTGTACCCGCGGCCATCTCGACCTCAGCCGGCAAGCCTTTGCCCGCATCGCGCCCCTTGAGAGGGGCATCGTGCCAATCACCTGGCGCGTGATCAGCCCTGAGCTGGGGCGCAATGTCGCGTACCGCATCAAAGAGGGCAGCAACCGCTGGTGGACGGCCATCCAGGTGCGCTACCACCGTAATCCGATCGTGAAGCTGGAGTACCGCAATGCTGCCGGGCAGTGGCTGCCGCTGGTGCGGCAAGACTACAACTACTTCGTCGGGCGCGACATGGGGCCTGGTCCCTACACGCTGCGCGTGACCGATGCCTACGGTAACGTCGTCACCGACAGCGGCATTGTTCTCGGCGATGGCGTCGAGACGCCGGGACAAAGCCAGTTTCCGCCCGGGCCATAGGAGAGGGCTGCGCCCGCCCACACCCTCGCCACAGGCAGAGGATGGGGAAACCCGCGTTCCCCTTCCTCTGACAAGATGAAGGCACGTTTGTTCCTGGGAGGGCGCAGCCCTCCCAAACCCTCCCGCGCGCAGGCTATTTTCACGTCTATTACGCCCCTCTAACATCAGTTAGACATTCATCTAACACTTCCGCGTTACAGTAGCGCCAGAACGAAGGCGCTGCGGGTGCAGCGACGGACCGACAGAGTAACGCACACAAAGTGAGGTGGCAAGATGACGAACCTGACCCGTTGGGATCCCTTCCAGGAGGCGATGACGCTGCGCGAGGCGGTAAACCGCCTGTTTGAGGAGAGCTTCGTGCCAATGGCGCCCGCGCGCGAGGGTAGCTTCGTGCCGGCGCTCGATCTGAGCGAGACGCCCGAAGCCTATATCGTTGAGCTGGCCGTGCCCGGGATGAAGGCTGAGGACTTGAATGTCACCATCGAGAACGGCGTGCTCTCAATCAGCGGTGAGGTGAAGAAGAGCGTCGAGGAGCAGGAGCGTAACTACCATCGCATCGAGCGCCGCTATGGCCGCTTCTGCCGCACCGTCACCCTGCCGAGCACGGTTCGCGGCGATGCCATCGAGGCCCGCCTGGAGCACGGCGTGCTGACCCTCCGCGTCCCGAAGGCCGAGGAGGTGAAGCCCCGCAAGATCACGATCAATGTCGGCTGATCGCCTGGCCTGGATGCCGTTGAATGGGAGGGGCGAACCCCTCCCATTTGTGTTTGGAGCGTGTCTGTGTGGCTGCGCCGCACAACAACAAGGTGAACATAGATGTGTTTTTGGGAGGGCTTGCCACCCCTACAGGCAGGGGCGTGGGACAACCCGGTTTCCCCATATGTTCACATCAGAATGAACCGATTGTCGGATCTACCCGTTCCACCCCCGCATAGACATTGAAGCGTTTGCCACGGATGAATCCGATCAGAGTCATCCCGAACTCATGGGCCAGGCGCACCGCCAGGCTGCTCGGCGCCGAGACGGCGCACACTATCGGGATGCCGGCCACCAGGGCCTTCTGCACGATCTCGTAACTGGCCCGGCCACTCACCAGCAACACGCCGTCGGCCAGCGGCAGGCGCCCTTCGAGGAGCGCCCAGCCAATGAGCTTGTCCAGGGCGTTGTGGCGCCCGATGTCTTCGCGAGAGGCCAGCAACCCGCCCGCCGGGTCGAAGAGCGCGGCGGCGTGCAGCCCCCCCGTGCGGCTGAACAGCCCCTGGGCAGCGTGGAGTTGCTGCGGCAGCGCCGTGATCACCTCGGGGCGGATCGAAGGCCCCGGGGCCAGTGGCACGCAGCCGCGCCCCCGCAGTGTGTCCAGCCCTGCACGGCCACATACCCCACAGGCGCTCCCCACCGTGAAGTGCCGGGTGAAGGTTGCCAGATCGGGCAGGTCATCCTGCCGCAACACCACCTGGACAATGTTGTAGCGCTGCTCGCCATCCAGCCGTGGGTCCACACAGTAGGCGATCTGCGCGATGGCGTGGCGGTCGGCGATAAGCCCTTCGCTGAAGAGGAAGCCGGCGGCCAGCTCGAAGTCGTTTCCCGGCGTGCGCATGGTGATGGCCAGGCTGCGCTGCGCCCCTCCTGCGCGCACCCGAAATTCGAGCGGTTCTTCAACCGCCAGTTCGTCGCGGCGAGAGCGCCCGACGGCGTCTTCGAACGTCCAGACCGTGGTTCGCTGCACTCCGCGCCTGGTCATAGGACTCCTCCGCAAACCCGGGGTTCCCCGTGCCCCGATTGTCCGCCGCTTGCGCGGCCCACCTTATGCGCGCTCAACCCGCACCAGCGCGTTGTAATCGGGTATGTGGGCCTCCGGCGAGCACGTGTCGCGGCTCAGCAGATGATTGGCCTCGGGCCAGTGCACCTGGAGGTTGCCCGGCCGCAGGGGCGCCAGCAGCACCCGGCCCCGATATTCGCCGCGCTCGTTCATCAGACGCACGGCGTCGCCGTCGCGCAACCCCAGGCGCGCGGCGTCGGCGGCGTTCATCAGCACCGCGTCGCGGATCGCGCCGTTGAGGGCGTCGCGCTGCTCGTGCACAATGGTGTTGAACTGCTTCCCCCGGCGGGTACTCAGGCGAAACATCCCCTCCGGCACGACGGTGCGCGGCGGCGTCACGGGCGTGAACCGCGCCTTGCCGTCGGGCGTGGGAAAGCGCCAGCCCGCGCAGAGGTGCGGCCCGCCGTACTGAAACTGGTCGCCCTGCCGCCGCAGATGCTGAATGCCGTCGTAGAAAGGGATTACCCGGGCGATCTCTTTGCGGATCGCCGCCATCCCCCGGTAGCGCAGCCGGTGGGCCAGATCAGGACGCACACGAGCGGCCAGATCGGCAAAGACCTCGGCCTCGCAGCGGGCCTGCGGCACACGCGGGCCGGGGATCTCCGGGCTGAAGATCACCCGCCGCTCGGTGCTGGTCTCGGTAACGCCGCCGGGGATCTCGTAGCGCGTGGTAGCGGGGAGCAGCAGTACCGTATCGGCCGGCTCGATCAACATCTGACTGGAGAGCACGATGTCCATATGCACACGCAGTGGAATGCGCTCCAGAGCGGCGCGGGTGTGCTCGGGATCAGGCATCACCTCCACGAAGTTGCCGCCGGCAGCGAAGAGCACGTCGAGTTCGCCCCGTGAGGCGGCCGCGAGCATCTCGGGGGTGGTCATACCCGGACGGGTGGGCGGACGGAAGCCCCACAGCGCCTCCAGGCGTTCGGCGGCGGCTTCAGTGATCGGCTCGCCGCCGGGAAACACGGTCGCGTAGGCGCCCATCTCGGCCCCGCCCTGCACCCCCGAATGGCCGCGGATGGGCATCACGCCGCAGCCCGGGCGCCCGACGAAGCCTTTGCTCAACGCCAGGTTGAGGATCGCCCGCACCCCGTCCTCGCCATGGGCATGCTGTGTGACCCCCATGCTCCAGACAAACACGGCCCGCCTCGCGTCACGCACCAGTTCGGCCATCTGGCGCATCTCGGCCCGGCTTGCGCCCGCCTCGGCCTCCAGGTCGTCCCAGCGCTGCTCGTCGAGGCAGGCACGCAGGTCGGTGAAACCGCTGGTGCAGCGGCGCACGAAGTCGGCGTCGTGCCATTCTTCGGCGAAGATGTGTTTGAGTACGCCATTGAAAAAAGCTACGTCACCACCGGTATTGATAAGAAAGAATGTCTCGGCCAGTTTGGTACCGAAGAGAGCGCTATCGCCGATCGAAGGGATCCAGTAGCGTTCCATCCCCGGCTCACGGTAGCTGTTCACGCAGACGATGCGCGTGCCATTGCGCCGGGCGTGGTAGAGATATTTGGTGGCGACGGGCTGGTTGTTAGCCACGTTCGAGCCAATGAACACGATCAGGTCGGTTTCCAGCCAGTCGCTGTAGGAGCAGGTGGTAGCACCTACGCCCAGGCTGCCTTTGAGCGCCACGGTGCTGGGCGCGTGGCAGAGCCGGGCGGCATTGTCAATCGAGTTGGTGCCCATGGCCCGCACGGCCTTCTGGGCCATGTAGTAGCTCTCATTGGGCATTCCACGGCTGGTAAGGTAGAATCCCAGACGTTCGGGCGCGCTGCTGCGGATGTGCGCGGCCACCAGATCCAGCGCCGCGTCCCAGCTCAACGGCTGGAAGCCGGCCTCGCCGCGCCGGCGCACCAGCGGGCACGGCAACCGGCCCAGAGCGCGCAAATCGCCGCCGGACGCGCCGGTGAGCGTTCCCACATCCGCCAGGAGCGACGGGGCGAAGGGCGGCATGGTGTTGAGGCGCAGCAAGCGCAGGCGGATGTTGCAGAGATGCACCCCGCTCAGGGTCCAGTCGCTCAGGCCCGCGGTGCCAAGGGCGCAGCCATCACAAACGCCCTGGCTGAGGATGCGCCAGGCGTAGGGTAACTGGTCGCGGTTTTCAACCAGCGCCTTCCAGATCTCCAGGTAGTTGTTCGGGCGCTGCTCGCCTATGCCAAAAGGCTTCAGGCTGACCCAGAGTGACGGGTCCCAGCCGCGTCGCGTGTGGGCCATGGGTAATCCCTTTTCCTGATGTGAACATATGGGGAAACCCGGTTTCCCCACGCCCCTGCCTGCTGGAGGCGGCAAGCCCTTCCCACCGGGAGGGTTTGGGAGGGCACAGCCCTGCCAGGAAAAAACCCGTCTCCATCCTGTCAGGGGATGGGGAAACCGGGTTTCCCCACGCCCCTCCCTGTGGGCAGGGCCTGGCCCTCCCCGCGCGCAGCCAGGCAGCGCCGGGCAATCACGTTGCCCTGCCCGGTGAGAGGGCGCGGGAAGACCCGGCCTCCTGCGAACACCCTGTCGCGTTCATTGGAGCTACCCTGTAGCATACCACAGGTGGTGCGAGGCTGCACCCGAACAGTGTATAATGCCCCGCGGTGAAGGTAGGGGGTCCCCCCCCTGCAGAGAGGATTTGGGAGAGTGCAACCCTCCCGGGAAAAAACCGGTACTCATCTTGTCGGTGTGCGGCGCAGCCGCATGGGCGTCTGGCGCGGGCAACACAATATGCAGGAGCAAGTATGGAACTCGGCTTGATCGGCCTGGGCCGGATGGGGGCGAACATGGCCATCCGGCTGCTGCGGGGCGGCCACCGCGTGGTGGTCCACAACCGCACCTTCGAGAAGGCGCGTGAGCTGGCGGATGCCCACGGCGCCGTGGCGGCACCCAGCCTGGAGGATCTGGTTCAAGCCCTGCCCGCGCCCCGGGTCGTCTGGTTGATGCTGCCGGCCGGGAGCGCCACCGACGAGTATATTGACCGGCTCACCCCGCTGCTGCAACCCGGTGATATATTAATTGACGGCGCCAATAACAACTACCGCGCCAGCATCGCCCACGCCGGGCAACTGGCGGCCCACGGCATTCGCTTCCTCGATGCCGGCGTCAGTGGCGGCATCTGGGGCCTGGAGCTGGGCTACTGCACCATGGTTGGCGGCGACCCCGACACCTTCGCCTACATCGAACCGGTGTTGCGGACCCTCGCCCCGCCCGATGGCTACATGCTCTGCGGGCCCCATGGCGCCGGCCATTTCGTCAAGATGATCCACAACGGCATCGAGTACGGTATGATGCAGGCCTACGCCGAGGGGTTCGAGATCCTCCGCCAGTCGCGCTACGATTTTGACCTGCAACGTATCAGCCACCTCTGGAACCAGGGCAGCGTGGTGCGCTCGTGGCTGCTGGAACTGGCCGAACGAGCCTTCGCCCGGGACCCCGGTCTGGATACCATTCGCGGCTATGTGGAAGATAGCGGCGAGGGCCGCTGGACGGTCCAGGAGGCGATTGACCTGGATGTGCCGGCGCCGATCATCACCCTGTCGCTCCAGATGCGCTTCCGCTCACGCCAGGAGGACAGCTTCAGCGCCAGGGTGCTCGCGGCCCTGCGCCAGCAGTTCGGCGGGCATGCGGTAAAGACGCAGGAATGAGACGAGATTGTCCCGGGCGGGCTGCGCCCTCCCAGGCCCTCCCCACAGGGAGGAGGATGGGGAAACCCGGTTTCGCCGCTTTTTCGATCCCGTTTGTTCCCGGGCGCATGCAGCCCGCCCGGACCCTCCCCTCAGGGAGGGGCAAGGGGAAACCCGGTTTCCCCATTGGCATATCAGAGCACCGCCATGAATGACGGCGTCGCCACCCCTCTTGAGAACCCGCTACGGGCAGGTCTGCGGCTCTGGCGCACGCCGGAACCATGTACAGTGGTCATTTTTGGCGCCAGCGGCGACCTGACCAGTCGCAAGCTGGTGCCGGCGCTCTACAACCTGGCCCGCGAGCGCCGCCTGCCGGGGGGCTTCTCAGTGGTGGGCTTCGCCCGCCGCGCCTGGGACGACGCGACCTTTCGCCAGGTGTTGCTCGAGGGGGTTAACACGAATTCGCGCGCGCGCCCGGTCGAGGAGGCCCTCTGGGCCAGCTTCGCCGAGGGCATCTTCTACCATCGGGCCAGTTTTGATGATCCCGCAGGCTACGCGCAGCTCGCCGAGCGTCTGGCTGCCATTGATGCTACACGCGACACCGGCGGCAATCGCGTCTTCTACCTCGCCACGCCGCCCGAGGCCTACCCGGAGATCATCGCCCAGCTCGGCGCCCACGGCCTCAATCGTTCGCCCGAAGGCGGCTGGACGCGGATCATCATCGAAAAGCCCTTTGGGCGCGACCTGGAAAGCGCCCGTGACCTCAACCGGCAGGTGCTCGCCGTCTTCGACGAAGGCCAGGTGTATCGCATTGACCACTACCTCGGCAAAGAGACGGTCCAGAACCTGCTGGTCTTTCGCTTCGCCAACGGGATTTTCGAGCCGATCTGGAACCGGCGTTACGTGGACCATGTGCAGATCACCGTGGCCGAGAGCCTGGGAGTGGAGGACCGCGGCGGCTACTACGACCGTGCTGGCGCCCTGCGCGACATGATCCAGAACCACCTCACGCAGTTGCTCACCTTGACGGCGATGGAGCCGCCGGTGGCTTACGATGCCGACGCGGTACGCGACGAGAAGGTCAAGGTGCTGCGCGCGATCCAGCCGATTGCCCCCGAGGCGGTGGAGCGCGTTACCGTGCGTGGCCAGTACGGCCCGGGCAGCGTCAGCGGGCGCCCGGTGCGCGGTTACCGCGAAGAGCGCGGCGTGGCCCACGACTCGCAGACCGAGACCTACGTGGCGTTGAAGCTGTTCGTCGAGAACTGGCGCTGGGCCGGGGTGCCATTCTACCTTCGCAGCGGCAAGGCCCTGCCCCGCCGGGTGAGCGAGATCGCCGTGCAGTTTCGCCGCGTGCCGACCCTGCTCTTTGCCAGCACGCCGGTGAACGATATCGAACCGAACGTCCTGGCGATCCGTATCCAGCCTGACGAGGGCATTACGCTGAAGTTCAGCTCCAAGGTGCCTGGCCAGGCCCAGATCCGCCCGGTGACGATGGATTTTCGCTACGGCACGTCGTTTGGGGTAGCCTCACCCGAAGCCTACGAGCGGCTCTTGCTCGATTGCATGCTCGGCGACAGCACGCTCTTCACACGGCGCGATGAGGTCGAGGCGAGCTGGGCGCTCCTCACGCCCATTCTGGAGGGCTGGGCCGCCGGCCCGCCGCAGGCGTTCCCCAACTACGAGGCCGGCACCTGGGGCCCCGCCGCCGCCGATGCGTTCATCGCCCGCGACGGCCGCGCCTGGCGCAGACTATGAATACCCTTCCCTTTGCCGATAGCGCTACGATTGAGGGCGAGTTGCAGCGGCTCTGGCAGGAGACTGCCGAGATGGCGCCGGGTGGTCAGGCAGTAACCCGCGCGCTGACCCTGAACCTGATTGCCCGTGCCACCGACCCGGCCATGGCCGAGCGGATGAGCGCCGTTGTGCGCGACCTGGTGGCAAGCCACCCCAACCGCACCCTGCTGGCGATCTGCCGCCCCGAGGACGGGCCGCCGCGGATTGACGCCTGGGTGCAGGCCAACTGCCTGCTGAGCGCCCCCGGTGTGCCGCAGGTCTGCGGCGAGCAGATCAGCATTGACGCCCGCGGCGCAGTAACGGCGCAGATCGCCTCACTGATCCTGGCCCTGCTGGCACCCGACCTGCCGGTGGTCCTCTGGCTGCCCGGCCCGGCGCCCTTCGACGACCCGCTGCTCCCCCGCCTGCTCGGGGTGATCGACCGGCTGATCATCGACTCTCGCGAACTGAGCGATCCCGTGCGCGACCTGGGGCGCATGGCCGCGTTCGACCGTGACCCGGGCAGCCCGTCGGGCGTGGCGCGTCAGGCCGCCTTGAGCGACCTGGGCTGGGCCGCCCTGACCCCCTGGCGCGAACTTGCGGCCCAGTTCTTCGACACGCGCCCGCTGGTCCCACACCTGCGCCGGCTCGACCAGGTGGACATCGGCTACGTGCCCGTTGATGGTCGCCCCAATCCCCTTCCGGGCCTGCTGCTGGCCGGCTGGCTCGCCGCCTGTCTCGACTGGACGCCGCTGGAGGAGGCGGTGAGCATCGAGGGCGCGGCGCTTCGCCTGCACCTGCGCCGCCCGGCCGTGGGCGTCGGTCCGCGAGCCATCCGCCTGGTAACGATCATTATCACGCCGGTTATCACCGCCGCGGACGCCGCGCCGGGCCTGGCCATGCTGCGCCTGCGCGCCCTCGACGGCGTGAGCGCTGACTTTCAGGTACAGCGCGTTGATGAGCAGGGACACATCCTCACCACCGCGGAGGTGGCCGGCCATCCCCCGGTGCGCCGGCTGACCCGCTGTGTCGCCCCATCCCTGGCCGACCTGCTTGCCGCCGAGCTGCGGCTCCTGAGCCGCGACGCCATGTTCAGCGCCGCACTCCAGAGGGCAGCGCTCTTCGCCGCGCAGATCGCGCGTCTGGGGGAAACACTTGAACCGTAGGCTGACTACGGGGAAACCGGGTTTCCCCCTACCCATGCCCGCAGGGGCTGGCAAGCCCATCCCGCCGGGAGGGGTTGGGAAGGCTTCGCCCTCCCAGGAGAGTCTTGTCATCGAACATCGCACGCGATAAGCCCACAGGCACGATCCATGCTTGACACCAGTCTGCTCGCCGCCGGTACCTTCCCCTACGTATTTCTGCTTGTCTCGATCGTCATTGATGGACTGATGCTCTTTCAAACCAGGTGGGCGAACCTCCGAGGCAGTTTCCGCGACTCGCTGATCGCCAATCTGATCTCCGCAGTGGTGCTGGTGCTGCTCAGCCAGTTGATCCTCAGCGTTCCGAACATCTTTCTGGCCCTGCTACTGGCGCTACTGATTGCCTGGATCGTCGAGGGCTTCGTGCTGGTGCTGCTGCGACGCACGACCTTTTCGCGCGGTTATCTGGCGGCGCTGCTGGCAAACTTTTCGGCGTTTATTTTTGCCTATGCGTATGTGTTGACCTTCGCGCTTACTCCGTTCTGAGGCGAAGGGCCTCCGCTGCGGCCGGGCCGCGCACTACCAGCATGAACAGTGTGGTGCACCTCTCCGGAAGAGTCAGGCTCACCGTTCACATGCGTTTCTTCGTTTCCCCATTCGCTGGCACAGAGCCGTGTTGCCGCATCAGGAAGCCCGCCCCAGAACAGGTGAAACCCTTTGAACAGGCTACGCCTTCCCGGCCCCTCCCCTGAGGCAGCGGCGCGGGGAAACCCGGTTTCCCCGCTGTTCACATCAGCGATTGCGCTTGCCCCGGGGCACCGCAGGCGCCTGGCGGCCGCGCGGCGTAGATGACCCGGGCCGGGCGTCGAGCGACTGGCGGATCTTGTTCGCCTCGGCGGCGACTGCCGGATTATCGGGCAGCGACTGGGCAATGCGCGCCGGTGCATCGCCGGCCTTCGCCCCGGGTCCAGGGGCCCCGGCGGCGAGCAGGTGCATAATCTCCTGCTCGCGGCCCATATGGCACTGCTTGAACTTCTTGCCTGAGCCACAGGGGCAGGGATCGTTTCGCCCGGGCAGAGGCGCCTTGCGTCGGGCAGGCTTACCGGCGACATTTGCCATCTCGCTGCTGCCGCCGGCCTGCTGGGCCATAGCCAGGCGCGCCCGCTGTTCGGCCTCGACCTGCTGCAGGTAGCGCTCGTAGGCAAAGGTCTGGTTCATAATCTGGTACACCACGTCGCGAGTGATGTTCTCCTTGAGTTGCTCGAACATCTGGAACGACTGGCGGCGGAACTCCACCAGCGGGTCGCGCTGGGCGAAGGCCTGGAGCGAGATACTCTGGCGCAGCTCGTCCATCGCCGTCAGGTAATCGATCCACTGGCGATCGATGGCCGCCAGCATCATCCGCTGCTCGACGAAGCGCATCGTCTCGGGGCCGATGGCCTTCTCACGCTCGGCGTAGGCCTGCTCCAGTTGTTCCACCAACCAGATTTCGATCTCATCGCGGCTCTTGCCCTCGAACGTAGCGCTGCTCACCGACGCCGACAGGAGCGGGTTGATCTTGCGGTAGTGATGCAGCAGCTCCGCGATATCCCAGTACTCAGGGTGATCAGCCGGCAGGTGTTCATCTATCAGGGCAGCGATCTCTTCGCCGATCATCTTCAAGATCTGATCGTGAACGTCCTTGCCGTCGAGGATCTCGCGCCGATCCTTGTAGATGATCTGGCGCTGCTTGTTCATCACATCGTCGAACTCGACGGTGTGCTTGCGGATATCGAAGTTGTACCCCTCGACCCGGGTCTGGGCACTCTCGATGGTGCGATCGAGGATGCCCGCCTCCAGGGGCACATCCTCATCCATGAAGCGATCCATCAGGCCGCGAAGGCGTTCAACCGGGCCAAAGCGCCGCAGCAGCTCATCTTCAAGCGAGAGGAAGAAGCGCGAGGAGCCGGGGTCACCCTGACGACCAGCGCGACCACGGAGCTGATTGTCAATGCGCCGGGCCTCGTGACGCTCGGTGCCCACGATGTGCAACCCGCCCAGAGCGCGCACTTCATTGCCCTCGGCCTCAGTGATGCGCTTCGCCTCCTCCCAGGCAGCACGCTTCTGCTCAGGGGTGGCTTCCTCGAACTTGATGCCCCGCGCGGCGAGGATATCATCCACCAGACCATCGGGGTTACCGCCCAGCAGAATGTCGGTACCGCGACCGGCCATGTTGGTTGCTACGGTTACCGCGTACTTGCGCCCGGCCTGAGCGACAATCGCAGCCTCCTTCTCGTGGTACTTCGCGTTCAGCACACTGTGCTTGATCCCCGCCGCCTGGAGCAGCCGGCTCACCCGCTCAGAGGTCTCCACCGAAGTCGTGCCAATCAGCACCGGGCGGCCCTGTTCGTGCATCTCCTGCACCTCGCGCACGACCGCATTGAACTTGGCGCTCTCGCTGCGGTAGACCTGATCGGGGTAGTCCTCGCGGATCGAAGGCTTATGGGTAGGAATAACCACCACGTCCAGATTGTAGATCTTGCCGAACTCCTCCCGCTCGGTGTAGGCCGTACCTGTCATACCGGCGAGCTTGTGGTACATGCGGAAGTAGTTCTGGAAGGTGATCGTCGCGAGCGTGACGTTCTCACTCTTGATCGGCACACCCTCCTTGGCCTCAACCGCCTGGTGCAGCCCGTCCGCCCAGCGACGTCCCGGCATGGCGCGACCGGTGAACTCATCAATGATCACCACCTCGCCCTCGGGGGTAACCATGTAGTCGCGGTCGCGCTGGTAGATAAATTCGGCCCGCAGGGCATTCTCGACGTAGTGGGTCTTTTCGTAGTGTTGCGGATCGTAGAGACTCTCGCCTTCAGGGATGTTCAGCAGGCGCTCGAGGCGCTCGATGCCCCGCTCGCTGAGGCTAATCGAGCGGGTGCGCTCGTCAATAAAGAAGTCGCCATCGGGCAGCAGGCCCTCCTCCTTCATCTGCTTGGGCGTCACACTGGAGCGCCGCAGATGGCGCACCAGGCGCGCCACCTGGCGGTAGAGGTCGCTCGACTTCTGCGCTGGCCCGGAGATGATCAGCGGGGTACGGGCCTCATCAATGAGAATATTGTCCACTTCGTCAACAATCGCGTAGTGCAACTCCCGCTGGACCATCTGCGCCTTATCGTAGGCCATATTGTCGCGCAGATAGTCGAATCCGAACTCATTGTTGGTACCGTAGGTGATATCGGCCAGGTAGGCCTCGCGGCGAGGGACCGGGCGCCAGTGGACGAGCCGCTGGTCCTCGGGATTGGCGTTCGGATCGACGTAGTCCGGGTCGTAGATGGCGCTCTGTTCGTGGGCAATGAAGCCCACCTTCAGGCCGAGGAAGTGGTAGATTGGCCCCATCCAGCCCGCGCCAACTTTGGCCAGGTAATCGTTGACCGTGACCAGATGGGCGCCCTTGCCTTCCAGGGCGTTGAGGTAGAGGGGCAGGGTCGCCACGAGGGTCTTGCCCTCACCGGTTTTCATTTCGGCGATCTTCCCCTGGTGGAGCACAATACCGCCGATGAGTTGCACATCGTAGTGGCGCAGGCCGATGGTGCGGCGAGCGGCCTCGCGCACGGCGGCGAAGGCTTCCGGGAGCAGATCATCGAGGGTCTCGCCAGCGGCCAGGCGCTCGCGGAAGGCAGTGGTTTTACCCTGCAGCGCCTCATCGGAAAGGGCCTGATACTCCGGCTCGAGACGATTTATGCTGTCAACCAGAGGCTTGATCTGGCTCAGGGCCTTGTCATTGCCATCGCCAACGATCTTTTTCAGCCAGTTTAACATTGCGTGTGCACTCCGTTGCCGTCTGCGTCTGTTTGCCACAGACAGCGGATGGTAGACTCAGTCGCCCGGTCGTGGGCGCAGTAAGGAACGCGCGCTTCGCCGTGCCATTGCCAGAAGAGGGTTTGTGAGGGCGTAGCCCTGCCAAACCCTCCTCCGCCGCCACTACCCTGATGCGAACACAGCGGGAACAGGGTTTCTCCCCGCCACTGCCGGCAGAGGGCTTCACGCCTCATTGGACTGTGTCGTTGCGCGGCTCGGTCCTACGGGGCGCACCAGGCAGGCTGATAGGGCAGCGGCGGCCATACCCCCGCGTTCAAACCGCACTCATTATACCCGAGGGCACGGGCACGATACAAGGAACCCCGGGGCCGGGAGCAGGGCGATTGCAACCTCCTGGTTTTCGCACCCTGAGGAGCGCGCAGCGCGTATCATACGGATGCGAACGCCCCTTCGATACGGCATGCGCTTCGCCCTTCGCTACGCTCAGGACAGGCTTCGGCCTGCCCCGGATGTGTTCGCTTTCCGACGCTGCATTCGCCCCGGGGCCAGAAAGGGAGATCAAGGGGAAACCCGGTTGCCCCGTGCCCCTGCGCGGGCGGGCGCAGCCCTCCCTGGCCCTCCCCCACGGGGGGAGGCTGGGAGGGGTGCGGAACGCTGCAAACCTTCTCGACCGGGAGGGATGCGGGGAAACCCGGTTTCCCCAACCCCCTGCGTGGGCGGGCCGCGCCTGCGGGCGGGGCCTGGTGGCGCCAGCGCGGGCTGGCATCGCGAGGGGAGCCTCAAGCATGCCCGCAACGTTTGGCCCGGTCAACCGACGCCACGCGCGTGCTGAGGGCCTCGGTCAGCGTATGCAGCAGCTTTTCAGGAGTAAAGGGCTTCTGGATGAACTGCTCACCGTGGTTGAGGCGATGATGTTCAATCCGCGCATCGTCGGGGTAGCCCGACATATAGATCACTGCGATTGCCGGTCGTCGCGTGCGAATGGCGCTGGCCAGTTGCACGCCGTTGAGACCGTTAGGCATGACGATGTCGGTCAGCAAGAGGTCAATCGGAGCCGTGTACTGCTCGGCGAGCTTCAGGGCGTGATAGCCATCGCCGGCCTCCAGCACGGTGAAACCGGCCCGGAGCAAGATCTGGCTGACCAGCAGACGCACTGGCGCTTCATCTTCCACCAGCAACACCGTGCCGCAGGAGTCAGGTAGGGCAATGGGCCGGGATGCAGAGATGGTTGTGGCCGGTGGCGCCGCCGGTTGCGTGGGCAGATAGATCTCAAACGTCGTGCCGTGGTTGAGCCGGCTGGCGAAGCGGATGAAACCGCCACTCTGCTGGACAATGCCGTGAACCATGGCCAGACCCAGGCCCGTGCCCTTGTCGCGGGGCTTGGTGGTGAAGAATGGCTCAAAAATATGCGGCTGCACCGCCGGATCAATGCCGCTGCCCGTATCGCTGACGGTGAGCACGGCGTAGGAGCCTGGCTGCGCGTCGGCGGATGGGGGGACGCATGCGGCATCAACGTGGTACATGGCCGTCTGAATAACCAGATGCCCACCGTGCGGCATGGCATCGCGAGCGTTGACCACCAGGTTCATCACCACCTGCTCGATCTGCCCCCGGTCGGCCAGCACCGGGGGCAGATTGTTGAAGAGCAGCAAGGTGAGCGCCACATCCTCGCCGATGAGGCGGCGCAGCATCTGCTCCATGCCGGTAAGCACCTGGTTGAGATTGAGCAACTCGGGTTGCAGCATCTGGCGCCGGCTGAAGGCCAGCAACTGGCGGGTGAGGTCCGCAGCGCGGCCTCCCGACCGGAGGATCTGCTCCAGACCGTGCCGGCGCGGATCGTCGGCGGGCAGGTCGTCGAGGATCAGGCTCACTTCGCCCAGAATAACCGTGAGCAGGTTATTAAAATCGTGAGCAATGCCACCGGCCAGCCGGCCCAGGGCCTCCATCTTTTGCAAATGCCGCTGCTCCGCCTCGATGCGCTGGCGTTCGGCCAGCTCCCGCCGGGCCTCTTCGTAGAGGCGGGCATTCTCCAGCGCAATGGCGGCCTGGGCCGCAAAGGCCGCGGCCAGACGGGCGTGTTCGCCGCTAAAGAAGCCTACCTGGTGCTTGTCCAGGGTCAACATGCCGATCAGGCGCTCGCCGAAAAGCAGCGGCACGCCCAGCCACGAGCGAATGGGGTCGACAATAAACGGCTCGCTATTGAAATGCGGATACGTGGCAGGAGCATCGTCGAGGATCACTGGCTTGCGGGTGGCGGCAACTTCAGCGTTGGGTGTGAGCCCTGGAGTAAGGGCGAAGCGGAAGCCGATCGCCTGTTCGCCGCGCTGCAGTCCATAGGCGCCGATAATCTCGGCCATACCGTCACGCACCACCTGGACCGAAGCACTGTCATACGGCACCACCTTACGCAACTCGCTCAGGATCAGGTCGAGCACCTGGTTCAGATCAAGGGTGGAGCTGAGGGCTTGCGTGGCAGCACGCAGGGTCTCGGCCTCCTGGCGACGACTCTCCGTGGCAGCAATCGCCTCGCGCAGGCGAGCCACCGTACCCTCGAACGTCCGCGCAAGGGCGCCAATCTCGTCGGTGCCAGCCACAGGAATAGGCGCGTGCAGATCGCCGTTGCCTACGCGCTCGGCTGCGGCGGCCAGGGCGCGCACGGGACGCACAATGTCGTGTGCCAGGCGCATGGTAACCAGCAGCGCCAGCAGCAGGGCACTCGCGGTAATGGTCACAATCATGACTTCGCTTCGCCAGATCTGACCGGTTACTGCGCTGAGGGGCACGGTGTAGATCACCGTCCAACCCGGCATGCGCTGGTCGGCAGGTTGGACTCGCGCAAAGACTTGCAGCGCCTGCGGGCGATCTTCGGAGGCAATCAACGCACCACTGACCTGTTCAAGGATGCGCGGCCCGTCGCGAGGATGGCTCTCCAGCAGCGTGGATGCCTCCGACAGGCCCAACTGGCCGGCTTCGGATCGGAAGAGGTAGGTTCCCGTCGCATCAACGATACTGGTACTCACTCCGGCTTCGAGCGCGATCAATGGCCCGAAGAGTTCCTGCACCGGCAATTCGAGCGTTACCGCGACAGGTTCACCACGGTCACGCACGACCAGGGTGATCAGAGAGAGCCGCTGGTCACCCGGGCTCGAGGCAGGGCTCGGAGCAATAATGACACGCCGGGCACCACTCTGCCCGGCTGCGGCCAGAGCCTGGCGCGCAGCCCGGGCCACACTCGCCCCCACCGGCTCAACCCTGGGCAACCATACGGACTCCGCACCTGAAGCGCGCACACAGAGCTGCTCGTCAGCCGCCACGGCAAACACGCACAGCGCCTGAGAGGGATTGCTCGCGTGGCTCAGAAACTCGGAAAGATCAGTCACCAGCGGATCGTTGGTGTCAGCAATGCTGTGCAGGTGGCGCCGCAGAGACGGCAATCGGGCAACCGCCAGCAGATCCCTCACGGCGTGCTCCACCAATTCCCCGGCAATCTCGGCGCGCAACTCGGCGCGGTGCTGGAACTCGAGGCTGGTTCGCTCAAGCAAGAGCGCGCGAATCTCCACCAGATGGTACACCGAGAGGATAAGCGTGGGGATCAGCAGTACTGCGACAAAGGCTACAACCAGCTTGCGCTGAAGCGAGATGCGGGCCAGCAGCTTCATAGGTGCATCCAGCAATTCGCAGCGCCTTCGGCGCCTTCCCTTACTCGCACACGCAGAGAAGAGGGTTTCCGGGAGGAGCGGGGCCTTCCGGCCCCACCCGCTGAAGAACGCACAGGAAGCGTCACACAGAAACCAGGCGGGCTCCGGCTCAGTCCGTCACGATTATACGGTATCGGCATTACACGCGTCACATCTCCGCCCTGGTTAACCCTGGCTTTACCCAACATTAAATAGAGTTTTACATTTTTTTAACAGTAAATCGGTAGGATAGCCGCGACCAGGCTGGCGCCTGCCCGGGCATCCGGCGGGGCGAACACGTGGTTAGCGCAAATCGGCGCGGGGTCAACTGCTACCCGGTCTGCATGAGCCTCGAGCCCGGGCGCAGAGTCCAGGCCCGCGTGCGGGTTGGCCCTGGAAGTTTTTCGCCCCGGCCCCGGTCCCCGGCACGGCCCTGTGCATCTAGCGGCCCCTGGAAGAGGCCCGGAAGTCCGCGCAACGTGTCGCTCTCCCGGCGGCGAGACAGCGCCTATGCCCACCATTCTGCTGGTCGAGGATGAGGTAACCTTCGCCGAGACCCTGCGCTACAACCTCGAGCGCGAAGGCTACACGGTCATACAGGCGATCGATGGCGTCGAAGGACTGGACCTGGCGCGCCGGCACAATCCGGATCTGATTGTTCTGGATATCATGCTTCCGCGTCTTGACGGGTTCTCGGTGTGCCGCATCCTGCGTCAGGAGAGCGACATTCCGGTCATCATGCTTACGGCGCGGCAGGACGAGGTAGATCGTATTGCCGGTCTGGAGCTGGGTGCAGACGATTACATTACCAAGCCCTTCAGCCTGGGCGAGTTCCTGGCGCGCTTGCGCGCGATACTGCGGCGTAGCGAGGCCCATCCGCGAATCACGGGGCGCGAGGTGCTGATCGCCGGGGGTATCAAGGTGGACACCAGCAGCCGACGGGCCTGGCGCGACGGCGCCGAACTGAACCTGGCACAAAAGGAGTTTGACCTGCTGACCTGCCTCATCCGCAACCGGGGCATCGCCCTGACCCGCGACCTGCTGCTCGAACGGGTCTGGGGCACCGAGTTTGCCGGCGATAGCCGTACCGTTGATGTTCACATCCGCTGGCTGCGCGAAAAGATTGAACATGACCCGGCTCGCCCGCGCTATATTCAGACTGTCCGGGGCGTTGGGTACCGCTTCGACGCGGTTGATGAACCCGGGTGAGCCTTGAGCTGCGGCCTACCGCAGCAGTGGCGCGCAGATAGAAGGGCGCGAGAATTGTCACTGCGGCTTTACGAGTACTTAACCTTTGCTTTCTCGGAGCTTAACATCGCTCCATTAGGATAGGATCCGTCTCTCAGGCACATGCTCGTGATCCGCCGGGGCTCAACTGAAGGAGGGAGAAGACGGTATGAC
Source organism: Chloroflexaceae bacterium (assembly GCA_046719255.1). GTDB lineage: Bacteria > Chloroflexota > Chloroflexia > Chloroflexales > Chloroflexaceae > JACAEO01. The sequence continues at coordinate 18,294 of JBDNDG010000005.1, forward strand.
TCGGACCATGATCGTTCGCGTTTTCGCAATGGTGCTCGTTGTTGTGTCACTGGTCGCAGTAGCGAGCAGTCCTGCCTATGCCCAGAGCTGGGCACCTCGCCAGGTTCAGGCCACCCTGAAAGGATCGGGCGCAACGTTCCCGCTGCCACTCTACGGGGCCTGGATCGAGACTTACAAGCAGGTAGTGCCTAGCGTTACCATCAGCTACCAGGGCGTAGGTTCGGGTCAGGGTATTCGTGACTTCATCGCCTATCTGACGGACTTTGGCGGCACGGATGCGGCCATTGCTGCCTCGCGCGTGCAGACCGAGGCCCCCGATGCCCTGCACATCCCGATGGTGATCGGTGCAGTGGTGCCGACCTACAACGTCCCGGGCGTCACCGATCTGCGTTTCAACCCGGAGATCCTGGCGGGCATCTATCTGGGTGCCATTACAAACTGGAACGACCCGCGTATCGCCGCGGCGAACCCGAATGTGCGCCTGCCCAACCTGCGCATTACAGTGGTGTACCGCTCCGATAGCTCCGGTACTACCTCGATCTGGACCGACTACCTGAGCAAGGTGAGTACCGACTGGCGCAGCCGGGTGGGCTCGGGCACAACAGTGCGCTGGCCGGTGGGTGTGGGCGCCCCGGGTAATCCCGGTGTGGCCAGCACGGTGAAGAACACCCGCGGCGCGATCGGCTACGTGGAGCAGGTGTTTGCCACGGCTAACCGTCTGCCGCTACCGCCCGTGCAGAACGCCTCGGGCAACTTCGTCTCCGCATCGCTGGAGGCAACCTCGGCCGCCGCAGATGGCGTGCCGATTCCGGCGAACCTGGTGGCCTCGATCACCAACTCGCCCAACCCCAATGCCTACCCGATTGCCGGTTTCACCTACATCCTGGTGCGCCAGAACACCTACAGGGATGTCCCCAAAGCACAGGCGCTGACCGACTTCCTCTACTGGTGTCTCACTGAAGGCACCGGCGCGGCTACGCGCCTGGGCTATGCGCCTCTGCCCGCCTCGCTGCGCGTGCGGGCGATCCAGTCGCTGCAGAGCATCACCGTCGGTGGGCAACGCGTCTTCGATGGCCCGGCACGCTAAAGCTTCGGATTGACATGACGACGTGGTGCGGTGTCGATCGCCGCATCACGCCGTTGCTTTGTATTGGCCCTTCACCCCACCAGCAGGTGGGGTGAAGGGCGCACCGATAGCAGGGCGTGGGGAAACCGGGTTTCCTCGACGTTCCTGGGAAGGCTACACCCTCCCTGGCCCTCCCCCGCTGGGGGAAGGAACGGGGCGTCTCCCCCAGCGGAGGAGGGAGGGGAGCGGACCGCTCCAATTCCTCCTCACCTCGCAGGGGCGTGGAGAAATCCGGTTTCTCCTATCTCATATCAGACGCCCACAGGGAAAAGAGACTCTCCTGGGAGAGTTGGGCCCTCCCAAACCTTACTCGTCGTGGAGGGGCGTGGGGAAACCGGGTTTCCCCTATTTTTTATAGGGAGCATGATCAATGGCGGAAGTGAAAGCCGTACCGCGCATCACTGCGAGCAGTCGCTGGGCGCGACAGACACGGCACGGCGACGTTTTTTTCTGGCTGTCGACCCTGTTCTTTGCCCTGATGATTATCGGCCTGGTGGTGGCGGTCGGGGTGGTGACATACAATGGCTCGGCCAGGGTTCGTGCCGAGTACGGCTGGAGTTTCCTCTGGGGCACCGACTGGAATCCGATAGAAACCGATCTCTACACGGTCAGCTTCGGCGCCTGGCCGGCGATTCGTGGTACCCTGCTCTCGTCGCTGATCGCCCTGATCCTGGCCGCACCCACCGGGGTGGCGATCGGGATCTTTCTCTCCGAGTTGTGCCCGCTACGCCTGCGGCAACCCCTCGGTTTCATGGTGGAACTGCTGGCCGCCATCCCCTCGGTCATCTACGGTCTCTGGGGCGTGGCGGTATTCGCAAACTGGTTCAACGACTGGGTGGCCAACCCTATCGCCAACACGGCGGGCCAGTACGTGCCCTGGCTGGCCGGGCCGGTGGCGGTGAGCCGCGGTCTGGCGATTACCGGCACCATTCTGGCGATCATGATCCTGCCCACTATTTCAGCGATCACCCGCGACGTGTTGCAGGCAGTGCCCGGTCACCAGCGGGAAGCTATGTTTTCCCTCGGCGCAACCCGCTGGGAAGTGATCTGGGGCGCGGTGGTCCCCTATGCCCGCGCCGGGATCGTTGGCGGGATCATGCTCGGGCTGGGACGGGCACTGGGCGAGACTATGGCCGCAACCATGCTCATCGGCAACAGCACCCGCATCGATCAATCACTCTTTGCGCCGGCCACCACTGCAGCGGCCCTGATAGCCAGTGAACTGCCTAATGCCAATGATTCGTTGCACGAAAGCTCGCTGATCGGACTGGCCCTGGCGCTCTTTGGCATCACCCTCATCCTGAATCTGATCGCCCGCTATCTGGTATGGCAGACTTCACGGGGACCGGCGGGAGAAAAGGTATGAGTCTTGAGACCAATATGCTGACGTATGGTCAGCGCAGCCGGGTTGACAAAGTGCTGCGCGGCTGCACGATCGTCGCCACAGCGATTGCCATCGTGCCCCTGGTTCTGATCATCGCCTACGTGCTCATCGTCGGCGGCGGGGCTTTGAACTGGGAATTCTTCACCCAGACCTATCGCCCGCCGGTGCCGGTTGGCATTGACCCTCTCACCGGATTGCCCATCGAGGGAATGGAACAAGGTGACCTCTCTCAAGTGCAGGCGCGGGGCGGCGTGCTGCATGGCATCGTCGGCACCCTGATGGTGACGATCACCGCCCTCCTGTTCTCCCTGCCAATCGGGGTGATGGCCGGAATCTTCCTTGCCGAATACCCCGACACGCCACTGAACACCTTTATCCGCTTCTGTAGCGATGTGCTCAGCGGTGCCCCCTCGATTGTGATAGGGGTGGTTGGGTTCACCCTGATCGTCAAACAGATGGGCACCTACTCCGGCATCGCCGGGGCAATCGCCCTGACCTTCCTGATGGTACCCACGATTGCCCGCACGACAGAGGAGATCCTCAAACTCGTGCCCAACGCGGTGCGCGAAGCAGCTATGGCTCTGGGCGCCCCGATGTGGTACAGTACCCTCACTGTAGTGGTACCGACCGCCCTGACAGGGATCGTCACCGGTGCGCTGCTGGCCTTTGCTCGCGGCGCGGGAGAAACGGCGCCGCTGCTGCTGACCATCCAGGGCAACAGCAATCTGAGTTTCAATATGCTCGCCTCAATGGCTGCATTGCCCATTCTGACGTATAAATACATCGAGTCGCCCTTCCCTGCCGAAAACCAGCTTGCCTGGGGCACAGCCTTTGTGCTCATGATGCTCGTACTCGGCATTAATCTGCTGGTACGTGTCACGACCGCGCGTATCAAGAGGTGACCGCACTATGGCCGTTGCAACGCCACTCCGATCAGCTACGCAGACCGCCCATAGCATGACCGTACGCAGCCTCAAGCCTTTCTACGGCAAGCGCCAGGCCGTACAGGCGCTTGATCTGGACGTACGACCAAACCAGATTCTGGCCCTGATTGGTCCTTCAGGTTGCGGCAAGAGCACCGTGCTGCGTTGCTTGAACCGCATGCACGAGCTTATTCCCTACGCCCGCGCGGAGGGCGAGGTCAAGCTCGATGACATCAACATCTACGCGCCGGGAGTCGATCCGACACTGGTGCGGCGCAAAATTGGCATGGTCTTTCAGTTGCCAATAGCCCTGCGCACGCGCAACATCTACGAGAATGTTGCCGTGGGCTTGCGCCTCGGTGGCATAAACAACAAAGCCGAGCTTGACGCGCGGGTGGAAAAGGCGCTCCGCGATGCCAATCTCTGGGACGAGGTCAAAGATAAGCTGGAACTCTCGGGCATGGCTCTCTCCGGCGGCCAGCAGCAACGCCTGAGTATCGCCCGCACCATCGCCGTCGAACCGGACATCATTCTGTTCGACGAGCCCTGCTCGGCACTCGACCCGATCTCTACCCTCAAGATCGAAGAACTGCTACTCAGCCTCCGCCAGCGGTACACCATCGTGATTGTGACCCACAACATGCAGCAGGCGGCGCGCATCTCCGATCGCACCGCCGTGTTTATGGTAGAAAAGACTGATGATATCCCTATTGGCGTACTGGTGGAAGAAGGTCCTACTGAGCAGATCTTTTCTACTCCGAAAGATTCTCGCACTGAGGATTACATCAGTGGAAGGGTGGGCTGATGCGATAAGCGGGAACGTCTGGCTTCCCCATCTGCGGTGAGCGGGCCAAAGCGCGCCCCGGCCCGCGGGGAAGGTGTGGAAGGAAACAGCCCTCTCACACCCCCTTGTTCATTCCAGTGGAGTGCGGCCAAGCCGCGTGGAGTCGAAAATATGAGTGAGACACGGACCAGGTCGTTACCCCTGGCAGGCGGTTTTGCCGCTACAGCAACGGCGCGCGCCCGGGCCCATGAGGGCGCCACCAGGACCAAAATCGAGGCCGTTAACTTCGATTTCTACTACGGGTCGTTCAAGGCGCTCGACAAGATCAATCTCGCCATTCCCCAGGGTGAAGTTACCGCGCTGATCGGCCCCTCGGGATGCGGCAAATCAACCCTGCTCCGGGCGATCAACCGGATGCACGACAAGACACCCGGCGCCCGCGCCGAGGGGTTGCTTACGATTGACGGCGAATCGATTTACGGAGATGAGGTTGACCCGATCCTGCTGCGCCGGCGCGTGGGAATGGTCTTCCAGCGGCCCAACCCGTTTGCCAAGTCGGTATTCGACAACGTCGCCTACGGGCTGCGGGTGCTCGGCGAGCGTAACAGCAAGCGCATCAAGGAACGCGTCGAGTGGGCACTCCGACGGGCCGCTCTGTGGGATGAGGTCAAGGATCGCCTGAACGCGACAGGCACCTCGCTCTCCGGCGGTCAGCAACAGCGCCTGTGCATCGCCCGCACCATTGCCGTTGAGCCTGAGGTGGTACTGATGGACGAGCCCTGCTCGGCCCTTGATCCGATCTCGACTCTGAAGATCGAGGAATTAATCGCCGACCTGCGGGGTAGTTTTACGATTATCATCGTCACCCACAACATGCAGCAGGCGGCGCGAGTTTCCGATTATACCGCGTTTATGCTGATGGACTCCAGAACGCGCGCCGGGCAGCTGGTGGAGTTTGGACCCACCGCCCAGCTCTTCACCAATCCGGGCGATCCGCGCACCGAGGCTTACCTGAGCGGGCACTTCGGATGACGATTATGCTCCAGGTTACCGTCGCGTGCCGGCTCGCGCCCTCGCTAACCCTTGCCCGCCAGAGTTGAGAGGCGGGGCCGGGCTTCAACGGGTTTCACCTGCTTTGAGAAGGCCTTCCTGATGCGACAGAACGCCTCGTGGACGCGGGGCGAGAAGATTCGCCAACGAATGGGAAACAAATAAACGAATGCAAACGCGCGCGACCATATCATCATTATGGATTGCGCGCGGACCCATACGCCGCATAAGGGCGGGCTAAACGGCCCGCGCGCGCCGTGAACGCGACGGTTTCGTGACACCCTTTGAAGGCGGGCAGGCCCCCTTCGCGGGGCGCACAACGCCGCGATGAAAACAGGTACAGGTTTGGGAGGACGCAGCCCTCCCAAACCCTCCCCGCTGGCGGGTTGGTTCCCGCGAGGGCTTCGCCCTCCCAAACCTCCCTCTCAGGATACCGCCTCGGCCAGGGCAAAAGACCTTTCACCCCACCACCCTACAGATCTGCCGGTGCGCCGACAGGCAGGAGGCCAGACCGTGGCGCGCTCCCTGGAACTCTGCCCTCATCGCGGTATAATGAAGGCAATACCTCTCCGGCACGTCCGGTACCGATCCGCATAAGGGAGAGCCGATGACCGACCTGCACACCCTGACCGTCGCGGGAGCGAGGGCTGCTCTGGCTGCCGGCACGCTCAGTTCATACGAGCTGACCGAGGCCCTGCTAGCGCGCATTCAGGCCGTGGAGCCCCGGGTGCGCGCCTTTCTCACCCTCACCGGCGAACAGGCGCTGGCCGAGGCCCGCGCCGCCGATGCCGCCCGTCGCCCCGACTCCGGCCCGCTCCATGGCATACCACTGGCGATCAAGGACGTGATCTGCACCCGTGGCGTCCGCACCACCTGCGGCTCGGCCATCCTGGAAACGTTTGTGCCACCCTACGACGCGACCGTGGTCAGCCGGCTCAAAGCCGCGGGGGCGATCAGCCTGGGCAAACTCAACTGCGACGAGTTTGCCATGGGTTCCAGCACCGAAACCAGCGCCTTTCACATCACCCGCAACCCCTGGGATCTCGAGCGCGTGCCGGGCGGCAGCAGTGGCGGCAGCGCAGCCGCAGTGGCGGCGCTTATGGTGCCAGCCAGCCTGGGCACCGACACCGGCGGGTCGATCCGCCAGCCGGCGGCACTCTGCGGCGTCAGTGGCCTCAAACCCACCTATGGGCGCGTGAGCCGCTTCGGTCTGGTAGCCTACGGCTCCTCACTTGACCAGATCGGCCCCTTCGCGCGAACGGTCGAGGATCTGGCCTTGCTGATGCAGGTTCTTGCCGGCCACGACCCCCGCGACGGCACCAGCGCCCCCGTGCCGGTTGCCGACTACTGCGCCGCGCTCAGCGGTGAGGTGCGTGGGCTGCGTATCGGCGTGCCCGGCGAATACTTCGTCGAGGGCATGGAGCCGGGTGTCGAGCAGGCCACCCGTGAGGCCATTGCCGTGCTACGGGCACAGGGCGCCGAGGTGGTGGAACTCTCGCTGCCTCATACGCGCTACGCCCTGCCCGCCTACTACATCATCGCCCCGGCAGAGGCCAGCGCCAACCTGGCGCGCTTCGACGGGGTGCGCTATGGCCCGCGCGAGCCGGGTGAGAGTATGTGGGACGAGATTGAGTTGACGCGGGGGCGCCGCTTCGGCCCCGAGGTGCGCCGACGGATTATGCTGGGCACCTACGCTCTCTCGGCGGGCTACTACGACGCCTACTACAAGCGCGCCCAGCAGGTGCGCACGTTGATCAAGCGCGATTTCGACGCCGCCTTCGCCCACGTGGATGTGATCGCCGCCCCCACCTCCCCCACGGTCGCCTTCAAGGTGGGCGAGAAACTCGATGACCCGATCGCCATGTACCTGAGTGACGTGTGCACCCTGCCGATCAACCTCGCTGGTGTACCGAGCCTGGTGGTGCCCTGCGGCTTCAGCCAGGGGCTGCCCGTGGGTTTGCAGTTGATCGGTCGCCCCTTCGACGAGGCCACCCTGTTACGGGTCGGCGACGCCTATCAGCGCCTGACTGACTGGCACACTCGCGCTCCGGCGCTGTAAGCTGTGGGGCAACCCGGTTGCCCCACGCCCCCTCCGCGGGCTGGCTGCGCCTGCGCAAACTCTCCCACTCTCCCCACAGGCAGGGGGGTGGAAAAACCCGGTTTCCCCATATTTTCACGTGAGGAGCTGCGGTGGGCAAGCCCCATATGTGGTATACTAGACGCTGGTTTATCTAGTTTCGTCCTGACTTACATGGATCCAGGGAGAGCGACAGCATATGAGCCGGTCTCGAACGGTGAAGGGCGGCGGGGGGCGAGGCCGTCGCCGGGAGTGCGAGTTTACAAAGCTGGGCATTTTGCCCGATTACAAGGACGTCAAGCGCCTCCAGAAGTACGTGACGGCGCAGGGCAAGATCCTCCCCCGTCGGCGCACGGGCGTAACGGCGAAGATGCAGCGGCGCCTGTCGGTGGCCATCAAACGCGCCCGGCACCTGGCCCTGCTGCCCGCCGCACCGTCCCATACGCGCGGTTGACACCCTGACCGTGATCCACGGGAGGCACGCCGGACAGCGAGGCACTACCCTCGTCCTTCCATAGGAGGACGGGGGTGTTTTGCTCTATGCGCATCTGGAAGGCCAGCCTGCGCGAAGGCAGTCTGTCGCTCGCCTACAACGTCATCATCTTCGTTCGCGCCGGTCTGCGCCAGCTCACCCGGCCCACCGAGGTCGGCGTGCGCGCCCTGGTTGTGCATGGTGACGAGGTGTTGCTGGTGCGCCATCGGGGCGGGCGTTACCCATGGTCGCTGCCCGGGGGCGGGTTGCGACGGAGTGAGACCCTGGTTGCCGCTATCGTCCGTGAGGTGCGTGAGGAGACCGGCTGCGAAACCCGCCCGCTCGAGCTGCTCGGCCTGTATCGAGCCGTCGGCGAGGGGATGATCAACTACGTGGCCGTGTTCGTCTGTGAGCCGTTGAGCCAGGCGCGCCCGCCGGCCTACGATCTGGAGATTGTGGACGCGCGCTTTTTCCACCGGCACGATCTGCCGGTGAATACCGAGCCGGGCAGCCTCCGCCGCCTTGAGGAATATTATCGGGGCGACCGGGGCCTCTATGGGCCGTGGTGATAGTGGAGAACCCGGATGTTCCCCCGCCCTGGTTGTGTAGCGCAGCCGCTCGGGAAACCTATGCCATACACACCTATTATCGCCACCCTGGGCTATATCCTCTCGCCCGATCGCACCTCGGTGCTGCTGATCCATCGTAACGCCCGCGCGGAGGATCAACACCTCGGCAAGTATAATGGCCTGGGCGGTAAAATCGAGCCGCACGAAGATGTGGTGAGCGGTATGCGCCGCGAATTGCGCGAGGAGGCGGGGATCGAGGCACTGGAACTAACCCTGCGCGGGACGATCAGCTGGCCCGGCTTCGGAAAACAGGGTGAAGATTGGCTGGGTTTTATCTTTCTCATTACCCGCTTTCGCGGCGAGCCGCCCCCGGCCAATGCCGAGGGGAGCCTGGAGTGGGTGCCGGTCGAACGGCTGCTGCGCGGCGAACTGCCCCTCTGGCCCGGCGACCCCTACTTCCTGCCACTGGTCTTCAGCGGTGATCCACGCCAGTTTCACGGGGTCATGCCCTACCGCGAGGGACAGCCGGTGAGTTGGAGCTATACGCTAACGTGAACGTATAGGGAAACCGGGTTTCCCCGCACCCCTCCCGGTGAGGAGGGTTTCGAGCATTCCGCCCCCCTGCCAGCCTCCCCCCGCTGAAGGGAGGAGCACGGTTTCCTCCCCTGGCGAGGGAGGGTTGGGGAGAGCGCAGCCCTCCCAGGAATAAGGATTTTCATTCCAGCGCGGTTGGGGGATGGGGAAACCGGGTTTCCCCATCCCCCTCCCTGACGGGAGGGTTTGAGAGAGCTCTGCCCTCCCAAACATAAACTCATTGCCATCCTGTCGCTGTGCGGCGCAGCCACAGCCCGGCAGGCGATGGGATTGCTACGTACACACAGGAGCGCCGCCTATGGATCTCCTGACGATTGCAATTATCGTGGGGGCCGGTTTGCTGGCGATTGGCATCGCGGCCTATATGCTCAATCGGGCCTGGGGCAACTTTCCCTCACGGATCGGCCAGTTGCCGCAGGACCTCCCGCCCCCTCCACAGCGGCGATTGGGCGCCAATCCACCCGTTGAGGAGGAGGCTGAAGCGGAAGACGAGACGCTCAACGATCGGGACACCCGCGAGGATATGATCCCGGTCACCCACCCCCTGGTGCTGCGGGCCGTCAATGCCGCCCTCGATCGTGGCGGCGGACCCTACGCCACCTTTTTCGTGCGTGAAAACGACCAGGTGTTCTTTGCCGCCTATCGTGTCCCCGATCCGGCACAGCGCGCGCAGTTGACCCGCCTGTTCAAGGGGTTGAACGCGGATGAACTGGAAGGAGTCTCCCTGGTCGAACTGATGCGAGCGATGAACCAGCTGGGTCGAAAGTAGGCCCGCTACCGGAGGAGAGGGGTTGGGAGGGTGTTGCCCTCCCGGGAAAGCTACCGCGGCGTCGCGCAGCCTGCGCATGGCGCCTGTACAAGGAGTCCTGGCCATGCTGGACATCAAGCTGCTCCGTGAGAATCCAGATTATGTAAAACAGCAACTCGCCCGCTTCGACATTGACGGAGCAATCGTGGACCGGGTGCTGGCGTTCGACGAGCGGCGCCGCACCCTGTTGCGCGAGGTGGAGGATCTGAAGGCCCGACGCAATGCGGTGTCAAAGGAGATCGGGCGCATGCAGAACGAGGCCGAGCGGGCGGCACAGATCGCCGCGATGCGCGAGGTCGGCGACCGTATCAGCACCCTTGATCACGAGGTGGCGCGAGTCGAGGAGGAGCAGCGGGCGGCGATGCTGGAGATCCGCAACCTGCCTCACCCCGACGTGCCTGACGGCAGGGACGACAGCGATAATCCGGTTATTTACCAGGAGGGCGAGCCGCGCACGCCGCCTTTCGCCAGGCCCCACTGGGATCTGGCCGAAGCCCTGGGGATCATCAGTTTTGAGCAGGGGGTGAAGCTGGCCGGTTCGCGCTTCTACGTGATGCGCGGGCTGGGGGCGCGCCTCCAGCGGGCCACCATCCAGTGGCTGCTCGACCTGCATCTGCGCCAGGGGTACGAAGAGGTCTATACGCCTTTCGTGGTCAAGGAGCATGTTCTCTGGGGTTCGGGTCAGTTACCCAGGTTCCGCGACAATCTCTACCGCGATGAGGAGTCGGGTCTCTGGCTGGTGCCCACGGCCGAGGTGCCCATCACCGGTATCTATGCCGATGAGATCCTGGAGGCCTCGCAGTTGCCGATCTACCATGTGGCCTATACGCCATGCTTCCGCAAGGAACAGATGAGCGCCGGGCGCGATGTGCGCGGCATCAAGCGCGGCCACCAGTTCGACAAGGTCGAAATGTACATGTTCGAGAAGCCCGAGCAGAGCTACACCGCCCTGGAGAAGCTGCGCCGCGACGCCGAGGAGTGTTGCCGGCTGCTCGGGTTGCCCTTCCGCACCCGCCTGCTCTGCACGGGTGACCTGGGGTTCGGGTCGGCAAAGACTTACGATATCGAGGTCTGGGCCCCGGGGCAGGGCGAGTGGTTGGAAGTCAGCTCGTGCTCGAACGTGGAGGCGTTCCAGGCCCGACGCGCCAATCTGCGCTACCGACCCGAACCGGGCGCGAAGCCGGAGTTTTTGCACACGCTCAACGGTTCGGGCCTGGGGTTGCCGCGCACGATTATCGCGATTATGGAGAACTACCAGCAGGAGGACGGCAGCATCGTTGTGCCCGAGGTGCTGCGGCCATACATGGGTGGAATCGAGGTGATCCGCTAAAACACGGGGAAACCGGCTTTCCCCACGCCCCTCCCGGCGGGGGTGTGGGAGGGCTGCGCCCTCCCGCGAAACAATCTCTGTTCATCTGATGTGAACGCGAGGAAAGCGGGTTTCCCCGCGTCCCTGCCCATCGAGGCGCCGGGCAACCCCACTGGCGATTGGGGAATGGGGAAACCGGATTTCCTCATCCCCTCCCTGTTGTCATTGTGCGGCGCAGCCGCATGGACGCCCGGTGAAACGATGGATATCCAATTCCTGGGCGGAGCAGGTGGCGTTGGTGCCACGTGCCAGCTCGTAACCCTGGGAGACCGGCGCTTCCTGGTGGACGCCGGGGTGCGTATGGACAGCGCCGACCGGCTGCCGGACCTGGCGGCCCTCGCGGGGATACGCCTGGAGGCAATCCTGATCACCCACGCGCACGCCGACCATATCGGCGCGCTGCCCCTTGTCGCCGATCGCTTCCCGGCAACGCCGATCTACGCCACGCCGGCGACGATGCGCCTGATGGAGGTCATGCTGGGCGACGCAGTGCGAGTGATGGTCCGTCGCGCCGCCGAGGAACTGGAACTGCCGCTCTACGACGAGGCGCTGGTGGCCGCCACCCTGCGCCGCTTGCGCCCGCTCGCGCCGGAGGCCCAGAGCCTGCCTGAGTTGCCCGGTATCGTCGTCCACGCCCGGCGTGCCGGCCACATCGCCGGGGCGGTCAGCCTGGGCTTCGAAGCCGACGACGGGCGGCTGGTAATCTCCGGCGACGTGAGTGTCACGCCGCAGCGCACTATCCCGGGCGCGGCCATACCGGCGCCGCGTCACCCGGATCTGCTGGTGCTGGAGAGCACCTACGGCGCTCGTCTGCACCCCAACCGCGCCCAGGAGGAACGCCGTCTGGCCGAGGCGGTGGCCGAGGTGATCGCCCGCGGCGGGCACTGCCTCATCCCCGCCTTCGCCCTGGGGCGCGCCCAGGAGGTTATTCTCATTCTGCGCGCTGCCCAGCGCGACGGGCATATCCCGCCCTTCCCCATCGGCGTGGACGGGCTGGTGCGCTCGGTGTGCGCCGCCTACGCCGCCTTTCCCAACGCGCTGGCGCCGGCCCTGCGCCGCCACCTGCTCAACGGGGGCAAGCCTTTCTTCGGCAACACCGTGCAGCCGATCGAGACCTCCCAGCAGCGCGAGCGGCTGCTGGCCGGCCCACCGGCCGCGATCATCGCCTCGTCCGGCATGCTCACCGGAGGGCCATCGGTCTGGTACGCCGAGCGGCTGGCCGGTGATGCGCGGGCAGCGATCTTCTTCAGCGGCTACCTGGACGATGAGGCCCCCGGGCGCCGCCTGCTCGACCTGGCCGATAGGCCCCCCGAGGCGCGCCGGCTGACGCTTAACGGGCGCGAGCTGCCGGTAGCCTGCCAGGTGGGCTGCTACAGCCTGAGCGCCCACGCCGATGGCGATGAACTGGCGGGGCTGGTGCGCGCCCTGCAACCGCGAACGGTTGCCCTGGTCCACGGTGATGCCGAGGCGCGGGCGGCGCTGGCGGCGCGGCTGAGCGGGCTGACGACGGTGCTGACGCCCCGTGACGGGCAGACGCTGTCGCTGGAGGCGGCGCCGCGGGGTGGTCGGCGCGTCGTTGCTCCCCCACCACCGACCGTGCCGGTTGCGCCGGTTGGCGCTGGCGCGCCGCTTGCTACGGAGGGCCTGGAACGGCTCTGGGAAGCCCTGCGCGACGGCACCGGGGTGCAGGCGCTGAGCGTGCGTGAACTGGCGCGGGCCTGGCACGGCGAGACGGCCACACTGGTGGATGAAACTGCGCTGGAGGCGCTCCTCGAAGCCGGCAGCCCCTACTTCGCGCCGCTCCCCCACGCGCCGGGCCTGTGGCGCCTGCTCGCCCCCGCGGAGGTGCGCCGCGTCCAGGCCGCCGGTGGCCCGCGCCGCGCCGGCCCGCGCCCCGATATGAACCGCATCCTGGCGGTCGTTGACCGATACCTCGGCCACGCGCCCGACCTCTACCAGCGCAGTGTGGACCCCGACAGCGGCGCGGTGACGCTGCGCTACTTCTTCCCGGCCATCGCCGCTGCCCGCGACGCCGAAGCCCTCGCACAGATTGCCGCCGAAACAGGGGTCGAAGTCCAGGTCTGGCCCCAGCCTCACCAGGGCCAGCTCGCCGCGGCGGCGCTGGCAGCCCTGCCCGCAGGGCTGGTAGCGGAGCGCGCTCCGGCGATCTACGCTGCCGAGGGGCGGGTGGAGGTGCGCTGCGCCGGCACAGCCGCGCCGCAGGCCGTGGCCGCCGCCGAAGCCGCCTTTCAGGCCCGGACGGGGTTGCGCCTGCTGATCCGCGCGCCAGGGCTGGGGGAGCCACCGATCGCCCTGGGCGAAGGCGAGGGCTTCGCCCCGCCGCCCGGCACGCCGCCCGGCGAACTCAACTTCGCCCTCAACACTGCCCGAAGCTGGGTCGGGCCGGAGAGCGGCTGCTACAAGGCCAGCGCCGACCAGGCCAGCCTGGTGGTAACCTTGCGCTTCCACTTCCCCGAGGCAGCCCGGGCCAGGTACGCCGGGCGGTTGGCCGAGCTGGCCACGTACATCGGCTGGACGGTGCGACTCTGGCCGCAGCCGCACCAGGAAGCGCTGATGCAGGCAGCCCGCGAGGCCCTGCCGCCCGGCCTCAGCCCCGTCGGCGCGCCGGCCCTCCAGGCCGCCAGTCGCGAGGTGGTGGTGAAGGTGCAGGGCACAGCGTCGGCGGAGTCCATCGCCGCGGCGGCGCGGGCTTTCACCGAACGCACCGGCTGGAAGCTCACGCTCCGTGAGGTGCGGTGACCACAGAAGGAGCAGGGTGCGGTTCACCTTCCCGGGAGGACACAGCCCTCCCAAACCCTCCCCTCAGGCAGGGGCGTGGGGAACCCCGGGTTCCCCCTCCCCCAACCGGGGTTGGGGGCGCGGGGTGCCCCTCAGGCAGGGGCGTGGGGAACCCCGGGTTCCCCCTCCCCCAACCGGGGTTGGGGGCGCGGGGCGCCCCTCAGGCACGGGCGTGGGGAACCCCGGGTTCCCCCACCCCC
>JBDNDG010000050.1:0-16751 GCA_046719255.1 Chloroflexaceae bacterium
CGCGGTAGGCGAGGAAGTCAGCGCAGGACAGTTGCTCGGCCACATGGGGAGCACCTACGACCGTCGCGGCGGCGGGTACTCAACCGGGGTGCATCTGCACTTTACGGTACTGATCAATGGCCGGGCAATGAACCCGTTGCGCTTTCTGCCCTGATGTGAACATGGACCACGAAGGCGCAACGACCTCGATGGCGGGGAAAGTTCGGGAGGGCCGCAACGGTCAAGCCGAAACGCTCGCCTCTGGGCCATACCTGCCTGGAGCGGCTGTTCGCTTGATACGGGTGCCGCTATCGTTCGGGATTGTGGATTGTTGATCGTCAATCGGCAAGCCTCGAAGATGGGGTGGCCGAGCTGGTCAAAGCCAGCGGCGGTGTCAGAGCACTCAGAGGTGGATCCGGTCAAAAACCTGTCCGGTGCGGCAGCGCGACTCGCCCGTAATCAGGCGCCGGCCCGAGTTGCCGCACCGGACAGGTGTGTATCGAGGTTTACCGGATGCGCCACTACGGTATGCTTCAACTGAACCTGCTTCTCCGGCCTTCACGCCCCTACCTCGATACGGCTACCCTTCTACCGACCGGTCAGGAGGGAGTCTGGTGCAACGGTCGGACCTGGAAGGCCCGGGGCTGAACCATGCTCTGGCTTACAGACTATCGGGGTTGCGCTGGGGCGCTCCGGGTCCACGGCTTCGTCCGTGATACAATGGTGGTGACGCGGCGATGGTGCGCCGGGGTGTTTCACGTGAAACAGGGTGGCGGCTCGCCGGAGAGATCGCGCCGGAGCGTGGCGCCATAGCGCCGGGTCATTGCGCATGTCGGGCGCGAGGTTTGCGTGATTGAACCGCCAGCGCCTGCTGGCAACGACAGGCTCAGCCGTTGAAACAGGCTTTATCGACTACAGTCATTATGGTCAGTCAACAGTGGTGCCATGACCCCGTACACAATCGCGATTGCCAATCAGAAGGGCGGCGTTGGCAAGACCACCACCGCTGTCAACCTCGGTGGCGAACTGGTGCGGCGCGGGTATCGCGTCTTGCTGATTGATAGCGACCCTCAGGGTAACGCCACGACCAGTCTGGGGGTCGCCAAACACAACCTTCCGGCAACCACGTACGATCTCTTGCTGGGCAGCGATCTGGCGGCTGCGGTCATGGCCAGTGGGCGGGAGCGGTTCATGCTCGTACCCGCCGACCAGGATCTGGCCGGCGCCACCGTGGAACTCGCCAGCGCCCCGCAGCGTGAACAGCGGCTGGCAGCCGCCCTTCGCGGCGCTGACGGCTACGACTTTATCCTGATCGATTGCCCGCCCTCGCTCGGCCTGCTGACCCTGAACGCTCTGTGCGCTGCCGACAGCGTACTCATCCCCCTCCAGTGCGAATACCTGCCACTCGAAGGCCTTGCCCAGCTCAAAACAACCCTGGAACGGGTGCGCGCCAGCCTGAACCCGCGCCTGCGCCTGCTCGGCGTGCTCATGACCATGTACGACGGCCGCACGAACCTGGCTCACCAGGTCGTAGACGAAGTGCAGCGCCATTTTCCCCGGCTCATCTTTCGCACCCTTATACCCCGCAGCGTGCGCCTCTCGGAGGCACCCAGCTACGGCAAGCTAATTGCCGAATACGATCCCGCCAGTCGTGGCGCGCAAGCCTACGCCGCCCTTGCCGACGAAGTACTCCAGCGAAAGGAGCGCCGCCAATGAATCGCCGCCGAGGCCTTGGAAGTGGACTGGACGCGCTTATCCCCGGCGCCGCGGGCGACCTGGTGCGTCAGGCCCCGGTCGAGGCCATTCGTGAGAACCGCAACCAGCCGCGTACCGTGTTCGACGAGCAGGCTCTTGACGAACTGGCAGCCTCCATCCGTCAACACGGCCTGATCCAGCCACTGATTGTCAGCGAAACTGCTGACGGCGGCTATGAACTGATCGCTGGCGAACGCCGCCTGCGCGCCGCGCGCCGCGCCGGTCTGACCGACGTTCCCGTCATCGTGAAAGATGTGACCCCGCAGCAGGTCCTCGAGATCGCCCTGGTAGAGAATGTCCAGCGAGCCGACCTGAATCCGCTGGAAGAAGGGCTGGCCTACCAGACCCTCAAAGACGAATTCGGGTTGACCGACGACGAGATCGCCCGGCGGGTCGGCAAGAGTCGCGTCGCCGTGGTCAATACTCGTCGCCTGATCCGGCTCGTGGCCCCGGCACGCCAGGCCCTGCTCGATGGCGCCCTCAGCGCCGGTCACGGGCGCGCGCTGCTCCGCTTCGATGACCCCGCGGATCAGGAAGCGGCCTTCCACCTGGTGCGGCAGCGCGAATTTAGCGTGCGCGATACCGAGCACCTCGGCGACATCGCCACCCAGCCTGGCCTCGCTCCCGCAACCCGCAGCGCCGTGCTGCGCGGCCAGATCAGCCTTGCGCAAGCCCAGGCCCTGGCCTGCATCGAAGACGCGGCGCAACAGTCACAGGTCCTGGAGCGCATCACGGCCCTGGGTTACGACGACCGCGAGACCAGGGTTGTGACCGAGCTCCTGACCGACGGATGGGACCTGGCGAGTGCCCTGGCCCGCGTGCGCCCTCCCCACGATGCCGGGGAAGCGGGGAACCGCCGGAGTGACGCCCGTACCGCCCGGTCCGGGACTGGCCCCGGGCGCCAGCCGCGACCGCGTATCCAGTCGCCAGAAGATGCCGAGGCTCAACGTATGTTTGAGGCGATCCTCGAGACCCCCGTACAGCTCTCGCGCAGCGGTAATGCCATCCGCCTTACCATTACACTCTATAGTGATGAACAACTTCAGTCGCTCTATGACCGCTTGAGTGGGTAGCTCTCCGGACATGTAAAGTTCCAACACATTCCTCCTGCACGGCGGATGTGCGTTCGTTCGCGCAATCGCTGGCCGGGGTCACCCTTCTCCACGATATCCCTCCGTGTCCGCGCTTCCCCCTTTGTGAACCGGCGCGTCCTTCCCAACGACGCACTGGTTCAGCGCCCGACACCCGGGGCGCCCTTCGACCTGCCTACATACGGGACCGGCGCGCTTCCGGCAGATATGCGGTAATGCCACACGTGTGTGATGTACCGCTTTCAACGCTCTGGCATATGTGGAGCTTGATAACCTGGCGTTCATCTCCCCACCTCCACAGCTCCAGATCTTCACCGATATGGCTATGCAGGGTTGTAGCGAACGTGCCAGGCCAGAACGTTCAGGTCTGATACCAGTGACGAGTGATGAGTGACGAGCGGTACAGTCCGCATCACGCTGCGGTGCAGGGCCAGTCCGATTCGGAATGTATCACCTGGATGTGGTATGACACATGGCTCTGGTTTCATTTGTTATCATTATTCCACACGCGGGGTGCATGTTCCACGATGTCGAGCTAGCGGTTCGTCTCTCCGTCATGTTAAGGGGTAAGACTATGCTGCGCAAACGACTTGAGCAGACGATGCGATCATGGGTCGAAATCCTGGTTACACGTGTGCCAGGGCTTAACAGCCTGAGTCCCAATACCCTCACCTGTATGACCCTTGTGCTGACCATCGGGGTCGTTGTCTTGATTGTCCAGGGGGCACTGTTGTGGGCTGGGGTCCTCTTTCTTGCTGCCAGCGCCTTCGATATGCTCGATGGCGCCGTTGCCCGTACCCGACGGATAGCCACACCCTTCGGGGCCTTCCTCGACTCGACCGTTGATCGCTACTCCGAGTTGCTCGTGTTTCTCGCTTTGCTGATCTACTACCAGCGCACGATAGCCGGGTCACCGCTGATCACACTGCTACTCTTCCTCGCCGCCACCGGTGCCGTGCTTACCAGCTATGTCCGCGCACGGGCCGAAGCGCTCGGATTCAATGGCCGCGGCGGTGTACTCGAACGTCCTGAACGGGTACTTATCCTCGGGCTAAGCCTGATCACCGGCTGGACCACGGTCGGACTCTGGCTCCTCGCTATCCTTTCGCATCTGAGCGCCCTGCAACGTTCGTTCCAGGTGTGGATGCGGAGCCGCGCCGTCGGCAATGATGGCGCCGAGCGCCTGCCCTCGATCCGCTGATAGTTTCAGGCATGCTGGCCGGCGCCCCGCGTGTTGCAATCTACCGCTACCGGGGAGAGTGAAGGTACCGCAACCTCACACCTGCTCTGAAACCTGGCGATACCCTTCCATCGATCACCAATCTACAATCGAACCTGGTGGCATCCGCTGGCCGCATAACCATACGAGGTGCAACCGTCGTGCCCACTCCCTCCCTGCGCCTGGTGGCGCTCCTCCACGTGCTGCGGCCCCATGTCGCTACCCAGGCCGCTGCCTACACCTTTCTTGGCGCCTATCTAAGCGCCGGCCCTCGCTTCACGCTCACGCCGCTCACCTCCCTCGCCGCCCTGATCGTGGCCGTAGTGGTAGCCTTCGGGTTCGTGATCAACGACTATGCCGATGCCGATATCGATCGCCTGACCAAACCGGAACGACCCATCCCCTCCGGGGCCGTTTCGCGCTCTCAGGCCGCGGCAATCGCCCGGGTCCTTGCCGGCCTGACCTGCATCCTCATCCTGCTGGCGCCCCTGGCCCTCCAGACCATCACCGTCCTGAACCTGAGCCTGACCGCGGCCTACGCTCTGGTGCTCAAGCGCACCGTACTGGTCGGCAATGCAACGATCGCTCTGCTCAACAGTTCGATACTGGTATTCGGCGGCCTCGCCGCAGGCGGTGTGTCCACAGTGGCCTGGACGGTAGCCGGAATGAGTTTCCTGTACACGCTGGCCCAGGAGGTGTTGTACACCGTTGATGATGTCGATGGTGACACGCGGGCCGGGATCGTGACAACTGCTGTCTACTTCGGGGTTGGTCCCTCGTTGCGCCTCTTCCACGGTTTGATCGCGCTGGCACTGCTCTGCGCGGCTGCTCCCGCCTGGCTCACCGACATCACGCCGCTGTACCTTGCGACACTCCTGGTCTGTGTGGGCATACCGGTTGGTACCTTCATTCTCCCACTTACCTGGCGCTACGAGCCTCAAGCTGTGCACCGGGCCTGCACGGCGATGAAGATACTACGCGTCGCTAGCCTGGCCCCGCTGATTCTGCTCGGTCTCCCATCCGGATGAAGCGCTGACCGTCCGCGAACGACGCTTTCTGATAGTTGACCAGGCGCCCCGGTGGCTTCGATCAGCTCAGCCACCAGGTGCCGGCGCCGGCTGAGCTGGCGAAAGACGGCGCCCGGGGCAGAAAAGCGAGTTTGTGGACCAGTACGCGTTCACCCTTTTCCCGGGTGCGCGGGCGGCTTGCCCGCATCCAGGCCATTGCGGGCGGGATAGCCGCGCAGCCGGGGTGGCGCCTTTCCCCCGGTGTGAACAGGTACCTGGACTACTGGCGGTGCAGACCAGACGAACCTCTGCTATCATACAGGGGTAGAATTCTACCCGTCCGGCCCACGGACACCGCGGCGCCGGTGTTGCCTGGACTGGCCGTCATGGTCTCTCAGAAATACATCAGCTCGCGAAGGCGGGCTTCGCGGACGGTAGCCCGCGGCTTGAGCCGTCGGGCAAGGGGTGGATAGCGAAGAGAGAACAAAGCCCTCTCGACCCCGCGCCGTCTTCGCGCCTTCGTGGCGTATGTTCACCGCAGGAGCACCCCGTATGCCACTGTCACCACAGGAGGTCCTCCACGTCGCGCGGCTCGCCCGCCTGCGCCTCGACTCTGAAGAACTGGAGCGCATGCGCTCCCAACTCTCGGCGATCCTGAATCACATTGCTATGCTGCAGGAGGTTGACGTTTCCGGCGTACCTCCTACTGCCCAGGTGACCGACCTCGTCACCGTGCTGCGGCCCGATGAAGTGACCGAAGAACTCAGTCGCGAGGCAGCTCTTGCGAACGCTCCGGACCAGCGCGACGGCATGTTCCGCGTCCGCGCCGTGTTCGACGAGTAACGCCCGCAACATTATCGCCAGCCCACCCGTCAAAGCAGCAGGTGAGAACGTCTCGGTTCGCACAATCGGCAGCCGACCAGCAACGAAAGGATCGTCAATGTACAACGGGAATGGCTCAACTAATGGTGGCCGCTATACCCGCTTCGCCGGCATGCCGGTGAGGCCTGTCTACCTCTACATCGCCGGAGCGGTTGCCTTGCTGGTGGTGATCTATCTGGTGATGCGCTTCCTGAGCACCAGTCTGGTCATGCATTTCAGCGTCTACGCGGGCGCGTTGCTGCTGATCGCTAACCTCCGCGAGTTACTCGGCAATAGCTACGGGCAGCGCGGCAGCACGGCCCTGCTCAATGTCATGGTCGGCAGTGGGTTGATCTTCGCCTGGCTGAGCCAGTTCTTTGGCGTGCTCTTCTGGATCCCGGCGCTGATCCTGGTTGGCGTAGCCACCCCGCTCATCTTCGGGCGCGCAAACGTCTACAATGCCTACCTGGATATGGCCCGCTCGCTCGCCACCAACGTGCGCCGTACCTTCGTTCGCTGAAACGCCGCTGTTGTGCAAGGCCGAGGCGGTCGCCCCGAAGCCCATCCTGTCAGCCTTCCGGCAGCATCAGGGTGGGCTTTGTGTTACCCGCGTGTAGCCCTCGTTCGTCGGAGGGATAGCATTCACCTGTACCGCACACGCAGGCAGCGCAGCGGGCGCGGAGGGACGCAGAGGGCTTCACCGGGCCCTCCTCTGCGCTCCTCTGCGGTACGCAGGCGCTCACCCTGCTCCCCAGAGCGCGGGCAGCTCACCCGCATCCAGGCCACTGCGGGCAGGACACCCGCGCACCCGGAGAGGCGCCTTACCCCCGGTTTCAACGGACACTGCGGCACCTCTGAACAAGCAGGTCAGCGGTTAGCCGTGTTGACCGGGCGCGCGCAGGCGATCTCTGGGCAGGTCCGGACACTCTTCCCCATCACCCGGAGCACGGCCAGGCAGCGGCACGGCTCGCGCAACTCGTCGCCAGGCAGGCGCTCCACTGCAGTCATTGCCAGGCCGCCGGGCGTGGTCGGCGCAATGGACCCGCTGTAATCCATGCCGTTCATCAAGCACCACTCCCGGGAGCGCCGTACAACCACGAAATGAAACGAATTGTTCCTGAGAAGGCTGCGTCCACCCAAACCCTCCCGGTCGGCTCGACGCCCGCCGTAGACACGCCCCGCCGGGCCGCCCTCTGACCCCGCCCGGCAGGCTCATCGTCACGGGGACTTTGGGCAAAACACTGGTCACCCCTTCCCAAGGGTCGGGACGGCGGGGGTCAGGAGTGATGTATACTACGGTCGCTCACGTGGCTGCGCTGCGCGCCACCGCGATGCACAAGGGTGTTCTTGGGAGGACTGCATCCTCCCGATCGAGCCGAAGCGTGGGAAGCATAGTTTCTACGCTCCGTTGCTCACCTGTGCCGTGAGGATCTATGTCATCAAGCGATCTGGAGGGGATTCAATTTCTGGCGGGTGAAGACGGTGACCGCAGCACCACGCGCGCCAACAAGGCCATCTGTAGCGCGGCGCTGGCCCGGGTTGATCCCCAGGCGGCCCGGGCCGTACGCGATGAGGTCAACTGGCGCAAACACTACCCCCGCCACATTCGCGCTCTGACCGAAGCTGCCATTGCCCGCCCTGAGAACGCGCTCACGATTGCAACCGACGGGTTGGCTGCCGCCTGGCAGCAGGTCGAGTTCATCCGCGATGGTGTCGCCTATCCGCTCGCCGAGGCGATGAAGTGCCCCCGGCCCGATGCGCTCTTCAGCGTCGAACTCCGCGGCCAGGGACCATCGGACATCGAACCGTGGTCGCTACCGTACCGCGGCCGGCAACTTCAGGGAGAGGAATTGCGCGCCCAGATCGCCCGCTGGGAGCAGGCCGGGATCATCGAACCCAGCCTCTCCCAGGCCCTGCACCAGGTCAGCGTGCATCCCGAGTG
Source organism: Chloroflexaceae bacterium (assembly GCA_046719255.1). Classification (GTDB taxonomy): domain Bacteria; phylum Chloroflexota; class Chloroflexia; order Chloroflexales; family Chloroflexaceae; genus JACAEO01. Next base: position 7,855 of record JBDNDG010000050.1, read on the forward strand.
GTTCGACCTCTCCGATCGCACACTCGTGCTGCTCGGCGCCGGATCAGAGGCCGGGCCGCTCGCGGCCCTGGCGCGCTGGCGTGCCAATATCGTCGCGATAGATCTGCCCGACCCGGCCCGCTGGGAGCGCATCGCCAGCATCGTTGCCGCCGGTAACGCCCGCCTGATCGCGCCAGTGCCCCAGCCAGTCACCCCCGAAGCACCAGTGGAGCAGTGGACGGGATTGGCCGGCGCCGATTTGCTCACCCAGACGCCGGAAATCGCCGCCTGGCTGCGCTCCCTTGATACACCCCTGGACATCGCCGCGCTAGCCTATCTGGACGGCGAGCGCCACCTGCGGGTGTCGCTGGCGATGGATGCCATCATCGCCAGCGTCAGCGCCGCCCGGCCAGAGATGACGCTCATGTACATGGCCACGCCCGCCGATGTGTTTGCGGTTGATGAGACCCTGGCCCGCGCAACGATGCAACCTGCCGCCCAGGCGCGTCCACTGGGCAGCATCGCTACCGGCGTGCTGCGCGGGCTGAGCGGCGGGCGACTGCTCCAACCCCACGTGCGCGGCCTGCTCGACGGCGGCAACGGTAAACGCTACGGGATCGTGGACGGGATCTTCATCGAGCAGGGGCCGAACTACGCCCTGGCCAAGCGCCTCCAGCAGTGGCGCGCCATCACGGCGCGTGCCGCCGGGCAGCGCGTGGCGATCAACGTGACTCCCTCAACCATGACCCGCTCGGTGATCAAGAACCCGGCCCTCAAAGCCGGTTACGATGGAGCCGACCTGTTTGGGATCGAGATTTTTGAACCCCGGACCACCAGCGCCCTCATGGCCGCGCTCTGGGTGCACGACCTGCGCTGCCGCGACTGCGCTGCCGATCCCGCCTATCCCCTGGCCAATCCGCTGGAATTGCTTACCGCAGGCGCCAACCACGGCGGCCTGTGGCGCTGTGGCTTTCTGCCCCGCACAGCGCTCCCCCTGGCCGCGCTGGTCGGCTACGTGCGTAGTAAGGTGCGACGGGGCTGAGCCGAAGCGTCGGTTCACGCGCGGCTGCACTGCACGCTACGGAAACGAAAAGGAGTGGTGGAGCAACCCGCTAGTGGGGAGGGTTTGGGAGGGCCAGGCCCTCCCAGGAACAAATATGTGTATTCCGGCGTTGTGCAGCGCAGCTGCATGGACGGCTGAGGAGCAACCGCACGTTGCCATCGCCACTATCGAACCCCGTGTCAGGGATAAATCCTGTACAGCATGCGCGGAAAAGGAATGGCCTCGCGGATGTGCCGGGTGCCGGTGATCCAGCATACGGCGCGTTCAATGCCCATGCCAAAGCCGCTGTGGGGAACCGTGCCGTAGCGCCGCAAGTCGAGGTACCACTGGTAATCCTCGAGGTTGAGCCCGTACTCACGAATGCGCCGTTCCAGCAGCTCCGGGTCATGGATGCGCTGCGAGCCGCCAATGATCTCACCATAGCCTTCCGGGGCCAGCAGATCAGCGCAGAGCGCCACCTCGGGACGATTCGGGTCGGGTTGCATGTAGAAGGCCTTGATGGCTGAGGGAAAGCGTTCGACGAAAACGGGCCGGTCGAAACGCGAGGCGATCAATTGCTCGTGAGGCGCGCCGAAATCCTCTCCCCAGGGCAGGGGATCGGCGCCCTCCACCTCCCCCTGGTGCGCGGCAATGATCTGAAGCGCCTCATCGTAGCTGATCCGCGGAAAGGGCGGCACGCAGCGCTCCAGCGCCGCCGTGTCCCGCCCAAGCACCTTCAGGTCCTCGGCACGACGCTCCAGTACCCGCTGCACAATCGCGCTAACGAACCGTTCCTGTAACGCCAGGTTGTCATCATGGGTAGCGAAGGCCACCTCCGGCTCGATCATCCAGAACTCGGTCAGATGGCGCCGGGTTTTGCTCTTTTCTGCCCGGAAGGTGGGGCCAAAGCAGTAGACCTTGCCGAACGCCATCATCCCCGCTTCGACATAGAGCTGGCCGGTCTGCGCCAGGTAGGCCCTGCCGAGATCGAAGTACTCGGTGGCGAAGAGGTTCGTCGTGCCCTCAGCGGCGGTCGCGGTGAGGATGGGGGTATCGAAGCGCACAAAGCCTTGCGCATTCAGCCACTCTTGCGCCGCGGCAATCACTTCGGCACGCACCCGCAGCAAGGCGTGCTGCTTTGCCGAACGTACCCATAGGTGACGGTGCTCCATCAGGAACTCGACCCCGTGCTCTTTGGGCGTGATCGGATAATCTACGCTCTTGCCGACAATCTCCAGATCCTCCACCGTCAGTTCGTAGCCGCCAGGGGCGCGCGCATCGGCTCGCACCGTCCCCGTGACGCGCAGTGCGGTCTCCTGGGTCAACGCCTGCGCTCGCGCAAATACTGCCTCGCTCACCTGCGGTTTGAACACTACGCACTGCATCGTTCCGCTGCCATCGCGTAATTGGATAAAGATCAATTTGCCTTTCTCGGTCTTGTTGTATACCCACCCGGCCAGGGTCACCTGCGCCCCCTCGTAGGCCCCGATGGTAGCAACAGAAGTGGTTGGCAGCAGAGACATAGAACGCTCCTCGATGGCATCTACACGCTTTTCAGCGTCAGTATGCCATGAGTTCCATGGCCTGGCAAATTGACAGCGCCACGCTTATCCGTGATAATTTGTGAATCATGGATCCGCGTTTGTCTGCCGGGTGCTTATGGAGATCCTGCGCTGGCGCGATGTGCCGGCCGTGCGGCGCGCCTTGTCTGAACTGGCCGATTACCGGCCCGTGCTCGAAACCGCCATCGCCGTTCAGCAGGTGCCCGCCCCCACCTTCGATGAGGCTGAGCGTGGGGCGATGGTCCTGGATCGTTTGCGGGCCCTGGGCCTGAGCGATGTCGCCAGCGATGCGATTGGGAATGTCTATGCCCGCCGTCCCGGCCACGCACCCCGCCCCGCCCTGCTCATCTCGGCTCACCTCGACACGGTCTTTCCTCGCGAAACCGATCTGCGCCTGCGCTACGAAGGCGATCGCGTCTACGGGCCGGGCCTCGGTGACAACAGCGTCGGCGTGGCCGGTCTCATCCATCTCGCCCAGGCTATGCAGCGCCACGATCTGCCCAATGGCGGCGATATCTGGTTCGTGGCCAATGTGGGCGAGGAGGGGCTCGGTGATCTGCGAGGAATCCGGGCCGCCGTCAATCGCCTGAAGGATAGGATTGGCGCCGTTGTCGTGCTCGAAGGCTGCGACTTCGGCACTCTCCACCATCAGGCCATCGGCGTGCGCCGCTACCGCATCGAGGTGAGCGGCCCCGGCGGCCACTCCTGGGGGAACTACGGCACCCCGAGCGCCATCCACACCCTCGTGCGCCTCGCTGCGCGGATCACCGAGATCCACGTGCCCCGTTCGCCTCGTACCACGTACAATATCGGAGTGATTGAGGGCGGCACGTCGGTCAATTCGATCGCCGAGTCGGCCAGCATGCTCCTCGATATGCGCTCGGTCAGCGCCACCGCCCTCGACAACCTGCTTGCTCAGGTTGATCGGCTGGTCGCCGCTGCCGCTGCCGATCATCCCGATGTGCAGGTGCGCGTCCAGACGGTCGGCAATCGCCCCTCCGGCGCAATTGAGCGCGACCATCCCCTGGTGCAGGCCGCCGTGGCCGCGTTCCAGTCCGTGGGCGCAACCGTCAGTTTCCAGCAGAGCAGTACCGACGCCAATATCCCCCTCAGCCAGGGCATTCCAGCGGTCTGCATCGGTCTGACTGACGGCGGCAATGCCCATCGTCACGATGAGTTTATTCAGCCCGCCAATCTCGGTCGCGGTATGCAGGCCCTGCTGCTGCTGGCCCTCGCCGCCTCAGCCTGATGAGCGCGTTCCATGCTCGCAGCGCTGCCGGAGCGCCAGCCGCGTTACGCCAGCGCCTCCTCGATTGCCTCCAGCACCTCTGCGCTCAAGCTCACCTCTGCCGCGCCAGCGTTGTCATCGATCTGCTCTGGCCGCGTCGCCCCGATAATCACACTGCTGACCTCTGGCCCCCGCAGCGCCCACGCGAGCGCCAGTTGCGCCCGGGAGATGCCCAGACCATCGGCGATCGGCTTCAGGCGGCTCACTCGCTCCGCGTTCGCCGCAGTTAGATAGCGTTCGCGCGCCCACTCCTCGCGGCTAAAGCGCGAGTCAGCCGGAATGCCCTTGTCGTACTTACCCGTCAGCATCCCCATGGCCAGCGGCGACCAGACCACCAGGCCGATCCCTCGAGGTCGTGTCACCGGCGCGATCTCGCGCTCTACCCGGTCGCGCCAGAGCATCGAATACTGGGGTTGTTCGACCACCGGCTTCGTCCAGCCGTAGCGCTCGCAGACGGCGTGCGCCTCAACGATCTCGGTAGCGCTCCACTCGGAGGTGCCCCAGTACAACACCTTGCCCATCCGCACCAGGTCGTGCATCGCCTGCGCCGTTTCCTCAATCGGCGTCTCGGGATCGGAGCGGTGACAAAAGTAGATGTCCACGTAGTCCGTGCCGAGCCGCCGCAGGCTCTTGTCAATGCTCTCGAAGATGTGCTTGCGCGACAGGCCCCGGTCGTTCACATCGTCGCTCATGGGCCAGAAGACCTTAGTCGCGATCACCAGGGTGTGGCGTGGGAATTGCTGCAGAATTGCGCCCATCTGTGACTCGGCGTCGCCTTTGCCGTAGATATCGGCGAGGTCGAAGTAATTGATCCCGCGCTCGCAGGCCCGCTCGACCACCCGTCGCGCCACTTCCGGGGCGACTTTGCCCTCGCCGTAGTTGATCCATCCTCCCAACGCTACAGCGCTGACCTTTATCCCTGCATTGCCCAGCCGGCGATACTTCATAACCACTGCTCCTGTTCACAAGAGGGCAAACCTGGCCGCCCCATCCCCGGCACAGCGCCACCCTTCAACGAAACGCTCTGCTCCAGTCTCCGGTCGGAGCCAGCCATCGCGCACCCAACCGGGGGTAACCCGCGTTCCCCATCCCTCGCCCGCGGAGTTCAACGCCTATGGCTTCCGCCCGCCCAACCGGGGCCGGTATCCGAGAAGTCATCCCGAGACCCGGATTATACGACTTATACCAATTCTGCTTGATGGAATCGCATGGGCAGCTCCATCCCTCCACAGCTCTACAGCTCCACGAAGCCCTCTGTTGAGGTGTGACGCTATGGAGATGAACCGGACAATGCGGTGACTCCAGTTCCATCTGCAATTATGGCTTCCACTCGCCCAACCGGGGCCGGTACCCACCGTGCCCATCGGGTTCGAGGAGCACATAGGTGTAGGTCGCCGTGTAGTTCGCCTCATCGGCGATGTCCGCCCAGGTGTAACTGCGCTGCTGCTCGTCCTTGAGGTGCAACGTCCAGGTTCCGCTGTTAAAGTAGTACCCCGTTCGCCCGTCACTCAGGATCAGCGGGTCGGCAAGCCCATCGAGTGGACCATGCGTATGTCCCATCACCACGGTCCCTACCCGCTGGTCCTCTTCCAGTACCGCCTGCGCCGCGTTGCGAAAAGCGTCGCCGCCGCCCCCGCCGAGCACCACCTCGCCACCGGTGGTGATCTCCAGTTCATCGAGGGTGAGTTGCGGCGCAGCGCCGCTCAGGGCCAGGGCCAGTTCGCCGGCGCCCGCGCCGTGCACGGTACGCTCGAACTCCTCGCGAAACGCCGGCTCAGCGATCCGCATCTCAAGCGCCTTTCGCAAGTCAGGATCGGCGAGGGCGGCCACAATCGCCTCGGCGTCCGGCGCCGCGACCGCTTCCAACTCGGCCCCCCCCAGGAGCGGCGGCAGACCGCTGGTCAGCAGAAAGCGCGCCACCAGGCCCAGCGCCGTGGCGGTGAAGATCGGGTCGTGCCGCAGCCCCAGCTTGACCACGCGCAGGATGGGCTTCACGTTGTCAATGAACCAGCGCTCTCGCTCCAGTTGATTGTAGACCTTGTCTACGAACAGGGTGCCCCAGCAGCGCTTCAGCCGGCGCACCCCCGCGCGGTCAATACCGAAGGGGTGCTCCATACGCTCCCCAAAACGGTTGGCCCGGTCATACTCGTGCCCGTGTTCAATATAGACACGCCCGCGCGGGCCCTCCCCCAGGATGTAGGCGTAGCGCACCCGGCGCAGGTCACCGGGTGCGCCCGGAGGGTAGATCGTATCGAACAGCCGTGCCCATACCTCCCGCCACAACAGGTCAACGTCATGGTTCCCCGCGATGATGGTGATCGAGTTGCCCTCGACCATAAAACGCCGCAGGGCCGCGAACACCTCCGGGTGCCCCGAGGCGATCGCCGGCGCTCGCCCCAGAATCACATCGGTGCGGCGGAGAGACTCGGCCTCGGTGCTTCCCAGGTCATCCTGTGGCGAAGCCAGGCCGATCTCGGGCAACGTCTGGCAGTACTCCAGAAAATCGCCTGCAATCACCAGTTCTACCGGGCTGCCGGTTGTGCCAATCGTGTCCAGAAAGCGGGCAAAATCGGCATCGGCGGTAAAATCTTCCAGCGGGTCAGGCTCACCGTTGGGCAGCCAACCCGGCCCCAGGTGCAGATCGCTCACCACGTAAACCAGACGCTCCATTGGCGCTGCTCCTTGCCGCGACTCCACAGGCTCCCGTTCCGCGGTATCATAGCACGATGCATGCGGAGGAGAGAGAAATCCGCCCTTCCAACCTGCGGTGAGCGTGTCGAGCCGCGCCCATGCCTATGAGAGGCCCGGGAGAGCCTGCGCTCAGGGGAAGGGGTATACTCAACAATCCGCAATCTCCAATCGCGCTAGAAAGGCATGCACATCCGTGTCCAATCAGGAGTTTTTCGCCCGTGTGGGCCTGCGCGGGGAGCCGGTCGCCGATCCAGGGGCCAGCATCGTCCACGGCGAGACACGCTTCAGCGTACTCACCCCACGCCTGATCCGTATCGAATGGGCTCCCGACGGCAACTTCGATGACCGTCCAACGTATGCCTTTCCCAATCGCCGCGCCCCGGCGCCACCCTTTCACCTCGCGGTCGCGCAGGATACCCTGACCCTTGACACCGGAGCGCTCCGGCTCCGGCGCGTCGGGCTACGCGGGCCACACAGTGCCGCCAACCTCAGCCTGGAGTTGTCGGTCGCCGGCGCCATCACCCGCTGGAGCCCCGGCACACCCGATCCCCTCAACCTCCGCGGCGCTCGCCGCACCCTCGATGGCTGTCGGGGGCAGGCAGCCCTCGAGCCGGGTCTACTCTCCCGCTCCGGTTGGGCGCTGCATGATGACAGCGCCGCCGTGCGTTTCGATCCCGACACCGGCTGGGTGCAGCCCCGCCCCGAGCCACCCCGCCAGGATTGGTACTTCTTTGGCTACGGCCACGACTTTCGGAGCGCACTGGCCGATTATGCCCGCTTTGGCGGCTCCGTGCCGCTCGTGCCCCGCTGGGCGCTGGGCGCCTGGTGGTCACGCTACCACGCCTACAGCGAAGACGAGTTGCGCGACCTGGTGGCCGCCTTTGCCGCGCACGGCGTTCCCTTCGATGTCCTGGTGATTGACATGGACTGGCACACGCCACGCGGCTGGACCGGGTACACCTGGAACACCGACCTCTTTCCCGACCCGCCGGCCTTCCTCGCCTGGCTCCACGATCAAGGGGTGCGCGTCACCCTCAACCTGCATCCTGCTGATGGGGTGCAACCCCACGAGGCAGTCTATCCCACCTTCGCCGCAGCAATGGAAGTCGATCCCGGCCATGGAGTGCCCTTTCGCATCGGTGATGCCCGCTTCGCCCGCAATTACTTCCACCTCCTGCACCACCCCCTGGAAGATCAGGGCGTCGATTTCTGGTGGATGGATTGGCAGCAAGGGCGCACATGCGAAGTTCCCGGACTTGACCCCTTGCCCTGGCTCAACCATCTTCACTTCTGCGATATGCGGCGTCGCCCCGACCGGCGACCCATGCTCCTGTCGCGCTGGGGCGGGCTGGGGAACCATCGCTACCCGATCGGCTTTTCTGGCGACACCTATGCAACCTGGGAAGCCTTACGCTTCCAGCCCTACTTTACCGCCAGCGCCGCCAATGTGCTCTATGGCTGGTGGAGCCACGACATCGGCGGCCACTTCGACGCCGTCGAGCCTGAACTCTACACTCGCTGGGTGCAGTTCGGCGCCTTCAGCCCCATCCTGCGCCTCCATTCGACCAATGACCCCGCCGCTGAGCGCCGCCCCTGGTCCTTTCCGCCCGCCGCGCGTGACGCTGCCCGCGCCGCCTTCGCAGCCCGCTACGCCCTGCTACCCTACCTCTATACCCTGGCCCGTGTCCACACCGACACCGGCCTCGCGCCCTGTCGTCCGCTCTACTACGAGTGGCCCGAAGCCGAGGCGGCCTACGTCGCCCGCGAACAGTTCGCCCTCGGCGACCAGCTTCTCGTCGCCCCCATCGTCCATCCGTCCGACCCGGCCAGCGGCCTGGCCCATGCCGATGTCTGGGTGCCGCCGGGCGCCTGGATCGAGCGCGCCTCCGGCGAAATCCTCCACGGTCCAGCCTGGATGCGCCTGGCCGGCGACCTCAACGCCATCCCCCAACTCGTGCGTGCCGGTGGCATTCTGCCACTCGCTCCCGTGCATCCACGCAGCCACCACCAGGCCCACGACCGGCTGATCCTGGAGATCTTCCCCGGTGAACACGGTGCGCTACGCCTGTACGAAGATACCGGCGAGGGCGAAGCATATCGCCACGGCGAGTACGAGTGGACCCCGGTCGAGGTTCGCTCCGCCGACGAAGGACGGACGGTAGCAGTTTCGATTGGGCCGGTCGAGGGGCATTGCCCGACACTGCCGCCCGAGCGTGCCGTCACGGTGCGTTTCGCTCATTGCCACCCCCCGACACAGATCTTGCTCGATGGCTCGAAGCACCCTGACTGGCGCTACGACACCGCGACACGGACCATTGTCGTGGAGATCCCAGAT
>JBDNDG010000500.1:0-2969 GCA_046719255.1 Chloroflexaceae bacterium
CCCAGCGAGGGCGCCCGGTTCCCTCCCCCAGCGGGGGAGGGCCAGGGAGGGGGCAACCCTCTCAGACTTTACTCGCCCCTCAGTGGCCCGGAAAACGCATGAAAGTATTCGTCTCAGCCCTCGTTTTGATCGTCCTGGCTCTGGTGCTCGTGGCCCCGGCACCTGCCCTGGTCACGGCGCAGCCCGAGCCGCCGGGTCTGCGCGCCGATGTGCAGGTTGCCACTGACGGTGTTGTGCTGCGCCTGGAGTGGCCGGGGGTCGGGCCGGCGTCGGATGCCCTGCCCGATTCAACGCTGGTGGCGCTGCTCCTGCCCCCCGAGGGTGACGCGGCGCCCCGTCTCACCAGGCTGCAACAGACGCCGTGGACCGGCGAGGCGCCCGTTTCTGCCCCCCTGCCCGCCCAGTCCCATCCCGACGGCGAGGCGTACCCGCCCCTGTCGGCGTTTACGGCCCCCCCGGCGCCCGACGCGCCGATCACCCTGCTCCGCGAGGGGTTGCTGCGCGATCAGCGGCTGGGCGTGTATGCCCTCAACCCGGTCTATGTGGCAGGTGATGCCGTCTTCCGGGTGGAAGTGGCCGAAGCCCTCGTTCCCGGCGCGCGCCCGGCCGATGTCGGTGCGCTGGCCCGACTGGAGGCGTTGCCCTTCGCCACCGGGGCGATCGCGCCCGACCCGGTGGCCGCCGGGCCAGCCTGGAAGATCACCGTGGCCGATCCTGGCATCCAGGAACTCACCGCGGCAGATCTGGCCGCCGCCGGGCTGGCACAACCCGACCCGGCCACGCTGCGCCTCCGCTACCGGGGCCGCGACATTCCCCTGGAGATCCTGCGCCATGCCGGCGGCGCCCTGGCAGCCGTGCGCTTCTACGCCGAGCCGGGCGATCGCTGGAACGCCACGGCGATCTACTGGCTGACCGCGGGCCAGGGCCTCGGGACGGCAATGGCCGTTCGCGAGGCCGCCGCTACCGACGCGCCGCTGCGCTCCGCCGCAGTTGAACAGGGGATCTGGCGCTCCAACCGGATCCTCGAGAGCCGCCTCCCTGGTCCCGATGGTGATCACTTCTTCAGCGCCAATCTGCGCGTGATCTCGCCCCCGAACCCGCCGGATAGCGTGGTTGCAACCATCACCCCGGTGCTCCCGGTGAATGGGCCACTCACCCTTACGCTTCAGGGCGCGACCTTGCGGCGCGGCGATTTTACACTCTGCGTTCGAGCCGGCGACCCTCCGGCCATCCCCGCCTACCGGCCGTGCGAGACGCCGGGGGAGCCAGAGCGTCTCGTACGCTGGAGCGGCCAGGGGCCGTGGTCGCAACGGGTCGATCTGCCCGCCTTTGCCACCCGGGTGACGATCTCGTTGTTACCCACCCCCGGCGCCGACCAGGTACATCTCGATGGTGTTGCCTGGGAAGTGCCCGTGGCCCTGAACCTGGGCGGAAACGGCGCCCGCTTTGCTGGCAGCGCTGGTCGCTTCCGCTACCAGCTCGACGGCCTGGCCGGGGGCGCGACAGTGTATGATGTGAGCGACCCGCTCGCCCCGGTGCGCTTGAGCTTTACCGGCGCCACGTTCGAGGAGAATGCGCCCGCGCCGCGGACCTACCTGGTGACCGGGCCGGGCACGCTGCATCGGCCCGCCGTGGCGGTGCACACGCCCGCAGAGTTGCCCCGGAATGCCCGGGCGGTATACATCGCGCCCCGGGCCTTCCTGGCAGCCCTGGAACCGCTCATCGCCCACCGCCGTGCCCAGGGCTGGACGGTAGCCGCCGTGGCGGTTGAGGCCCTCTACGATGCCTGGAGCGGCGGGCAGGTTCACCCCGAGGCCATCCGCAGCTTCTTGCGTTACGCCGCCGCGACCTGGGAGACAGCGCCCGTCGCCGTCGTGCTGGTTGGCGATGGCACCTCCGACCCGCGCAACTATCTCGGGCGCAACAACCGCACCTGGATTCCACCCTACCTGGCGATGGTTGACCCCTGGCTCGGCGAAACTGCCTGTGAAACCTGTTTCGTGCGGCTTCAGGGCGATGATCCCCTCCAGGACCGCGCGCCGGATCTGTGGCTCGGCCGCCTGCCCTCCAGGAGCGTGGAAGAAACAGCGGCCCTGGTGGCGAAGATCCTGGCTTACGAGCAGAGCGGGCTGCTGGGCGGCTGGCGGGCGCGGCTGGCCTACATCGCCGATAACCCCGATATTGGTGGTGACTTTGTCCTTGCAGCGGAGGAGAGCATCGCCCTGCATCCGCGGCAGGCGCGGATTGAACGGGTCTACTATGACCCCGAGGCGCAGACGGGTGACCCGTGGCGCGAGCGTGACCCGCTCGCGGCGCTGGGCCGCACGATGCGCGCCTTTGATAACGGCGCGGCGTTTATCACCTTCCTGGGTCATGGCTTGCAGTTCCAGTGGGCCTACACCGGGCCGCCCCTACAACCCAATGCTCCCCAGGATCGGCAGTACCTCCTGGGCCTGTTTGAGGTGGATGATTTGCGAAATCGCGAACGCTTGCCGATCGTGCTGGCGCTATCCTGCCTGACGGGCGCGTTTCAGACTCCGGCCTTCGTCGGCACGTCCATTGACGAGCGAATGGTCGTGCGGGCGGATGGTGGGGCGATTGCCACCTGGAGCTCGACCGGGTTGGGGGTGCTCTACGGTCACGACGCGTTGCAGCGGGGCTTCTACCGGGCGCTGTGGGCGGCGCCACAACCCCCACCGCTGGGTGCGCTCACGCTCGCGGGCCACCTGGAACTGTTTGCGGCATCGGTGTGTTGCCAGGAAACCGGTAGCGCCTTCACCCTTCTCGGTGACCCCCTGACGGTCCCCCGGATCAACCTGGCGGGAGAGAGCCTGTACCTGCCAGTCACGCGACGGTAGGCGGCCCACGGGCAGGACCTGCCACCTCCGCAGGCAGGGGCACGGGGAAACGGGGTTGCCCCGTCCAACCGGGGTTGGGGTCGCCTGGCGACCCGCTGGGCGGGGTATGGG
>JBDNDG010000501.1:0-2964 GCA_046719255.1 Chloroflexaceae bacterium
TCGGTAAACACGGCGGTTTGCTCGTTGCGGACGGCCCACTCCAGGCGCTGGCGCACCTCATCGTCGGGCGCGAATCCTTCGGCGTACAGCGCCTGCAACTCCTCCGACAGCAGGGGCAGCGCGTCCAGGTTCGGCGTCAGATAACCGGTCCACTCGGCATTCCGGGCGGCTACTTCCGGGTCCAGCAAAAAGTTGATGAATACGTGGGCGGTGTAGCTGTTGGGCGAGTCGGCAACAATCACCAGGTTATCCATCCAGATCATCCCGCCCTCTCGGGGTATCACGAAGCGGATGTCGGGGTTGCCCTCGAACTCGCCTTCCAGACCGTTGCGCGCCTGGAGCGCCGAACCGCTCCAGGCGTGGGCCATCACGTACTCCTCTGAGGCCAGTTTGCGATTGACATCGGCGCTGTTGTAGGCTGCGAGGTAAGGTTTCTGGGCGATCAGCAAGGCCTCAACCTGCCGCAAAATGGCAGGGTCGGTCTCGTTGAGCGAATGGCCCAGATAGCGCAGCGCCGCGCCGGGTGTTTCGCGCTCGTCGTCGAGCATGCTGAACTTTCCTCGATAGGCCGCGATCGCGTTGGTGTCAAAGAGAGCGGACCAGCTATCAACCCCTTCGGGAAAGGATCGGGCATTGTAGGCGATGCCCGTGATGCCGTAAAGATAGGGCACCGAGATGACATTTCCGGGGTCGAAGGGCTGATCGAGCAGATCGGGGTCGAGGTGCACCAGGTTGGGCAGCAGGGTCGCATCGAGGGGGGCGGCCAGCTTCTCGGCCGCCATGATCGTTACTGCATAGTCCGAAGGCGCGACCAGGTCGTACCCCGAGTTGCCCGCGCGCAGTTTGGCGATCATGTCCTCGTTCGAGTCGTAGGTGTCAACAATTACCCGCACCCCGTACGTGGCCTCAAACTGGGCCAGCAGGTCCGGGTCAATGTAATCAGACCAGTTGTAGAAGTAGAGTTCCCTGGCGAGTCGGTTGCGATCCACGCCTTCCGCCGGTGTGCCGCCGGCAGGCGTGGTGGCGCCGCCACCGCCGTACTCGTTGCCAGGACTGGCGGCACCACCGCCGCACGCCGCCAGGAGCGCGATGCCCATCAGGGCGAGGACAAGACCCACAAGACTGCGTTGCTTCAGTATCAACTCGTGCCTCCTGTGGCTACGAAACGATCTCAAAACTCGCAGGACGTGCAGGAACCCGGTTTCTCCCCGATCCTTTCGGGCGGGCCGGACCTTCCGGCGCGAACGTCCGCCTCACTGCTTGCGCTGTACCGACTGGGAAAGGACGACCAGGGTAATCGAAAGTACCAGCATGAGGGTCGAGATGGCGTTGATCTCGGGTGTCACCGCGCGACGCACCTTATTGTACACTTCAACCGGCAGCAGGGAGGTACCCGGCCCCGAGAGAAACAGGCTGATGATAAAGTCATCGAGCGAGAGGGTAAAGGCCAGCAAGGCGCCACCGATGACACCGGGGAGAATGAGCGGAAAGGTCACCCGCCAGAAGACGTTCCAACTGTTGGCTCCCAGATCGGCAGCGGCCTCCTCCAGGCGTCGATCGAAGTTCTTGAGGCTGGTGCGCACCACAACGACGACGAATGAGATACTGAAGGCAATGTGTCCGATGATCACCGTCGTGAGGCTCCGACGCAGGGTTTCACCGGTAAGCAGACGGATCAGGTCAAAGGCCAGGGCCGAGAAGGCCAGCAGCGCCACAGCCATTACAATTTCGGGAATGACGATCGGAAGATAGATCAGTGTATCCACCGTAGATCGCCCGCGAAAACGATAGCGTTCCATGGCCATCGCCAGCAACGTGCCCAGCACGGTGGCAACGAAGGTAGAGACCAGCGCCACATACAGGGTATTCACCGTTGCGCCCATCAGGCGCTCGTTGGCCAGCAGGCGAATGTACCAGTCGAGGGTGAAACCGGTCCAGCGCACGCCGAACTGGTCGCGAGTGAAGGAGAAGAGCACCAGGATGGCAATCGGCAGGTAGAGGAAGAGGTAGATCCCCACCGCACAGGCCGTCAGGGCCAGGCCGCTCCAGGTCAGGCGCCCCTGTTCCAGGGCCGGGCGGGAGGCCGGACGCGACTGCGCGGCGGGCGAGGTGGCTTCAATCATCGGTTCTCCTCCGTGGTGACTCGGAAGTAAACCATGATGAGGATGATCAGCACCAGCATCATCGCCATTGCCATGGCGGAGCCGAGGGGCCAGTTGGGCGGGTTGGAGCGCAGGAACAGGCGCTGGATCAGGTTGCCGAGGTAATCAACCTTGGCGCCGCCGAGCAGTTCACTCACCACAAACTGGCCGATGGTAGGGATGAAAACCAGCACCGAGCCGGCGGCAACCCCGGGCATGGTCATCGGCAACATAACGCGCCAGAAGGCCCGGCGCTTGCTGGCCCCCAGGTCGGCGGCGGCCTCCATGAGCGTGAAATCGAAGCGGTCGAGCGCCGCGTAGATGGGCAAAACCATAAAGGGTAACTCGCCGTAGACCAGGCCCAGGAGCGTGGCGCCCTCGGTGTTGAGCAGGGTCAGCCGGGGCAGACCGAGGCTGCTCAGGGCACCGTTGATCAGGCCATTGTTGGCCAGCAGGATCTGCCAGGCGTAGATCCGCACCAGAAAGTTCGTCCAGAAGGGGATGAGCACCAGGAAGAGCAACACTGTCCGCCAGCGAGGGGGTTGGCGCACAATGAACAGCGCCAGGGGGTAACCAAGCAGCAAACAGATCAGCGTGGTGAGAATGCTGATCCAGATGGAGCGCAGGTAGGCATTGACGTAGATCGAGCGGGTAAACAGGTCAATGTAATTGCCAAGCGTGAACTGCCAGACAATGGTCCCCCGCGGCCCATTGGTCATGAAACTGTACACCAGGATGATCACCAGGGGCAGGGCCAGGAAGAGCGTGAGCCAGAGCAGACCCGGGGTCAGCAAAGCCGCCAGCGTTCGCCGCTCGCGTCGCT
>JBDNDG010000502.1:0-2958 GCA_046719255.1 Chloroflexaceae bacterium
GTCACCCACAGTCCTGAAGTCGTAGGGGTTGCTGACCGCGTGCTTCGCCTGCGCGAGGGACGCCTGGTCGCTGACGCGCCTCTGGTTCCCGGATGAGCCGATTGTCATTCTGATGGGCACCGGCCAGCAGGCCGCCGTCACGCCAGTGCACTACGCTGGCGCTGTAGTTTTGTTTGTTTCCCGACCGGACCGATGTAACCTGAGAGGAAGGACAACACACGATGAACACACGTTTCGATGTAACCAAGGCGCCGCGCTGGATCAGCACTGAGGCGGGGCAGTGGGCCTACGCCTCCAATCCCGAATGGCGCCACCACGCCGATCGCGCCTTCGGGGTTGCCGAGCGTCGTCGCCTGCTCGATGAGGCCGAGCGTCTGCGGCGCGCCGCTGTGGCCGATAGCGTCTCCACTGATGCGGCGTAAAGCGCTTCGGGCGCCAGCGGGGCCATGCCGCGCGCCACGCTGAGCGCGAGGTGCTCCCGGGAGGGTGCGGCCTGCCCCAACCCTCCCCGCAGCCAGGCAGTTCGTCCACCCGGGCCGGCCACTGGCGCCTCAGGCCGGCCGTTTCACCCCCAGAATAATGTTACTCCCCCGCGGGACATAGTCACCATTAAGGATGCCCGGTCCATTCTCGATCTGCGCGCTCACGACTTCATTGTCCGCATAGCGTTCGTACCCGGGGAGGCGGTCGGGTCCCTGCTCATCCACGAAGATCAGCGTGAGGCCGGGGGTCGTACGGAGGATCTGCTCGGCCTGCTCACGCTGCAAGCCGATGACGTCGGGGAAGCGCACCACATCGCCCCGGCTTACCACGATGGTTACCGTGCTGCCCAGGGGCACGCTCAGCCCGGCGTTGGGCGACTGGCTGATGACAAAGCCGGCATCCACGTCGCGGCTGGGCTCCTCACGCACTTCGACCCGCAGGCCCTGGGCGGTCAGGCGGTCACGGGCGATCACTCCCGGAATGCGTGTCACGTTGGGCAGTTCGATCAACTGCGGCCCCAGGCTCACGGTGTAGGTGACCGGGCTGCCCGGCGGCAGCAGGCTGCCCGCAGGCACATCCTGACCGATCACCAGGCCGATGGCCACCTCGGCGTTGTGCGCTTCGCGGCGCACGGGCTGCAACGACGCCTGGCGCAGGAGTTGATCGGCAGCCTCGCCGCTGTAGTTACTTACATCCGGCACGACAACGGTTATCTGCGGCGTAGGGGTTGGGGTGCCGGTTTCGACGGTAACCGGTGGTGGCGTGATCCCACTGCCATTACCCCCCCCGCCGCTCAACCCGGCGAAGAGCTGTCCGAGGGCGCCGGTGCTGATGACAAAGACGAGCCCCAGCACTCCGGCGAGGATCAGCAAACCGACCAGAAAGACGCCGCACCCGATACCGTCCTGACTGGGAGCGCGGCTGGGGGCGCTGCGCGGCGGCGGGATGGGTACACGCCCCGTCGCGCTGCTGGACGGAGGGCCGGCCGGGCGCGCGCTGCCGATGTGCTGAGGCGGGGAGCTGGCAGGGCGGGGCAGCCCCGGGGAGACCAGCGTCTCCTGGTGGGCAGCCTGGTCGTAGGCTCTGAGCGTCTGGGCGAACTCCAGGGCGCTGGCGGGGCGCTGCGCCGGGTCCTTGGCGAGGGCCCGCAGCACCAGGGCCTCCAGCCCGGGCGGGATGGCCGGAACGAGTTGCCGTGGCGGCACAGGCGGCTCGGTAACGTGCTTCATCGCCACGGCCAGGGCGTTGTCGCCGGTGAACGGCAGACGGCCGGTCAGCATCTCGTACAAAACCACCCCCAGGGCATACACATCGGAGAGTGGCGTGGCCGGCCGGCCCTGGGCCTGCTCCGGTGAGAGGTAGTCCACGGTGCCAAAGGCCACCCCGGTTTCGGTGAGCGCAGTGGACAGATGGCTCTTGGCGACGCCAAAGTCGCTGATGTGGGCCCGGCCATCGGGGGTAACGATGATATTTTGAGGCTTGATGTCACGATGGATCAGACCGGCGCGGTGGGCGGTGTGCAGGCCCTGGGCGATCTGTGCGGCGAGGTCCACGGCGCGGGCGACGGGCAGGGGCGCCTCACGGGTGATGATCGTCTTGAGGTTCGTACCCTCAACATACTCCATCACCAGATAATGAACGTCGCCATCCTGGCCCACATCGTAGACATCCACGATGTTGGGATGGCTCAGCATTGCAGCCGCCTGGGCCTCGTGCCGGAAACGACTGAGAAACTCAGGATCGCTGAGGTAGTGACGATGGGGGATTTTGATGGCGACGCGCCGATGGAGCCGGAGATCGCGACCGGCATAGACGCGGGCCATACCACCCTCGCCGATCAAGCGCTCCAGTTCATAGCGGCCATCGAGTATCGTTTGCTGCATGGACCGTTGTTGTCGCTACCGTGAAACTACACCACGAAGGTGCGCAGCGTGCCAGGCACCTGTGCGCCTGCGCCGCACGATGACAGGATGAGAATAGATGGATTGCCTGGAAGGGCTTTGCCCCTTCCAAACCCGCCCGTGCCCGCGCGCGGGCGCCTACCGGATCAGAATGCGGATGCCAGGGGCCGGCGCGACGACCGCATTGCCGTCAAGCATTGCCTCCAGGGCCGCCAGATTGATAACATCTTCATAGTTGTAGGCCAGCAGCGTCTCAAGTGCTGCCTGGTCGCCGTGCTCATCGTAGCGTTGCCAGAGGCGTGGGGCATCCCAGCCGCTGATCCCCGCCGTGTCCCGATGAATACCGAGGTGCTGTTCTACCACCTTCAGCCCACCGCGTAACCCGCGCTGGCGACAGACGTGCAACAGATCACGGTGGGCATACTCGGCCCGCAGATCGGCCAGGAGGCGTTTGCGGATCACCGGTAGATCGAAGCTACTGCCGTTGAAGGTGACAAGCGTGGCAACCCCTTCCAGGGCGCCATACAGGTTCAGGTCGGTAACGCCGCTGCCAACGAGCTGGACGGAGATCGGA
>JBDNDG010000503.1:0-2951 GCA_046719255.1 Chloroflexaceae bacterium
CTGGCTTGTGCGGAGCAGCCGCATGGGCGGCTGATGTGAACCTCGGGGAAACCGGGTTTCTCCATGCCCCTCTCTGAGGGGAGAGTTTGGGAGGGCTGCGCCCTCCCCTGCCTCCTGTCAAGGGATGGTGGGGAAAGCCGGTTTCCTCACCATCCCTCATCATTTCCCTTGCCTCGCTGCTACCGCCCGCACGGCGAAGCCCACCTCGCGATTACTGGCCGGGTCACGCACCGCCGGGGTCACCAACTCCAGGCGGCTCTGGCCCGGCGGGGCCAGCAGTACCACCCGGTAGCGCCGCAGGGGCCGGGCGAGCCGCACCTCGGCAACCAGCCGACCTGCGTGCCAGATTGCCAGGGGTTGGCTCTCTTCGCGGCCCTCAGCCAGCAGCTCCAGCATCACCACCAGCGGTCTGGACTCCGGGTTGACCAGGTACAACTCACTGCGCCCGGTGCTCCAGCGCCAGACCATCTTGCCCTGAACCTCGCGGTCGTTCCAGCCCGCGCCGGGAAAGACAAACGGCGCACAATGGCCGGCGTGCAGAGGCAGCCGGTAGGCGCGGAAGCGCGCATCAGTATACCAGGGATCGGGGGTCGTGCCGTTCAGTCGCGTCGCCACAGCGAGCACCGCCGCCTCCTGGTCCGCCGTCAGTTCCGCCGGCTCCAGCACCAGGTAGCGCAGCCGGTAGTAGCACTGCATCGTGGCCAGGGCCTGCGGGCCGAGGGCAATGATATCATCTTCCGGCCAGACGCGCATCTGGCCAAGCTGGGCCGGCAGCGGACTGTGGGCCAGGGTAGGATACGCGGGCGGGCGGGCCACATAGCCGCGCAGTATCGGCTGCCCGTGAACCAGTTGATGGATCAGGGTACGGCTGTCGGTGCCCCGCTCCAGCGGTAGATCTACCACCACACCAGGCTCGCCGGCGGCAATTCGGGCGAACACCTCCGGGCGTGGAAGGGCATTGGGCACCCGCGCCGGCGGCCACAGCTCAAACAAACCCAGGGCAACGAAGAACGCCACGACCAGCGCAAAACGTCGCGGCGCCAGGCGCGCGCGCAGGTGGGCCAGGGCCAGCGCGGCACATACCGCCGCGACCGTAATCGTGATGACCCCGAAGAGGTTGGGCCGGCGTGCAGTGCCCAGCAGCGGCAGGGTTTGAAACAGCCGATAGGGCATCGGCAGGCCGGTATCGTGGCCCAGTACATGCAGAGTTGGACCCACCGCCAGCAGCCATGCCAGCAGGGCCACTACCAGCAAGCGCCAATGCGTCCGGCCGTACCACAGCGCGCCGGGAACCGCCAGGGCCAGCAGGGTCCACCCCGCGGCGGTGTAGGATCCCTCGGTGATCGAGAGCGGCGCAACGCCGACCAGGAAGCGTTCGGCGGGTACGGCCCAGAGGGGATGGCGCGCCGCGGGGAAGAACAGCCCCAGCGCATCGGCGGAGTAGCCCAGGGTGTAGGCCATCCACATCTCGCCGGGCTCCCGCGGCAGGTCACCACGTGCCGCGCTCGCCGCAATGAACAGCGGCAGCGCCAGCGCAGCACTGAGGGCGCCGAAGGACAGGCAGCGCGCCAGCAATACCCACGGGCGAGCTGCGCCGATCAGGCTCAGCCCGGCCCACCCGGCGGCAAAGGCCGCGCCCACCAGCGCCCAGTACCAGTCGGTATAGAGCACCGCCCCGTAGGCCAGCGCCGCCAGCACCGGCCCCCACCAACCCTCGGCGCGGCACATCTGGACAAAAGCCAGCATGAACAGCACCAGCCATTGCATGGTCACGAAGTTCAACTGGCCCGAGTCGAGCTTGGCGATGTGAAACGGCGCAGCGGTGAGCAGCGCTCCGGCCAGGAACGGCCCGGCCACCCCGGGTGCGAAGGCACGCGCCAGGCCAAATCCAGCGTAACCGGTGAGGGCCACGGCCACAATCGCCGTCAGGTTATAGGCCGCCGTGGGGCCAGCGGTCAACGTGACGGGCAGCGCCAGTGCCACTGCGAAGGAGTTAAGGGTTTGCAGGGCCATCTGCACGCCCTCGGGGTAGTAGAGCCGGTCGGCGAACCACAGACTGCGGCCCTCATACACGGCGCGGGCGGCCCACCAGAAGTTCCAGATGTTCTGCGGCGCATCGGGCGTTGTGGGGAAGAAGAAGATATTCTCGCCACCCGTGAAGTAGTACTTGCCCAGACCGGCAGCCGCCGGCCAGGTTAGCCAGAGCGCCAGTCCCAGGTAGGCCAGGATCACCAGCAGGTGCACCCGCACTCCCAGGCGGCCCGGCGTGGGCGCCCGGGTACAGGAAGGTGCAGGGGAAAAGAGAAGAGGTGCATGCGGGGAAAACCGGTTTCCCCATCCCCCTCTCCGACGGGAAGACTTGGAAGAAAGCAGACCTCTCAGGAAAGAACCCAGGTTCATCTTGTCACTGTGCGGCGCAGCCGTATGGACGGCTCACGTGAACATAGCCCGTGTGCGGGAGGGTTTGGGAGGGCGCAGCCTTCCCGGGAACAACTCTGTTCATCCCGGCGTTGTGTGGCGCAGCCGCATGGGCAACTACCGTACCTTGCGAAACAGAACCAGATCATCCTCCTCATGGACGACCGTCCAGGCCGGGTCGGCGCGCAGACGCGCGACGATATCGTTGCCCCGCGCCGCCTCGGCCCGCAGGCCACTGGCGCGCAGGTCAATGAAAGCATACTCGGCCTCATCAACCTGGTGGTGCATCTTGCCACCGGGAATAAAGTAGATCGCCTGGCGCGGCAGCAGGTGAGGGGCCAGGAACGATGTCGCCGCCACCACCGCGTCGGGGGGGATCTGGGCCTTCATACGCTCCATCAGCGCCACGCGCTCAGGGCGCTCCGGGTTGCGCAGGGCTGAAATGACGGGGTTCTTCAGCGGCAGGTTCAGCAGCGCCACCAGCACAACCAGGGCGAGCAGGGCGCCGGCCTCCAGCCGGCGCGCGTCGGGCC
>JBDNDG010000504.1:0-2911 GCA_046719255.1 Chloroflexaceae bacterium
GTCGGCGGTCATGCCGGCACCGCTCAACTCGGTGGAGGGTTTTGTGCGCCAGGTGCTCGGCTGGCGCGAATACATCTACTGGCAGTACTGGCGGCGCCTGCCCATCCTGCGCCAGGCCAACCGCTGGAACGCCACCCGGCCCCTTCCAGCCTGGTTCTGGACGGGTGCGACCGATATGGCCTGTCTACGGCATGTTTTGCAGGGCGCTCTGAGCACCGGTTACACGCACCATATCGAGCGGCTGATGGTGCTCTGCAACTTCTGCCTGCTGGCAGGCATCGAACCGCAGGCGGTCAATAGCTGGTTCCTGGCCGCCTATGTGGACGCCTACGAGTGGGTGATGCTGCCCAATGTGATCGGGATGGGCCTCAATGCCGACGACGGCGTGGCCACCAAGCCCTACATCGCCTCGGCCAACTACATCAACACGATGAGCGACTACTGTAGCGGGTGCCGCTTTCACCCGAAGCAGCGCACCGGGCCGAACGCCTGTCCGTTCAATCTGCTGTACTGGAACTTTTTGATCGAGCACGAAGCCGAGTTGCGGGCCAACCCACGCCTCGGGCCGGCAGTGGTGGGGCTGGGGCGGCTCAGCGCCGAAGAACGGTCTACCATTCGTCAGGAGGCGGCGGCGTTGCTGGAGCGTGTATGCGGGGAGTGAAAACACAGCACCTGCCCGAGAAAATCTGCGCTGCCTGTGGCCGGCCCTTTCGCTGGCGTAAGAGCCTGGCACGAACGTGGGACGAGGTCAAATCCTGCGGTGACGCCTGCCGGCGTTACCGGGGAAGCGGCGGCAAGCGGCCGCAGAGGAGGTAACCTGTGCCTGGAGATATGCGCCGCGAATTCACCGATCGCGAGGAGCTGATCGCCTACCTGGCGGCGGAGTTTCCCGCCGCCGCCGAGAGCGACGCGGTGAGCGCCACCACCGGCGGGCGGCGGGCGGCCGAGGCTCTCCTGGCCACGATGCGCCCGGAGCGCTACGCGGCCACGCGGAACTTCCTCAGTGGCGCAGTCACACGGCTTTCGGCCTACATTCGCCACGGGGTGCTGAGCCTGGCCGAGGTGCGCCGGGCGGCGCTGGACGCCGTGGCGCGCCCCGAGGAGGCGGCCAGGTTGATCAACGAGCTGGCCTGGCGTGACTACTGGCAACGGGTGTATGCAGAGATCGGGGAAGGGATCTGGGACGATCGCGAACCCTATAAAACCGGCTGGAGCGCCGCCGACTATGCGCCGGACCTGCCCACCGACATTGCGACCGGAACGACGGGCCTGGCCTGTATGGACGCCTTCAGTCACGAACTGGTAGGCACCGGCTACCTGCACAACCACGCGCGGATGTGGCTGGCGGCCTACATCGTTCACTGGCGACGCATCGCCTGGCAGGCCGGGGCGCGTTGGTTCCTCAGCCATCTGCTCGATGGCGACCCGGCCAGCAACAACCTCTCGTGGCAATGGGTCGCCAGCACCTTCAGCCACAAGCCCTACATCTTCAACCGCGAGAACCTGGAGCGCTACAGCGACGGCGTCTACTGCCGGGCGTGCCCGCTACGCACCACCTGCCCCTTCGATCAGAGCTATGAGGCGCTACAGGCAGCATTGTTCCCCAATGCACCGCCACCCGCGCCGGCCCCACGGAGGCACCGGTGAACCTCCAGCGCCCGATCATCTGGGTTCACGGCGACTGCCTGAGTCCCCGACACCCGGCGCTTGTCGCCTGCCCGGAGGCGCCGGCGATTTTCGTCTGGGACGAGGAGCTGCTCGCCGCCCTGCGGATCAGCCTGAAGCGGATAGTCTTCATCTACGAGTGCCTGCTGGAGTTGCCGGTGATCATTCGCCGCGGCGATGTGGCCGCCGAGGTGCTGGCCTTTGCCGATGAGCACGGGGCCGACGGTATCCTGACCAGCGACAGCCCCAGCCCGCGCTTCCGGCACATCCGCGGGCGCATCGAAGCCGTGCTGCCGGTGCGGGTCATGCCGGTCGAAGCCTTCGTGCGCCCGACGCAGCGGCCAGATCTGACGCGCTTCTCGCGCTACTGGCGAGCGGTTCAGGCCGAAGCCCTTTCCGATTCTTCCGAGAATGCGCTATAATTGTATCCGCAACCTTCTCGACCATACAACGGGGCGACCGTGTCCGGGTTGGGAGATGATACCATGTTAAATGGTTGCGGAAGGCGTCCGGGTGCGCTGTGATGCAACGGTACGTGCGGAGCGTTCAAGTGCAACTGGTATCAGGCGTCATTTGCGGGGCGCACAACTATTGTTTGTTCTCGGGATGGCCGCGCGCTCCAATACCCTCCCTGCCGGTGGGTTGTTTCCAGGAGGGCTGCGTCGCACTCCAGGGAAAACAGGCTGGTCCAGCGAGGGCGAAACCGTTGCCAGGCCGTTTCCCGGGCGGGGCGTGGGGAAGCCGGTTGCCGCGATCAGCGAGGTGACGGGATGCACGGATATCCATCACGAGGAACCTTTTCTTAACCGCGACTATTGACACGTGTCCTAGAATAAGGGCGTTAGCTTGCTCTGCGAATATGGTGCCGATGGTGTCACGTATCCTCCGCTCCCGGCAGTGGCCGGCGATGACACCATCGCCGGATACAGGAGCACAGGTGTGGGAACCGGTACGCGTATGGGCCGGTATCCTGATGTGCGTGTACCCTGAAGCGGCATAATCCCGGGCTGCGAGCCTGGCAGCGAGCGCCGGGGGCAGCTCGCGGCAAGTGGAAAGATACCCAACGCGCCTCACAATCCCATGGGGCGTTACGGGGGGCGAGGAGGCCATACGGTGGCCGGGGCCCCCAGAAGCAGCGCGTAGCAGCGTAGCGAAAGGAGTGACCATGCGTATCGGGATCCTCACCGGTGGCGGTGATGTGCCCGGCCTGAACCCCGCTATCAAAGCGGTGGTTAATCGGGCGTAC
>JBDNDG010000505.1:0-2895 GCA_046719255.1 Chloroflexaceae bacterium
GGTCGCCATCAGACCAGCGAGCACAAAGCTGCCAAAGCCCGGCGTCATCCACGCCACCCAGCTACAAATCATCATGCCACGGCGTTCATTGACGGTCAGGCGAGGGGAGTCCTGCAGCAGGAGGATGGTGGCGGCCCATCCCATCAGCGCCAGAAAGAACCCCGGAACTTGAAAGAGGATTTCCATCGCACGCCTCCACATGCTTCGTTGCAGTGTCGTTGGCTTCATCCTAGCAAAGCTCCTGTGCATTTTCAACAACTTGAAGGTTGCAATTTATGTACTTTTTGCACAAATCGTGACGGATAATGGCGCGTGCCCTCCTCTCCACCTCACCCCCCGGCCCTTTCACGGGTAGCGTTTTCTGGGCCATGGCTTCTCCTCCTCCCCCCGGCCCCCTTCTCCCTGATTCGGGAGAGGGGAGAGAGAGCGCTGGGACGCCCCATGTGGACGCCCCCGCTCCCGCGGGGGGTTGAGGACGCCTGGCGCCTCTGCAGGCAGGGGCGTGGGGAACCCCGGGCCCCCCATATGCGTCAGGACATGTGTGCTATACTGCCTACAGGCACACATAGCGACGGGGGCCAGGCGCATGGTCATGGTGCAGGTTGAACCCGACGTCCAGCAGAAGCTGGCCATCCTCGGGAGCGAGGCCGCGGACGAAGTGACGGACGTGCCCGCAACGCAGAGTATCCAGCAGGGCATCAGGCACGCTACCGGCTTTATCTACAACGCCCGGCAGGAAGGCGGCGGCACGACCCGCCTCTTCAAGGTGCTGCAGACGAACGCATGCCGTTTTGCCTGCACCTACTGCTTCACGTCGTGCGCCATTCGCCGCCGGCGCACGACCTTTAAGCCCGATGAGCTGGCGACGACCTTTGTTGTCCTGCGGCAGCAGCAGCGGGTTGACGGCCTCTTCCTCTCCTCCGGGATCGTGCCTGACGCCGACACGACGATGGAGAAGATGCTTGCCACCGTCGAGCGGCTGCGGTTGAAAGAGGGCTACAGCGGCTACATTCACCTCAAGCTCATTCCGGGGGCCTCCTTCGAGTACATTGAGCGCGCCGTGGAACTGGCCGACCGGGTCAGCCTGAACCTGGAAGCACCTGACCCCGAGCGCCTGGCCATGCTTGCGCCCGAAAAGGAGTTTATCAACGGCATGTGGGGCCGTATGCGCTGGGCCAGCCAGGTGATGCAACGGGCGCGCCGGGAAGGCCGCCGCGCCGCCCGGAGCCTTACGACTCAGTTTGTGGTGGGGGCCGTGGGCGAAAGCGACCGCGAACTGCTCGAGACTGTCCAGCGCGCCCATCGCGAACTCGGGCTCTGGCGCGCCTTTTTCTCAGCCTTCCACCCCATCGAGCACTCGCCGCTGGCCGATCGGCCCGCCGAGGACCCGGTGCGCGCCCTGCGCCTGTACCAGGCCGACTTTATGCTGCGCGATTATGGCTTCAGCTACGACGAACTGCCCTTCGATGACCGGGGCCTGCTGCCGCGCGATACGACGCCCAAAGCGGCCTGGGCCGAGCGCAACCTGCACGAGCCAATCGAAATCAACCGTGCCCCGCGCCAGCTCCTCTTGCGCGTGCCCGGCATCGGCCCCAGGAGCGCCGACCGCATCATCACTGCCCGGCGCGCGGCGAAGCTGCGCGATCTGAGCCAGCTCAGGGCCCTTGGCGTAACCACCGGCTGGGCCGCCCCCTATGTGCTGCTCGATGGGCGTCGCCCGGCCCTGCAACTCCGACTGTGGTAGAGCATTCGCAGCGTATGCTCGCGGCCCCCCGCCATAACCCGCCTCCCGCGAGACGACCCGCGGCTCGCTCAGGGCGCGTTGTGGGGCTATCCACACCCTTCGATACGCGCCCCCCTGCGCCCTTCGCTCCGCTCAGGACGGACACTGGCGCTCCTCCTGGCGCCGAAACCGGCGAAGGGGGAGGGGGTGAGGGACTCCGGGGCGTCCCCAAACCTTATCTCCCGCACGCGCCCCCATGTTTTCTGTTCGCCCCTAAACTGTGCCCCGAGAGGATCTTCCAGGATCAGTCCCAACTATACTTTTAGCCATTCCCATTCCCGGCGTTCCATCGCACAATGACTTACACGTGAGCAGTGACACCCATCGGGCGCCTTGAAGGGCCGCGACGACCCCAGGGTCTTCTACTGAGGGTCTTCTACTGGTGGGTCGCGTGGGCCTGGAGCACGGCCCCGACGGAAAGTGGGGAAAGCGGGTTTTCCCACCCGTGGTTCAACAGGCACACCCCCGGCGGGGAGCCTGTTGAACTGTGTCCCTCCCTGACGGGCGGGTTTGGAGCGTTCCCCTCCCAGCCACCCCCCGCTGGGGGGAGGCGCCTGTGTTCCTCCCCCCAGCGGGGGGTGGGCAGCCCTCCACACCGGGAGGATTTGCGAGGGCTGCGCCCCGCTAAAAATAAACCTGATGTTCATCATGTCAGTGCGTGGCGCAACCGTATGGACATCTCACGGATGGGCAGGTGAAGAGGCATGTTTGAGTTTATCCGGATCATGTGGGTGGGGATCAACGAAGCCATGCGTCTCAACCCGCGCGCCTTCGAGATCGTCGAGTCCCGTCCCGACACCGCCTGGGTGGTGCTCGCGGTGGCGATCCTCGGCGGAGCCTCTCTCTTACTGGGCCAGAGCGTTATCCTGTTCGTCAACCGGGTGCGTCCGGCGCGCTTCGTGGCGAGTTTGCTGCTGAATGGTGTTATCTTCGCGCTGAGCCTGATGGTCTGGGGTGCAGCGATCTGGCTGACGAGCCAGGTGCTCTTCCCTAATGAAATCCCCCTGACAAAGGCCCTGCGCCTGACAGGTATGGGCGCGGCGCCCTATGTCTTCGGCTTTCTGGTCCTCTTGCCCTACGCAGGGAATTTTATCGGCAAGGTCCTGGCGGTC
>JBDNDG010000506.1:0-2852 GCA_046719255.1 Chloroflexaceae bacterium
CGCTGCTGCGATCGGCGCAAACACCAGCGGCAGCATCGCGAAGTCAAGGGCCACACGCGGGATCAGGTAAAGCGTGGCAAGGCCGCCGACAACACCAATCCCCAGCAGGATCAGGTAGGTGGTCAGTGCCGTGCTGTCGGGAAGAAGCGCGATCAGGACCAGCACGATCATTGAAACCACGGCGCCAGCGCCCGTAACCGGCATGGCGATAAAGCGGATAAGTTGCTGACGCGATTTCAGCACAAACGCCCGCGAGTTCTCCATGTCGCCCCCGTGTGCGCCCGCGTGCCGACATCGTCTTGCTCTTGTCGCCAGCCCATTATCGGCTGTGCCACATTGTACTGGAATGTCAATACGAGCGGTGAACCAAAAAAGGAACATGGCCGGGACTTCTTCTCCGGGATTCTTGCGGTTGACGAGGTCGACGACGCTGAGCGCTGTGCTGCGACTGCCATTGCAACGGCCCTGGTGTATCTGGCGGACCAGACCATTGACCGCGGCGATGATGTCATGCTGTGGGCGCTTGAGCGCCTGGCACGGACCAGTGAGCTACGCGTCGATCGCGCGCCGTCGTCCGCACAGGCCGGCCGCTACCTGGCACTTCTCGGCGGACTGCTCGATCAGGTCAATCGGATCGCCCGCCCCGAGGACCGCTTCGAGCTGCTGCCGTTTCAGGACGCCGTATCCCAGGTCGGTCGCACCGCTCCAGCGCCAGCAGCCATCTGGCGCCGGACTACGCTCGACTCTGGCCCAGAACAGCGTGTCGGCCTCGGGCGACTGCCGCTGTGGCTCGGCAAGGCGTGCGGGCAGTTCCACCTGCACCCAGGCAATGCCATCGCCTGGTGTCAACTCACTGGCTCGAGTAGACGTCGCAGCAGCCCTGCGCAAAATCGAGGTCGCCTTGACACTCATTCCCGTCGTCCGTACCATGCATGGGGAAGCCTCAGCCAATGCCCACCCGCAGGGGGCGTCGACAGCCCTTCTGCTCCAGATGGCCGGAACCACGTGGTTCACGGCTGTTGCGTTGTTCCTATCACAGGTCCATCGGGCGGGGTTGCCCATGCCTCCCCCGGCGGGGAGGGTGGGGGAGGGCTGCGCCCTCCCGGGATAATCTCGTGATCGTTCCTGTGAGTGTGCGGCGCAGCCGCATGAGTGCCTGACGTCGATCGCCATCGCACGCATAGGATAGGGGTGAGATGCAGCAAATCGAGCTTGTGATGCTGATCGCGGCGGGGCTGGTATTGCTCAGTGTCATCGCAACACGCACTTCCAGTCGTTTAGGTGTGCCGGCCCTGCTGTTGTTTCTGGGCATCGGTATGCTCGCCGGCTCCGACGGCCCGGGCAGGATTGCCTTCACCGATTTTAGACTGACGCAGACGATTGGCATAATCGCGCTGGCCTACATTCTGTTCTCCGGCGGCCTCGATACTGACTGGCGAGCCATCCGGCCAGTGCTGGCGCAGGGGCTGGTGCTCGCCAATATCGGTGTGGTGCTCAGCGCGGTGCTGCTGTGTGGCTTTGCGGTGCTGGTGCTCAACCTGGACTGGCGCACCGGCCTGCTGCTTGGCGCGATTGTCTCCTCTACCGACGCCGCGGCGGTCTTCTCGGTGCTCCGCGAGCGCGGCGTCAACCTGAAGCATAACCTCGAGCCGCTGATAGAGTTCGAGTCAGGCTCCAATGACCCTATCGCCGTCTTTTTGACCATCGGGCTGGTGGATCTGATCACCACCCCGGGCGCCACGCTGCTGAACCTGATCCCCACGTTCATCCTCCAGATGGCCCTCGGCGCAGCGGGTGGCATCCTGTTCGGCTGGCTGACCGTGTTCACGGTCAACCGTATCCGCCTGCAACAGGAGGGGTTGTACGTGGTGCTTACCCTCGCCGCGACGATGCTGACCTATGCAGCCACCGCCATGGTGAACGGCAATGGCTTCCTGGCGGTGTACATCGCCGGGATCGTGGTGGGGAACCGCAACATTGTGCACAAGCGGAGCATTCTGCGCTTCCACGATGGGATCGCCTGGCTGATGCAGATCGGCATGTTCCTGACCCTGGGCCTGCTGGTCTTCCCCTCGCAACTGCTACCCGTGGCGCCGATAGGACTGCTGGTGGCCCTGTTCCTGGTCTTCGCCGCGCGGCCACTGAGCGTCATCGGGTCGCTGATCTGGTTCCGGCGCTCGTTGGACGAGATGTTGATGGTCGCCTGGGCGGGGTTGCGCGGGGCGGTGCCGATCATCCTGGCGACGTTCCCCCTGACCGGGAACGTGCCCGGAGCGACGACGATCTTCAATGTGGTCTTCTTCGTCGTGCTGGTATCGGTCCTGTTACAGGGTATGACGATCAACCGGGTTGCGCGCTGGCTGGGCGTGAACACCGACCAGCCTCGCGGCGTGGACAGCCAGACCTACGTGCCAGATGTGCGCCTCAACAGCCGCCTGTTTGAGGCTATTATCCCCGAGGACTCGTCACTGGTGGGGAGCAGTCTGCTGGAGCTGGGGTTGCCCCGTGGGGTGCTGGTGGTGCAGATCCAGCGCGACGGTGCCGCGATCATCCCCAACGGCAGCACCGTGCTCGAGCCTGGCGACCATCTGCTGGTGCTGGCCACCCCCGAAACCCAGCCGGCGCTCGAGCAGTTGTGTGACCAGTGTGGGGTGCAGTTGCTCAGCCCGGTGACCCTGGTGCGCCCGGTCGAGTTGCTTTCCAGCCAGACCCGCCGGGTGTAGGAGGGGCGCGGGGAAACCCGGTCTGTTCATGTTCAGTATCAGACGGTCATGCGGCTGCGTCGCACAACCCCGGAATGAAAATAATAGTTATGTTCCTGGAAGGGCGCGGCCCTCGCACACCCTCCCTGC
>JBDNDG010000507.1:0-2832 GCA_046719255.1 Chloroflexaceae bacterium
CCCCTTGGCACGGTGGCGCCGGGTGGATGTTCGCCCTGTTGACCTTCAACTTCAACCGGATCACCATTGCCGACCTGGGCGCCATCGCGGTGATTGTGACCTCGCTGATCGGCATGCACCACTTCATCTCGTTCTTCCAGGTCTACTGGGGTCGCCTTGCCGATCGGTATCCCATCTTCGGGTATCGCCGCACGCCCTACATCCTGGTCAGCTCCCTGGTGGCCTCGTTGATCTTTCTCTTGCTCCCCTCGATTGCCATTGGCCTCGGGCAGCGCGATCTGCTGGCCACCATCGAAGCCTTTCTCTTCATCGGCATCTTCGGCGTGGCTATGGCAATGAACGGCAGTTCCTCCAACGCCCTGATGGCCGAGGTGACCACCGAGAAGGAGCGGGGCTTTGTGGTCGCGGTGATCTGGGCCACGGTGATCATCAGCGGGATCGTCTCTGCCGGGGTGTCGCGGGTGCTTATGCCGGTCTACTCGCCTGAGGCGATGCAGCAACTCTACAACCTGACGCCGATTGTGGTGATGAGCACGGCCCTGCTCGGCGTGATCGGCATGGAGCGCCGGATCACGAGGGAGCAGCACGCTGCGATCCTGGCCGAGCAGCCCACTGAGAGCGCTTCGCCCCTCGGCACCTTCCGCGTGGCAAAGCAGTTGATGGCTGCCAATCCCCATGTGCGCGGGTTCTTCTTCTTCGTACTCCTCGGCATCCTCGGTATCTTCCTCCAGGACGCGATCCTGGAGCCGTTCGGCGCCGAGGTCTTCGGAATGACCCAGGCCCAGACGGCGCGTTTCCAGCAGGCCTGGGGCGCGGGGGCGCTGCTCGGGATGCTCGCCATCGGTATTATCTGTAGCATTTTCTCCATCCCCAAGAAGCTGATTACAACCATCGGCGGCCTGGGTATCGTTGGCAGCCTGTTGACCATCGCCTTCTCCGCCTTTGCCCATCGCCCCGAGCTGATTACGCCGAGCCTGATCGTTATGGGCCTCGGCATCGGTCTGTTCGATGTGGGCGCGCTCTCCCTGATGATGGATATGACCCTCGAAGGTCAGGCCGGTCTGTACATGGGCATCTGGGGTATGGCGCAGGGCTTTGGTAATGGCTTTGCCAATGTGCTCAGCGGCGCCTTCCATACCCTCTTTATCGAGATCGGGGGGATGACCCCCACGTTTGCCTACGGGCTGATCTTTGCCTTTGAGGCCGCTATGATGGGCCTGGCGATCCTTATTCTGCGCAGGATCAGTGTGCAGGAGTTCAAGGGTCTGACGCGCCGGGAGATTGGCACGGTGCTGGCGATGGATACGGCTGGCTAGCGGTGCGTCACCCCGGTGGCGCCCACCCGCGGCCGGCGCTCCGTTCGCAGCAGTGCCGTGGCCGATTGGGCCGGGATCGTTCGAGAAGGTGTTCTCATGGGCGAGCCGCGCGCTCGCCCACCGGAGTCAATGACGATGATGTACACACCAGAACAGTTGCGACGCCGTGAGGCCTCACGCTGGACGCGCGTACAGATCATTCTCGCCCCGATCCAGTTTGTTGCCTTTATCATCAGCTTCGCCCTGGTGATTCGCTACCTCGTCACCGGCGAAGGGTACTGGATCACTACGATCAGCATCTGGATCAAAATCGCGCTCATCTGGGCATTGACCATCACCGGGATGCTCTGGGAACACGATATGTTCGACCACTACTTCATGGCTAAAGAGTTCTTCTGGGAGGATCTCGGCAACCTGATTGCGATTATCACCCACAATCTGTATTTCGTCGCCCAGTGGATGGGCGCGAGTACCCAGACGGTGATGTGGGTGATGGTCTTTGCCTACGTGACCTATCTCTTCAATGCCGGGCAGTTTCTGGCGCGGGGCATCCGTTCGGCGCAGCAACGCCGCGCGCTGGCAGCAGCCAGGGAAATGAGCCTCAGCACAACGTCCGGCCAGGATTGATGCCTGTGCTGGCAGCAGCAGGCGCTCCGTCGCTGTGTGGGCGTGGCGCTGCCGACAGACTCTCTGCGGCGAGCCTGGCGCCTCCCCGGCGCCCGCTCGCGACCTAGAAAGTGATACCGGTATGCCGATCAAGTCTCGCGCCGTGGTCATCCCGCGCCGCAACACGGTCGAGTTACGCACCGTGCAGGTGCTCGAACCACGCGCCGGTGATGTGTTGATCCGCACCGCCTTCACCTCGATCAGCGCCGGCACCGAGCGGATGTTACTCGATGGACGGATGCCTCACCCGGCGTTGCTCTTCCCCGTGGTGCCCGGGTACGAAACGGTGGGCCGGGTGGTGCAGGTCGGGGCGAAGGCGCCCCAGTCCCTGCTCGGCCAGTGGGTCTATATCGGTGGCGCCCGCTGCTTCCGTGGCGTGAATCCGGCCTGGGGCGGCCAGAGTGAGTATATCACCGCGGAGGCCGAGCGTGTGGTGCCCCTCGAAAACATCGATCCGGCTACCGGCGTGATCCTGGCCCTGGCTGGAACCGCCCTCCACGGCGTTAACCTTGCCGGTATCCATCGCTCGGATCGTGTCCTCGTGCTCGGCCAGGGGATCGTCGGCCAGCTCGCCGCTCGACTGGCCAGGATCCAGGGGGCTAAGTTTGTGGCCGTCGCCGACCGCGTGGCTGTCCGCCTCCAGGCCTCGCAGGCCGATCAGATTATTGATGTGACTCGCCAGTCGCTCGATGAGGCTATTCCCGAGGCGAATATCAATGTGCTGATCGAGGCCACCGGCTCGATGCCGGCCCTCTCCGGGGCCCTGCGTTCGCGGTCGAGGTACGAGTCGAGCGTATCGCTGATCGTCACTTCATACCCTTCGGCACGCAGGAGCGGAGCGAAGATATCG
>JBDNDG010000508.1:0-2824 GCA_046719255.1 Chloroflexaceae bacterium
CGTGACCATTGTACGCTCCTTCTACGGGTTCGATTCACGAGGGCAATAAACATCGCCAGTGGCAACGATTGTCCTGACTCACACAAGCTGCCTATGCAGCTTCACACACAACAACCCGATGCAACGGGGTGCTGCCGGAAGGTCTGCGCCCTACCGAACCTTCTCCGCCGGGAGAGGCGCATTGCTTGCGAGCTGTGGTAGTGATGTTTTGCCCATGTCAGTGTAGCACGCTGGATACCGCTGGCGTCACTCAAAAAGGAGTATTCTTTTTACCTGGAGGGAGGGCTACGCCCCCGCGGACAAACCTCTCTGGATCGCGGCTCTGCGCGGCGCAACGACTGAGACGTTCAGAATGGTATAATGGTTTTGTTTCTAGCGTAAAAATAGCCCGCGCGCGGGAGGGTTTGGGAGGGCTGCGCCCTCCCAAGAATCATGAATATTTCCATTCTGGCGTTGTGCGCCCCGCGCATGGGGCCTGATATGAACACACGAGAAACCCGGTTTCCCCATAGTCAATATCAGGCGCTACTCTGCACCTCGCTGCTGGATCAGGCGATGTTGTTCAACGATCACCTGGGCCATGCGGATGTTGACCGCGTCAATCATCTTACCATCGAGACTAACGACGCCGCGGCCCTGGGCCACCGCCTGCGCGTAGGCGCGCAGCACGGCCTCGGCTCGCGCCACCTCCGCAGGTGAGGGCGCGAAGACGCGATTGATGGTCTCCAACTGACCAGGATGGATGGCCTGCTTGCCATCGAAACCGAGGGCCCGGGCAGCGCGGCTGGCGCGCTCCAGCTCTTCGGGCGCCTGGAGGCCGGCGAAAGGACCATCGAGGCAGCGCAGGCCGTTGGCTCGCGCCGCCGCGACGATTGCGTGCATCACCGCATGCCAGCGGTGGCCGGGGTAGGCCGCATCGTACTCGTCGCGTTCGCCCACGTTCGCCAGAGGCGCCCGTAACCCCGCCGCGTAGTCGCCAGGGCCGTAGATCAGTGTCTCCAGCCGGGGTGAGGCCGAGGCAATTTCGCGGATGTAGAGAAAGCCCCGCGCTGTTTCCACCTGCGCTTCGATGCCGATCCGCCGAGACAGACCGCGCGCCAGTTCGATCTGCGTAAGCAGCCGATCGACGAAGGCAATATCTTCTGGATCGCTCACCTTCGGCACCATCACCAGGTCCACACGGTCGCCCGCCGTCTCGATGACTTCGATGAGATCACGGTAGGCGAAGGGGGTATCGAGACCATTGATGCGAAAGGAGCGCAGGCGCGGCCCAAAGTCAAGTTCGCGGAAGGCCCGGGCGACATTGGCCCGCGCCGTATCCTTATCCGCGGGGGCGACGGCATCTTCCAGATCGATACACACTGCATCGGCGGCGCTGCGGGCCGCCTTTTCGATCATGGCCCAGCGCGACGCCGGCACAAACAGTTCGCTGCGTTGCAGCCGGCCCGTAGTGCCGGGGTGTCCAGGGTACTCGATCACAGGCTATCTCCTATCCGCTTGCGGGGAAATGGCAGAGCAACCGGGTTTCCCCACGTCCCGGGCCGCGGCACGGCGTGCGGTCACGAGCGGAAGAAGTCGATCACCGAACTGCGCTCTTCCTCGCTGGGCATCAACTCAATGAAGGTGATGCGGTGCCAGGGAAAGATCACCGCCTGCACACCGGCAGCCAGGTAGCTGACCGGCTTACCGTCGCGCTTGCGCATATTGAAGACACGGACAAACTGATCGCCCGGCTGCGGTTCGGCCTCTATCTCGGCCAGCAGCGGGTCCTCGCCGGTGAGATGCAGAATGACGGTCTTGGCCACGGAAAGCACTCCTCTTGCAATCAGGCGCCTGTGCGGCCTGGCCGCACAATGATGCGATAGTTGGGCGGGCTGCGCTCTTCCAAACCCTTCCCGCCGGGAAGGGCGTGTGATAGCGCGCGCTTACCCGATCTCGAAACGCAGCAGCAGCGTGCCGAGCTTGAGTTCGTCGCCGGGACGGATAGGAAACGGCTCCTGAGGCGGCAAACGCCGCCCGTTCACGAACGTGCCATTGGCGCTGGCGAGGTCCTCGATGCAGTAACTCCCGTTCTGCAACGAGATCATCGCGTGGCGACGCGACACACCGGCATCGTAGCCGCCATCGAGGCCCAGATCCACATCAGGATAGATGCCACGCTGGTTATCTTTGCGACCGATGAGCAGGTTATCGCCGGCCTCGAGGGTGATGCGCCGGCCACTATTGATCACCACCAGGGTGAAGGTTGGAGTCGCGCTGGCGAGTGGCGCGTCAATCACCAGCGGCTCGCTCATCTCAAAGGCCGTTGCTTCGCCCGTGGCCACAGCCCGATTGA
This sequence comes from Chloroflexaceae bacterium, assembly GCA_046719255.1. Classification (GTDB taxonomy): domain Bacteria; phylum Chloroflexota; class Chloroflexia; order Chloroflexales; family Chloroflexaceae; genus JACAEO01. The sequence goes on from JBDNDG010000508.1 coordinate 2,336, forward strand.
GGGAAGCGGTTGTCTCACGGCGCTGCGGGCTGCCCAGCAAACTCGCGCCACACTCCGAGCAGAAAATCGCCCCGTCAAGTTGTTGCGCGTGACAGTGAGTACAAAGCTGCATACCTGCCTCCCTCGGAATCGCTATCCCTGCCCGATCAACCCGCGGGTGCCGTACTTGATGCGCTTACGGCCTTCGGCGCTGGCGTTACCCGAGCGCAGCAGGCGGGTCGCTTCCTCCTGCACGGTACGCGCCAGTTCGGTTTCACCGGCTTCAAACAGGCGCGTCCCGGCCATTTGCAGGCGGCGCGTCGCCTCCTCGATCCGCCCGTCGGCGACATCCTGCCAGGCGCTGGCCTGCAGCCGGTAGGCCACCAGCCGCTCCAGCCAGTGCTTGACCGTCGGGTCCACTTCATAACTGACGCTGTCGGCGGAGCGCACGGCGACCCGAAGGACCAGTTCGCCCTGCTGGTGCATCAGGTTCATGCCGGGGAGGTTGTA